>JBDTOV010000012.1:0-57687 GCA_039933035.1 Ginsengibacter sp. | reverse complement strand
TAAATCATTTGGTTTAGAACTGGAAACATGAAGAATAAAACATTTTACCATTTCATTTGAACAAATTTGGTTTGAAATAGAATTAACCATTCAGTCAGGAAACTTTGTGATAGTAACAGAAGATAAGTTGGAGGCTTTATAATATGAATATTTTTCTGGTTGGTTTTATGGGAAGTGGAAAATCTCACTGGGGGCGCATTTGGGCAAAAAGAAATGGATTAACTTTTTACGATTTGGATGAAATAATAGAAAAGGAATACGGGAACACAATTACCGTTATTTTTGAAAAGGAGGGTGAAGAAAAATTTCGTGAATGGGAAAGTTATCATCTTCGTGAGTTTCAGAATAAAAAAAATTTTGTACTCGCATCTGGCGGCGGAACTCCCTGCTTTCCTGGTAACATGGAATGGATGAAATCGCAGGGAAAGGTTCTTTATTTAAAGGCGGAACCCGAAATATTGGCTAAACAAGTAATGCATGAAACAGAAAAAAGGCCGGTTATAAAAGAGGTAAAGCCTTCAGAGCTTTTATCTTTTATTCAAAAGAAGTTAGCAGAGAGAGAACCGTATTATTCGCAGGCTGATATAGTGCTTGACGTAAAGGAACTTCATGAAAATTCTCTTTCAATTCTTTTTCCGGGAACAAAATAATAAAAGCACATTTGATTAATTTTTTAAACATCTATTTTAATGCACAAAGGTTTTTTAAAAACGGCGGCTATTCTTGGCACGCTTTCCGTAGTTCTTGGAGCATTTGCTGCCCATGCACTTAAACAACAGGTTTCTGACTATGCAGTAGGCATTTTCGAAACGGGTGCCAGGTACCAGTTTTACCATGCGTTTGCATTAATGACGGCTGGCATTTTATATAAAGAATTTCCGGGTAATTTTATAAAATGGGCAGGGAAATTATTTATTGCAGGAGTCATTTTATTTAGCGGCTCCTTGTATGGCTTAACATTTATCAAAGCGGCCGTGTTACCGGGGTACAACTGGGTCGGCGCGATCACGCCATTTGGCGGATTGTGTTTTATTGCCGGCTGGCTTTGCTTGTTTTTTGGAATATTTAGAAAAAGAAGCCAATAAAGTTAAATGTTCCGGCAAGTGTTTGAGCCCTTTGCTTTCGGTTTTCAATCGTCAACCTTGAACTTCCATTAACCATTTCTCTATCTTTGCAATCAAATGGCGACCAGCAAAAAGAATAAAAAAAGTAAAGCGGCAGACCCTAAAAAATTGAATGCTGATAAGGAAGAAAGAGTAGAAGTAAAAAAATTGCTTAAGGATGAGCGATCTCATAAGATTGCAGGAACCTTCCTTATCCTTTTATCGTTTCTTCTTTTCATTTCTTTTACATCCTACTTGTTTACATGGCAGGAAGATCAGTCGAAAGTATTTAAGGGCGCAAAAATTTTATTGCCCAGCCATGCCGAGCCCATGGAAAACTTATTGGGAACGGCGGGCGCTTATTTTTCCGATCTTTTTTTCAGGTCAGGTTTCGGTATTGCTTCTTATTTATTTTGCACTTTCCTTTTTGTGACGGGCGTAAATATGTTCGCACCCAAAAAAATATTTTCCGTTGGCCGCAATATCCGTTATGTAATTGTGGGTCTTTTGGTAATAAGCGTTTCTGCATCTTTCCTGATGAGTGGGCATCCTTTTCCGTGGGGCGGTGCCGTGGGCGATATGGAAAGCCATTGGCTGGAGCAGGAGATTGGGAAAGTCGGAACTGCCGCAGTGTTATTGGTTGCTTTGCTGAGTTATATAATATGGCGTTTTAATCCTTCGTTTAATCTTCAAAAGAAAAAATTAGTTCCCGGTAACGAGGAGAATGCGGACCTTTTGTTTGAAACCGAATCACCAACACTTGTCCCTGTTACATCAGTAGAACACATTTTACCTTTACTGAAGGTTACTGCTAATGATGAAAATAGGTTGCATCATGATCTCCAAATAATTGAGAAACCGGAAATGCACGGAATCGAAAAACCAGTATTGTTCACTGTTCCGAAAGTAGAGAATAATAAAAATATCGTTCCGCAACATCTCCCTGAAAGCGGGCTTCGACTTGAAGTAAAGTCAGTTCCTGCACCAATTGAAGAAGAAATAACAGGCATCCCAAAACCAAAACTACAACAACCTTATGATCCGATACTGGATCTCAGGAACTATAAATTCCCGGGCATTGATTTACTGGAAGCCCATGGAAGTGAAAAAATTGTGCAGGATGTGGCTGAACTTGAGACCAACAAAAATCAGATTATTAATACACTAAAAAATTACGACATTGAGATTCAGAAGATATATGCAACAGTTGGCCCGACCGTTACTTTGTACGAAATAGTGCCGGCACCGGGTGTGCGTATTTCACGAATCAAAAACCTGGAAGATGATATTGCCTTAAGCCTTGCCGCCCTGGGCATTCGTATCATTGCTCCCATCCCCGGCAAAGGAACGATCGGTATAGAAGTTCCCAATGTAAAGAAGACGGTGGTAAGCATGCGGACCTTATTGAATTCTGAAAAATTTCAAAATAATCATTTTTCCTTGCCCATAGCAATCGGTAAAAAAATTGACAACGAAAATTTTATTGTTGATCTTACCACCATGCCTCATCTGTTGATGGCCGGCGCCACCGGCCAGGGTAAATCAGTGGGGCTAAACGCTATCCTGGTCTCTCTTCTTTACAAAAAGCATCCTTCACAATTAAAGCTTGTGTTGATTGATCCTAAAAAAGTGGAACTGAGTATTTATCAAAGTATTGAAAAACATTATCTTGCCAAATTGCCGGGCGAAGAAGATGCTATTATTACAGATACCAAAAAAGTGATTCATACACTCAATGCATTATGTATTGAAATGGATAACCGGTACGATCTCCTCAAAGAAGCGGGAACGAGGAATATAAAAGAATACAATGAAAAATTTGTAAGCAGGAAACTAAACCCGGAAAAAGGACACCAGTATTTACCATTTATTGTGTTGGTCATTGATGAATTTGCTGATCTTATCATGACGGCAGGAAAGGAGGTTGAAATGCCAATTGCCCGCCTGGCACAGCTTGCAAGAGCTGTAGGTATTCATTTGATCATTGCCACCCAGCGTCCTTCTGTAAATATTATTACCGGTACCATCAAAGCGAATTTCCCTGCACGAATTGCCTTTAAGGTGAGCAGTAAAATTGACAGCCGCACGATACTTGACGTGGGCGGTGCCGAACAATTGATCGGCAAAGGAGACATGCTTATCAGTTACAATGGTGAACTTACCAGGCTGCAATGCGCATTTGTTGATACACCTGAAGTGGATAAAGTAACTGACTTCATCGGTGATCAACAGGGATATCCCCAGGCTTTTTTATTGCCGGAATATGTAGATGAAAAAGAATTTGAAAACAAAGATTTTGATGTGAATGACAGGGATGCGCTTTTTGAAGACGCCGCTAAATTAATTGTTCAAAGCCAGAGCGGAAGCACGTCATTGTTGCAACGTCGCATGAAATTAGGATACAATCGTGCAGGGCGTTTGATGGACCAGTTGGAAGCGGCGGGTGTTGTAGGTCCCAACCAGGGAAGCAAAGTGCGGGATGTGCTTATTAAAACAGATGCTGAACTTCAGCAATATCTTGAAAGAGATTAAACTTCCGGGTATTGGATTAGATACACATTGAAACTCCCAAAAAAATTATTGTTCTACTTTTTTCAAAATAATTTCAGACACAGGCAGTAAATCGAACGTAGTCAGCTTATATATATTGTATAATTCCCTGCTTGAAATCTCTTTACTGATAAGGTTTTAATTGATGTTTACGGTATATATATTAAGTATACCTTACAGTAAACAATTCTTTTGACAATAATCAAAGTTTTTCCCCGTGGATATTTTTTCCGGGACAAGGAATACCCTTTGTCTCCGTCCATGGTAATAGCTTTGAAAAAAGCATGTGCATGGCAAAAGAGAAGACGACCTTTTGGCCCAATTGATATTAGGTCACTTCATCCTCTTATAGAACGAGGACTCATTAGCCTCACACCGTATTTTGTAATGTCTGAAAAAAAATTCACATGGTATGTGACAAAAAAAGGCATGCGCACACTGTATTCCATATATAGAAAAAGCCCTGCGTGTCACCGGTAAAGCAAGCCGGCATAATCTGCAATTCATTAATCCGGCAATTCATCACCTGGTAACTACGAGGAACATTTTCACAAAACGCTACCTTCGTTATCAAATGTCAAAGTATTTAATTGTTGGACTCGGTAACCCTGGAAGTGACTATGCGCACACGCGCCACAATATTGGATTCGATGTAGCCAGTGCTTTTGTCGCGAAGCACGGAGAATCGTTTACCACCGGGAGGCTGGCAAATGTTGCGAAAATAAAATATAAAGGTAAAATATTCGTTTGTATAGAACCAACTACATTCATGAATTTGAGTGGGCGGGCAATGAAGTATTGGCTGGATAAGGAAAAGATAGAAATTGAAAGCTCATTGACTATTGTTGACGACCTGGCGCTTCCCTTAAATAAATTACGTTTACGCAAAAGCGGGAGTGATGCGGGACACAACGGACTTCGGGATATACAACAGGTATTGGGCACAGATGCCTACCCTAAACTTCGTTTTGGAACGGGCAATAATTTTCCAAAAGGAATGCAGGTAGAATTTGTACTGAGTCGTTGGCTTCCTGAAGAAATGCCGCTGGTGAGTTTAAAAATTGAAAAATGCATAGATGTTATTGAAAATTTTGCGACACTTGGTCTCGAGAGGACGATGAACACAATAAATAGTATTACATTTAATTCTGAATAAGCAGGTTAGTTAAATTCATTTTTTAATTTGTTTTTGTATATTTTCGCCTATAAGACTTCTGAAATCCTAAAAAAAAAGCTGCTTCAAATATGAAAATTTTTTGTATCGGACGTAATTACGCAGATCATGCAAAAGAAATGGGTAACGAGTTGCCGGATGAACCGGTAATTTTTATGAAACCAAAGAGTGCACTTGTACAAAATCATACGCCATTTTATTATCCTGAATTTACCAATGAATTGCATTATGAATGTGAACTGGTAGTTCGTATAAGTAAAAACGGGAAATATATACAGGAAAAACATGCATCCAATTACTACAACGGAATAAGCGTAGGCATAGACTTTACGGCGCGTGATATTCAAAATCAACTAAAAGAGAAAGGCCTGCCATGGGAAAAAGCAAAATCTTTTGATAACTCTGCTGCGGTCGGGACATTTGTGGACATAACACCGGCTTTGAATAAAAAGAACATTAATTTCTCTTTTGCAAAAAACAAAGAAATTGTTCAAAGCGGCAATTCAGGGTCCATGATATTTTCTGTGGACAAGATCATCGCAAATATTTCTAATTATTTTTCTTTAAATATCGGGGACCTTATTTTTACCGGAACACCAGCAGGCGTGGGAGAATGTATGGTTGGCGATGTTATGGAAGCCTACATGGAAAAGGATTGCCTCTTAACTCTTGAAATTAAATAAACCTTTACGGTCTTATTACCGGCGCCTTCCTTACTTCTTTCAGGAAAAAATAATCAATAACTTTCTAAGCAAAAGGCATAGTATTTGAATAATCATTCGATGAATACTATGCAAAAGGCCTTATACACTATCGGCCATTCCACAAGAACTTTCGAAGAATTGGTTACCCTATTACGAATTTTTTTCTGTTGAAATGCCGGTGGATGTGAGAAAGTATCCCCGATCAAACGCTACCCTTATTTTAATAAAGAAAACCTGGTAAACCAACTTCCGATGCAACACATTTTTTATGAACATTTACCGGTTTTAAGCGGTAGGAGAAAAACGTTACCTGGCTCAAAAAATGCAAAATGGAAAAATAATGCCTTTCGGGGTTATGCAGATAATATGGAGACGGAACAATTTGCCAGGGGAGCTGAAGATCTTAAAAAAACCGCGGGTACAAACAGAACGGCCTTTATGAGTTCAGAAGTTGCTTGGTGGTGATATCACCGCTCCATGATAGCTGATTATTTAAAAACTGGAGGATAGAAGGTGCTGCATATCTTAAATGACGCAAACGCAGTAGAACATCCATATACAACACCTGCTACAATTGTAAACGGAAGATTGTCTTACAGATCTGCACCGCACAATTTATTATAAGCAGTATATAATTCACCAAAAAAAATTCCCTCCCGAAGAATCAGGAGGGATCTCTTTAACCCTTAAAACAATCAACACGAAAAATTCAGTTGATTTTGTTTACAATAATATTTACGAAATATGTTAAGTCTTGGATTGATAAATCATGATAAGGCAAGATCCAATACCTGCTGCATTGTTTTTACGTAGCTCACTTTAAGTCCTTTAATGAATTGGGGATTTATTTCCTTTACATCCCTTTCATTTTGGACACACATAATAATTTCTTTAAGCCCGGCTCTTTTAGCTGCGAGCACTTTTTCCTTAATGCCACCCACCGGTAATACCTGGCCCCTCAACGTAATTTCGCCTGTCATGGCAAGATAGGGTTTTACCTTTCGGCCGGTAAAGGAAGATGCCAGTGCTGTCATCAACGTAATGCCGGCGCTTGGGCCGTCCTTGGGAACGGCGCCCTCCGGTACGTGAATGTGCACATTCTTTTTAGTAAACAGTTCCGGATCAATTCCATATTTTTTTGCATTTGCCTGCAGGTACGTCATTGCGGTGCTGGCGCTTTCTTTCATCACATTTCCGAGGTTCCCGGTCAACTTTAGTTCACCTTTACCATTATCACTGGTAGTGGTTTCAATAAAAAGAATATCACCGCCCACGTAAGTCCAGGCGAGCCCCACAGCTACCCCGGCCATGTTGGCTGTTTTATACATCTCATTATTATATCTTGATCTGCCCAAAATCTTTTCAATATCTCCCAGGCTGATGGTAGGCTTAAGGGTTCCTTTTTCAGCGTACGTCCTGGCAAGGTTTCGCATCACGCTGGCAAGTTGCCTGTCTAGTTCACGCACACCACTTTCCCTCGTAAAATCTGAAATAATTTTTTCAATCACTGCGTCGCTTATTTTAAAGGACACATCCTTTAATCCATGGGCCTCTTTTTGTTTTGGCAACAGATGGCGTTTGGCTATCTCAATTTTTTCTTCAATAGCATAACCACTCAGGTCAATAATTTCAAGCCTGTCGCGTAAAGCCGGTTGAATATTTTGAAGATTATTAGCAGTGGCGATGAAGAGTACTTTACTCAGGTCATATTCCATCTCCAGGTAATTGTCGTAAAAATTATTGTTTTGTTCCGGGTCCAGCACTTCCAGTAATGCGGAAGAAGGGTCACCTCGAAAATCCGTACCCACCTTGTCGATTTCGTCCAAAATCATTACGGGGTTGGAAGATTTTATTTTCCGTATAGACTGCAATATTCTTCCGGGCATGGCGCCAATATAAGTTTTACGATGCCCGCGAATTTCACTTTCATCATGAAGTCCACCCAGGCTTACTCTTACATATTTCCGGTTAATCGCATTGGCAATGCTTTTTCCCAAAGAAGTTTTTCCAATACCGGGAGGGCCAACAAAGCAAAGGATCGGGCTCTTCATATCGCCCTTCAATTTTAGAACAGCGAGGTATTCCAGGATTCTTTGTTTTATTTTTTCCATTCCATAATGGTCGTGGTCCAGTATTTTTTTTGCCTTTTTAAAATCGTACTGATCTTTGGTATAATCTTCCCATGGCAGATCGAGCATTAAGTCAAGGTGATTGTATACCACTGAATAATCCGGTGTAGATGGATGCATCCTCTCCAGTTTCTCTATTCCTTTATGAAACATTTCTTTTGCAGTAACAGGCCATTTTTTTTCATCAGCTTTTTTCTGCATTTCTTTTATTTCTGCAAAATTATCTCCCCCCAGTTCTTCTTTTATGGCTTTAAGCTGTTGTTGCAAAAAATAATCTTTTTGTTGCTTATCTAGCTCTGCACGTGTTTTATTGGTTACCTTATTTTTAAGTTCCGCGTATTGAAGTTCAGTTTGCAGCAGGTTCATCAATACCTCTGCCCTGGCCTTTATATTGTGTATCTCCAGCAACCTTTGTTTTTCAGCTATCGTACTGTTCAGGTTACTGCTTACAAAATGTATCAGGAAAGCAGGATTCTCTATATTTCTGAGAATAATAGAAGCTTCAGACGGAAGATTGGGCGAAAGCTGGATGATTTGTGCGGCAAGTTCTTTTATAGAAGAAACCATCGCATCAAAATCGTTATCGTTTTTAAGTTCTTCTTCTCCAAGTACCGTTATTTTCGCTTTAAAATAGGGATCGTCAGAAGTGATTTCGTCAACTTTAAATCTCTTTTTTCCTTGTATAATTACGGTTGTGCCACCATCAGGCATTTTTATAAGCTTAATTATTTTGGCGATAGTACCGATATCTACTAAGTCACTTACTACCGGCTCTTCTACCAAACTGTCTTTTTGCGACACGACACCTATCAATTTGTCAGTCTTATATGCATCGGTAACCGCTTTAATACTTTTATCCCGACCCACGGTAATTGGTATGACTACACCGGGAAACAGAACTGTGTTGCGTAAGGGAAGCAGTGGTAATTCGGTTGGAATGGGCTGATCGTCACCGGGTTCATTACCATCTTCATTTAAAGGAATTATAGGCATAAATTCCATTTCATCTTCAGAACCGCCCAAAAAATAATCTCTATTCATATGTTTTTTTTCTTGTCAATATGTCAAAATCTCCTACCAATAAACGTAGATATTCGAGTAATGGTATATGGTTCAACATTAATGCCACGAAAAACTATATTAAAATTATAACAGCTAAAAAAATCGGGGCTGGCTTCGGTATATCGGTACTGAACGATAGTTCTGGCTTTTCGCTTCAATCCGGCAGCCTGTCAGCAATAGATTATTAATTATCTTAATCCATACCTATTCCTCATTTACAGCAACGGCAAAACAAAACATTTACTTTTGCAATATGAATATCAGATGCAGTGATGAAGAGCTTTTTATTTTTCAAAAAATTCAGGCTGCCGGCGAAAGCCTTGATCTGCCTGTGTATGTGATTGGCGGCTTTGTGCGGGATAAAATATTAAACAGGCCAGGGAAGGACGTAGATATTGTTTGTATCGGGGATGGAATACAATTAGCGAAAGAGACCGCACAACAATTTCGACCGGTTCCGGAAGTTATTGTCTTCAAAAACTTTGGCACCGCTCAAATAAAAATATCCGTTAGAAACCAAATTAATAAACCGCGTTACTCTTCTTTGGAGACAGGGCGGAACGGGGACATGACAGTTCACCCATCATCGGAAGTACCAGTAACTGGCAGTAGAAGTGATGCGTTTGAAATAGAATTTGTTGGCGCCAGGAAAGAAAGCTATCGTCACGAAAGTAGAAAACCGGATGTAGAACCGGGCACGCTTGAGGAAGACAGGTTGCGGCGTGATTTTACTATCAATACACTGGCACTTAGCCTCAATAAAAATGATTTTGGTAAATTGATTGATCCGCTAAACGGGGTGGAGGACATAGATAACAGGATTATCCGCACACCGCTATCACCCGATCAGACTTTCATTGATGATCCCTTAAGAATGATTCGGGCGGTCCGTTTTGCGACACAATTGAATTTTTCCATTTTCCCTGGCACTTTCGAATCCATACAACGAAATGCTCACCGGGTAAAAATTGTTAGTGGCGAAAGGATTGTTGACGAGATCAATAAAATTGTAATGAGCGTAAAGCCTTCTATCGGTTTTGACCTTTTGTATAAAAGCGGCCTGCTGGAAATTATTTTTCCGCAAATGGTAGCCCTCGCGGGTGCCGAATATATTGACGGGAAGGGCCATAAAGATAATTTTTATCATACGTTGCAGGTGCTGGACAACATCGCACCTTATACAAACGATCTTTGGCTCAGGTGGGCGGCTATATTACACGATATTGCCAAGCCGGTAACCAAAAGATTTGAAGAAGGCCATGGGTGGACGTTTCATGGCCATGAGGTGGTGGGTGGAAGAATGGTATCAAAAATATTTGCCCGGTTAAAATTGCCGCAGAATGATAAAATGAAATTTGTAAAAAAAATAGTAGAGCTTCATTTACGGCCCATAAGTCTTACAAAGGAAAATATAACGGATTCGGCTATACGAAGGCTTATTTTTGACGCGGGAGATGATATTGATGCTTTAATGACCTTATGCAAAGCTGATATTACTTCAAAAAATAAACAAAAGGTACAGCGTTTTTTAGCCAATTTCGACATGGTGGAAAAGCGGTTAAAAGAAGTGGAAGCATCCGATCACCTGCGTAACTGGCAGCCGCCTATAACCGGCGAAATCATTATGAAAGAATTTGGCCTCCCTCCATCCCGCATAGTCGGGGAGATAAAAAAAGCAGTTCGCGAGGCTATTTTAGATGGAATAATTTTGAATGAATATGATGCGGCATTCGCCTTTATGAAAGGAATTGCAGGGGAATTGGGTATCTCCAAAAAAGAGTAAAGTTAAAAAAAACCTCATGGGAGGTTTGAATATATTAATTGAGGAGTAAGTCTTAATTTCGTGATATGGCAATATTAAAATTCAGGATTTATTGGGAGGACGACGACAGCGTATACAGGGATGTTGTAGTGAAGCATGTGCAAACTTTTTTTGATCTGCACAACGTAATTTTAAAATGTTTTGAATTTGATAACAAGCACAACGCGACATTTCACCGTAGTAATGACAAATGGCAACGTGGTAAAGAAATTACATTAGAGAAATATGATAAGCAATATTTAGTGGCGCCTGTGCTGATGAAAGAAACTACGGTGGGTTCAGAAATTCGTGATCCCAACCAGAAATTTATTTATGTGTATGACTTCCATAAAAACTGGACGTTTATGGTAGAACTCATCAATGTAAATAAGGAAGAAGATAGTAAGGTTACCTACCCGTTTTGCGTACGCAGTGAGGGCATTGGTCCCAGCCAGTACGGAACAAAAGGACTCATCAATGAAAAACTTGCCGAGATTGAAGAGAAATATGATCTCAATACTACCGTAATGGCCGATGGATTTGGCGAAGAGGGTGAGGCAGACACGGATGCAGACACGGATGCAGACGAAGATGTAGAAGAAGGCAGCGCGGAAATCTAATAACAATTTGTTGGGTTCTTTACAAACCTCAACTAAAGTATGAGTAATAAGACCTGTATTATCGTAAGTGGTGCTACTGCCGTAGGCAAAACCGCGTATGCTATTGAACTTGCCCATCGATACAATACTCAAATTATTTCTGCGGATAGCCGCCAGTGTTATAAAGAACTAAATATTGGTGTTGCCAAGCCCACACCCGGTGAACTCCGGGATACCAGGCATTATTTTATTGATTCACATTCTATTCACGATGATGTGAACGTAAAAGTTTTCGAGCAGTACGCTCTCCATGCGGTTCACACGATTTTTGAAACAAATGACGTTGCCATTATGGTGGGCGGTACAGGGCTTTACATTAAAGCTTTTTGTGAGGGCCTTGATGAAGTTCCGCAGGCGAATGAAGCCATCCGCACTAAAATTAATGAAACGCATAAAGCCCGGGGAATGGTTTGGCTTGCTGATGAAATAAAAAGAAATGACCCGCTTTATTTTGCTTCAGGGGAAACACAAAACCCACAAAGAATGATGCGGGCGCTGGAAGTAAAATTATCCACCGGTAAATCTGTTCTTGATTTTCGTTTAGGAAAAAAAGTGGAAAGAAATTTTGAAATGAAAACAATTCACCTGGAAATACCCCGGGAACACCTCTATGAAAGAATAAACAAACGCGTAGATGATATGATGCGGGCAGGCTTGTTAAAAGAAGCGGAAGGCCTTTTTCATTTCAGGCATTTGAATGCGTTGAGAACGGTAGGCTATAAAGAATTATTTGATTGTATAGATGGAAAAATTTCTTTACCCAAAGCAATTGATGATATTAAAAAAAATACGCGGCATTTTGCCAAAAGGCAGATTACCTGGTTTAAAAAATAGCTTTACTGTTGTGCATTGATGTGCATCGTTAGTGTTTACTTCCCCTATATCTTAAAACCAATTGTTGCGATGATACCGCCTCCATTATTTTTTATATATGCAGGTGTGTTTGGCTTGTCCTGTAGCAGGTAGGGATAATTCACATTCTTATTCAGGGTATATACATAAGTAAGGTCAATAAAAATTCCTTTGTTCCTGTAACCCAGGCCACCACTTACTTTATAGAGACTGGCCGTTTCATTTTTATAAGGGTTGCCGTAGTAAGCGGCTCCGAGCCTGAACATGTATGTATTGAACTTTAATTCACCGCCTAACTTCACGTTAAAGGCATTATTATATAAATTATCAATTACTTTATTTAGAGAGGAATAATAATCTTTGGATACTGCATCATTTTTATCAGCAGCTTTAAAAGCTGTCCCTTTATAATTAACGTATTCAATATCGGCTGTTAAAAATCCGCGTTGGTTTCTTACATCCGCTACTTCACGAAAAACATAAGAACCACTGGCGATAACTTTGAGCGGCGTGGTCAAATTGTATTTTGATTCGAGCTGCTGCCCGTTATTTAAGTCAAGGGTACTTTGCTTTTTCACCCCGGCACCGCCGTATCCATCGAGGTCCGTAATAACTTCTGTTGAGTACCTGTCTGTAAGTTGATAAGCTGTGGGAGTGTGTATAGCCAGGCCAAGTCGTACATCTTCCACAGGTTTATAAATGACGCCCAGCTTTGCATTCACTCCTATGCCTTTCGTTTGTAGTGTTTCGTTAACTTCAAAATAATTGAAATTGTTTGTCGTACTGCCGGAAGCATCACTTTCCTTATAATAGCTTTCGCGGTTATAATTTAAGAAAGGAAAACTAAGGGTGGCACCGAAAAATAATTTTTCTTTCAGGTTAATACCCCCTCCTAACGATATATCTGTAATACCCCCTGATGTATTAATCGTGTTTTCCTGTATTAGGCCAAAGTTCGGATTGGCCAGGCTTCTGTATCCGGAAAGCGTTCCATCTGCAGCCTGAACGGTATCTATAAGATAGGTGTTAAAAGCAAGGCTGGAACCGGAAGGATAATCAGTGGCCGCCCGATTGGGGTCGGTAACGTTATCGTTAATGAGCTCTTCTAAATATTTTTCTGAATAAGAGCTATTTGTATTCTGGCCTTTGTAGTAAATATGACTATTGAAATCTGCCATCCGGTTTGCTCCTATGGCAAATGTGAAACTTTTTACATTTTGTTGAGGTGTAGACGAAGAAAATAATAACCCACTTGCGCCAAGGTTAAAATTATTACTGCTACTGGTCGCAACATTGTTTTTATAAGTTGAATTAAAATTTTTAAGAGCATATCCGGGCGTTATTACAAATTCGTTCGTTTTATAAAACCCCAAACCTGCAGGATTAATAAAAAGAGAAGAAAACTCACCTCCTAATGAGGCACCCGCACCGCCAATTGCCTGGTTGCGGGCAGTTCCATTTTGCGTTAACCAGGAATACCGAACCGCATCTGAAGGCTCCTGCGCATAAATTTTTGCAGTAGCAAACAAAGCGATTGCTATTAAATATTTTGCTTTCATTATACAATATTTGTAAAGCGTTTGAAAAAAAAGAACGGGTGCAGGCAGTATTGTAAGTGTGATGTATTAATTGGTAAGGAAGGTGGAGACATGTTGCACCATCCTTACCAAGATAATTTTTATTTTCTGAAAGTTCTTACAGGCGCACTACCGCTTCCTGAAGAGGATGGACTATTATTATTATTGCTTGATGGCGTACTGGTAGCAGGTTGAAATGTCCTGGCCGGGGTTACATTGTTGTCATTATTACTGCTACGATCATTATTATTGTTATAACTACGGGTGTCGTTATTGTTAGAACGGTTGTTATTATTGTTAGAACGATTGTTATTATTGTTAGAACGGGTGTTATTATCATTATTCGGTGTAAAAACCCTTCGTATCACGTTTCCAACGCCACTTCTATTAGCGGATGGTGTTTCAAATGTGCGTACCGGTACTGAATTAGTTCTTGCATTGGTTGTTCGCACCGGCGACATGTTACCCCGGTTTATATTATTAGTATTATACACCCCAAGGTTAGATCGTCTTGGTCCACTGTAATTGGTTGTATTACCCGAATTGCCAGGCTTTGAATTATAATAAACGGGCGGATAGTAGTAATTATTATAAGGCGAATAATAGTTGCCATAGTAGTTGTAATTGTAAGGATAAAAAGTAACGCCTGTGTATGCATAAGGATTATAGTATGAATAAGGGCTGTAGAAAGAAGATCCATACATGTAAGGATCATAGCCATAACCAAAATCGAGAGCAATATTACTGCGATACCTTGGGTCGCTGATTCCCCTTCTTATGGACAGGTCTTCGCTATTGTAAGTGTTGTTATATGCATAGCTATCTTTGTCCTGCTGGTTGGTGGATGTTACATATTCATCGTGTGTGGGCGCCGGAGAATAATATACATCATCAGGAGTCTGTCCTATGCGGTATGCGGAACTGCAACCTGCAAAAACAGCAACTATTCCAGGTAGTAGTAAATATTTTATTTTCATGGCTTTAAGTTTAAAAGATTTTAAAAATGAAGTTGTTACTTTTGCGACCGTATGCTCTGTAAATTTACGCATTTATAACCTATTGTGTAACGTTTAATATTATGAATGGTTGTTAAATAATAGCTAAGATAAGAACGGATTTTTTGCGACGAACCAAATGAAATTATCGACAAACTTCCGTAACAGGGTGTAGAAATTAAAAATTTGATAGTATACAATGAGTAAAGAAATTACAACGAGGGAAAAAGATTACGCGCAATGGTACAATGACATTATTTTAAAAGCGGGACTTGCTGACTACAGCGCAGTGAGGGGTTGCATGGTTATAAAGCCTTATGGATTCGCACTCTGGGAAAATATGCGCGACCAGCTTGATAAAATGTTTAAAGAAACCGGGCATCAGAATGCGTACTTTCCCTTATTTATTCCCAAGAGCTTTTTAAGCAAAGAAGCAGCGCATGTAGAAGGCTTCGCAAAGGAATGCGCCGTGGTAACCCATTACCGGCTAATGAACGATCCTAATGGTGGCGGTATTGTTGTTGACCCTGATGCGAAACTCGAAGAAGAGCTGATCGTAAGGCCCACTTCCGAAACCATTATCTGGAATACATATAAAACATGGATACAATCTTACAGGGATTTACCCTTACTTATAAACCAATGGGCCAATGTAGTAAGATGGGAAATGCGTACCCGCCTTTTTTTACGTACTACGGAATTTTTATGGCAGGAAGGACATACGGCTCATGCGAACGCCCGGGAAGCAATAGACGAAACGATCCTGATACTTAATATTTATGCGGAGTTTGCGGAAAAATGGATGGCAATGCCTGTCATAAAAGGCGTCAAGAGTATTAATGAACGATTTGCCGGAGCAGTTGACACGTATTCAATAGAGGGGCTAATGCAGGACGGCAAAGCTTTGCAGGCGGGCACTTCACATTATCTCGGGCAGAATTTCGCGAAAGCATTTGATGTACAGTTTACTGATAAAGAAAATAAGCTGGATTATGTATGGGCGAGCAGTTGGGGAGTCAGTACAAGATTGATAGGCGCTCTGGTGATGGCGCATAGTGATGATGATGGTCTTATATTGCCACCAAAGCTTGCCCCGGTGCAAGTAGTAATTATTCCTATTTACAAAGGTGATGAACAAAAAAAGATGATTGATGAAAAAGTCAAATTGTTCATGGAAGATTTTAAGGCTTTAGGAATAAGGGTAAAATATGATGATGATGATAATAACCGTCCCGGGTGGAAATTTGCAGAATATGAATTAAAAGGTGTTCCGGTTCGTATTGCGATTGGGGCAAGAGACATGCAAAATAATGTTGTGGAAATTGCGCGCAGAGATACGAAAGAAAAAATACCAGTTTCTATGGATGGACTGGCCAATGCCATCGTTGTTTTGCTTCACGACATCCAGGAGAACATTTATAACAAGGCAAAAGAATACCGCGACAATAATATCACCAGGGCAGATACCTGGGAAGAATTCGAAAAATTACTAGATGATAAAGGCGGTTTTATTTCAGCACACTGGGACGGTACTGCAGTAACAGAAGATAAAATAAAAGACCTTACCAAGGCAACTATTCGTTGCATTCCATTAAATAACCTGCAGGAAGAAGGAACTTGCATTCTTACCGGAGCGCCCAGCAAAGAAAGGGTTTTATTCGCAAGGGCTTATTAATTTTTTTAAATCGTTGTAGCATACAATAGACATTACATTTCAAGTAATCACAATGGCTAATGGTGTTGCCGCCTGGGAAATATAGGAGAAAAAGAAAAAAAAAGATTTCAACGGAAGTCAATTAGCGCTATTGCGCTAATTTTATCTTATGCTAAACAAAAATTCTATTTATTAATATTGGATAAATAGAATATCATTTGCAGCTTTTTTTTAAACAATCTTGTCAATACAACACAAGCGATCTGCTTTTTACGGGATAAATCATATTCTTCACCATTAAACAACCGTTCATGAAAAAATCTGCTTTATTAGCGTGGCTGTTTCTATTATTTTGTGCTCCATTAAGTGTTTTCGCTCAAGCAAGAACGATCACGGGGAAAGTGCTTAATGAAAGTGGCGGCGCCGTTCCCATGGCTACCATACAGGAAAAAGGTACCAGAAATACGGTTACAGCAACAGACCAGGGAGTTTTTACCATTACGCTCAAAGGGGAGAATCCTGTGCTGGTAATTTCCTCTGTCAACTATCAGCAACAACAGGTAACTGTAGGCAATGAAACTTTTCTCAATGTTCAAATGAAACAGGCGCCCCAGCTTTCAGAAGTGATCGTTACTGCTTTGGGTATTACACGACAGAAAAGATCACTCGGATATTCCGCTCAAAGTGTAGATGCACAGCAAATAACAGAATCTCATCAAACTAATTTAATAAATGCCTTACAGGGAAAAGTAGCTGGTGTTACTATAAGCAGTGCCGGCGGAGGTCCGGGGCAGGGTGCAAGCATTTTAATACGGGGTATCAACTCCCTGGATCCCGGTAAGAACAGCCAGCCCTTATTTGTTATAGATGGCTTACCGATTGATAATAGTACGTTCACAACGGGTACAGATGGTAACCGGGGTACACAAATGCCCAACCGGGTATCAGATATCAATCCTGAAGATATTGAATCGGTAAATATTTTACGCGGAGGCGCTGCTACGGCATTATATGGATTAAGAGGATCCAATGGTGTAGTGGTGATCACTACCAAATCAGGCCAGGCTGGAAGATTAAGGGTTAACTTTTCCTCTTCTTACAGCATAGATAAGGTGGATAAATATCCGGAGCAACAATTGAAATATACACAAGGGTACTATACTACTGGTTATGATTCTACCAGTTTCTGGCCGGCGTGGGGACCTACTGTTGAGGTAGCAAGGCAAGAAGACCCAAGCCATCCCGCCAAGTTGGAAAATACGTGGAAGCGGGCTTACAACACAGGCCATCAGTATAACAATGCCATCAGCTTTGCAGGAGGTACTGATAAAGCTACTTTTTCATCTTCTTTCTCTTATGCAAAGCAAGATGGATTGATTCCATTCACCTGGTACCAGGATGCGACTGCAAGGGTAAGCGGTCAATTAAAATTTTCTGACAAGTTTAAGATGGGAACCAATTTATATTACGCTAACACAGATGGAAATTTTTATGATGCTGACCGCTATAACGAGGAATTGATCTACTGGGCCCCCAGATGGGATGTACGTGATTATAAAAAGCCAGACGGTACATTAAAAACATACGGAAACGGTAATCCTATTTACTACGCCGCGACTAATAAGTTCAGATCAAATGTAGACCACGTAATCGGTAGTGTAAATTTTAATTATGCGCCTGTTAGCTGGTTTACTGCCAATTATATGCTGGGCATTGATGAATATGGTGATGCCCGAACGGCAACTGCCCCCGGTCCGTTAGGAATACCCGGCGAAATTATAGCGGATGATAACGGGCAGGGATTTGTACACGAATACAGGCTGAACTATCGCCAGTTAAACTCAAATCTTTTGCTCACGTTTGATCATACATGGGCCGACAAATTTCAAACAACATTAAGGGTGGGTAATGATGTTCTCGACAGAAAACTGAACCGGGTAAGCGCTGAAGGAGATGAACTGGATGTCTATAATCTGTTTAACCTGGGGAATGCTAAAACCGTTGCCATTTCTCAATACAAACAAAACTACCGGATCATAGGCGCATATGGCGATCTTACTCTGGCTTATAATAATTTTTTATACCTGAATCTCACAGGCAGAAACGACTGGACAAGTACTTTAGAGGCTAACAACCGTTCTTTCTTTTATCCATCGGCAAGTATCAGTTATGTTTTTACTCAAAATCTTAAATTGCCCGTATGGCTGAGCTACGGAAAATTAAGGGCTTCATTAGCAGCTATAGGAAAAGATGCCGACCCTTACAGTACCAGTATTGTGTATAATCCTATAACACCACCGGTAAACGGGGTAGTTCGCTGGGGCAGGGGAAACCAGGCAGGTGTTTCCGATTTGAAACCCGAAAAAACAACTTCATTTGAAGTCGGCACAGATCTTAACTTTTTGAATAATCGACTGGGTTTCAATTTTACGTGGTATAAATCAAATAGTAAAGACCAGATTATACCGGTAAGTACAGCGCCAACGTCCGGTTTTACTTCTATTTATTTGAACGCGGGCGAAATCGAAAATAAAGGATTGGAACTTACTTTGAAAGGTACGCCTGTAAAAACGAAAAATTTCAATTGGGATGTAACGCTCAACTATTCTGCAAATAGAAATAAGATCATTTCTATTTATCCCGGACTCCAGGAAATTGTAATTGGAAGCCAATATGGCTATTCCAATTCAAGCGTTACCATGAAATATGTGCCGGGCGAGTCTGCAGGCGATATTTATGGCACACCCTGGACGAGATACGGAGATAACAAAAATCCTGATGCACTTTACGCGGACAGGAGTTTGCCGTTATTAATCGGTTCGAATGGTTTTCCTGTACTTACTCCATCATCTGACCAAAAGATACTTGGAAATTCCTATCCAAAATGGCTTGCCGGTATCGCCAATAATTTTACTTATAAAAACTGGAGTTTATATATGCTTTGGGACACAAGGCAGGGACTTCAGAAATTTGACCAGTTTTATAATTTCATGACGGCTTTTGGAGAAACACCTCTTACACTTAACAGGGAACAAACCATAGTTTTTGATGGCGTTTTAGCTGATGGCTCCAAAAATACAAAACCCGTTTATCTGGGCCAGGGCGTCGGACCTGATGGTCATAATTACGGCGTAGGTTATTACAGAAATGTGTTTAGAGGAATTTCCGAGAACTTTGTTGAAGACGCATCATTTGTAAAACTTCGAACACTCTCCTTAACGTACAGTCTTCCAAATGATATTTTTAAAAATTCTTTTATTAATAAATTATCCTTGTCGCTTACCGGGAATAATTTAATACTTATTACCAGTTATAAAGGGTTTGATCCGGAATCAAGTTCTACACCTGCAGGAAGTAGTGCAAATGGATTTGCCGGATTTAGCTATCCCGCATTGCGTAGTTATATTGTTTCATTAAATGTTGGATTCTAAAAAATATATACAATGAAAAAAAATAATTTTTATATCGTTGCATTAATAATGATCGCTTTAATATCGGGAAGTTGTAAGAAATATCTTGATATCAATCAAAACCCGAATGCAGCGGAAGAACCTCCTATTAATGGGTTACTCGCTAATGTTACGTATAGCACAGCTTATAATGTTTACTATTTAGGTAATTATACCGCGTATTATGACCAGTACCTGGCGTCTCCCAATGCAGGAAGCGCTCTTGATACGTATGATAATGTAAGTTCCACCGCATCTACGGCCTGGGGATCAATTTACGATGAACTTACCAACCTGCACGACATGAGAAACATTGCCTTTCAAAAAGGATTGAATGCTTACGTAGGGGTTTCCGATATTCTTCTTGCTTTGCATTTGAATATGTCAACCAATGTTTGGGGTGATATTCCCTATTCAGAAGCCTTCCAGGGCGTTAATAATCCCACACCTGCATTTGATGATCAGAAGCTGTTATACGATTCCTGCATTACGCTATTGGATGCCGGCATCGCTGCTCTGCAACAACCGGATGCTGCCGGCGAATTGGACAAGCCAAGTGATTTTATACATGACGGAAGTGCCGGGGCGTGGATAAAAACAGCCCATGCCTTAAAAGCCAGGATGCTGAACCAGGTAAGTAAAACGTCACAATATGATGCTGGAAAAGTTGTAACTGAAATTTCGGGTGCATACGCTTCCAATAGTGATGATGCACAGGTTACCATTTTCCAGGTACGTAATCCCTGGGCACAGGTAGCGATTAACAACGCGGGGCTTAATCTGGATGGTTGGTTATCTTCCTATTTTGTGGAGGCAACTAATGGGGTTACTTACGGCGTATTTGACCCACGCCTGCCTTTGATCACCGATACAACAAGATTTGGTGACTATCGCGGAACACCCAACGGTGCTGGCAGAGTAGGATCCGGCACGGCAATGGAAGAAAGCTACATTGCCGTTGACAAATGGTATTCCAGTACCAATTCTCCGTTGCAAATAATTACTTATGCAGAATGTTTATTTATTAAAGCCGAAGCCGCATTTCGCAATAATGATATGGCAACGGCTTACAGTGCCTATATCGCAGGTATTACCGCAAGCATGAATAAATTGAATGTTCCTGCCAATTCAATTGCGGATTATCTTGCAAAACCTGAAGTGGCAGTGGGTGCGGGCAATATTACTTTGAAGCTGATCATGAAAGAAAAATATATCGCCTGTTTTCTTATGCCCGTAACCTGGGACGATATGAGGAGATTTGATTATTCATACAAGAATTTCGCTTTGCCACTAAACGCTACCTTAACTTCTTTTATCAGGAGAATGGATTACCCAGGTACAGAAATATCCAGGAATGGATCTAACGTTCCGGACGTACCAAGAACTGATCATTTGTGGTGGGATATGCCTTAAAGTACCCTGTATGGTTTATATAAAGAAATAAATCATCGGTTTTTAAGAACAAACGTTTTATTAAAAATAGTCCCGTTATATGCGGGATTATTTTTACCCGTAATTTTATTTCATTACGTTTGTTTTAAAATCTTTCAAAAAAAATACGATGGAAAATTTTGATCTGCTTAATAACGATTTACAGGTTTCCCCACAATCGCAAAATTATTTAACGGAATCTGCAAAATGGGGTAGGTTCCTGGCGATAATGGGATTTATTTTTTGTGGAATTATGGCTGTATTCGCCTTTGTATTACCATCTTTTATTTTAAAATTGCCTCCATACAACAGCATGCCCGCAACCTACTCCACGGGCGTACAGGCAGCGCTGACCGTTGTATATCTTTTTTTTGGGCTGTTGCTTTTTTTTCCCTGTTTGTATCTTTACCGGTTCTCTGTAAAAATGCAAACTGCGGTAAAATCGGTAAGCCAGGAAAATTTTGAGGAATCGTTGATGAACCTGAAATCAATGTTTAAATTCTACGGCATCCTTACGATTATTTTACTGTCGTTTTATATATTGATATTTGTAGTTGCGATGATAGGACTTGCTGTGAAAGGATAGAAACTTCATTTAACCCCGATTTTATTTTGTAGCGAGATAGTTATAATCAGCCAAAAGTTTTTCTAGAAAATCTATGGTATACAAGTCTGTTTGTATTTTTAAAACTTCCTTTACTTTCAAGGCGACGCGGCCACAAGTATGTGTGTCATGAGTTTTGTAAAACATGTTGATCACATTTTTAATAGTATTGATATCGCGGTCAGAAAGTCTTAGCACTTCCGGGAATTTTACTTCATAATCTGCCTGTTGAATTTCCATAAAAACAGTGTCTTCTACTGAAAATAAGGATTTTGTATTTACGACAACCGTATTCGCTGCCAAATCTCCAAGCCGCTGATTTTTTTTGGTAACTGCAATAATAATTACAACAATAATTCCGAAAAACCCCGTGAGTACAATGTAAACAACCAGGCTTTGGCGGGTGAGAATGGTATACCCGAAAAAGAAGGGCCATTCAAAAGCTTTAAACATCCACCTGACCATATATTGGCTCAGTTCCGGTTCGCCACCGTTAAGACTTATCACCCTGATATTCATTAGTTTTTTACCGATAGTTTGTCCGTGCATCATCACTTCGGTTACTAATGAATACAAAAGCATGGGAATGGAAATAGTAAGAATATCAATGCCCATATGGTTTTTTAATACATCTTCACTTACCTTGTCAAATCCATCGTAATAGAAATATTTCATGCTGACGAAATATAAAATCAAAATAGAAAAATCAATTGCGTAGGCAAAAAGCCTTTTATGAAACTCAGCTATTTCAAATTCGAGATCTATATTAAAAGGAGTAGCTATTTGAATCAGGCTCATCTAAGCAAATTATTATATTAAAACATAAATTAAAGTTTTTATTTTTTTAAGGGGAATTATCTCAATTTGCATCCGGGTATATTTGTACGGTGGCATCTCACCATCCATGGAAGAACCGGAGAAAGCCCCTTAATTTTACACCATGCGTGAAGCAAGATTTATAAAAAAAAATGTTGATAAGTGGAATCAATATCAGCACGAAGAATCACGGGATCCTGATGAAATGGCCGACCGGTTTATAACGCTGCTTGATGATCTTTCGTACGCAAAAACTTTTTATCCTAAAAGTAAGGTTACCCGCTGGATTAATGGAATAGCCGCCGGCATTTACCAGAGCATTTATCAAAATAAGAAACATAAGTATTCGAGGGTATTGCTCTTCTGGAAATATGAGCTGCCCTTATTGTTCCGGCGATATCACCGGACTTTTCTTTTTACCTTTATCTTGTTCGTCTTGTTTGTTACCATTGGGGTAGTTTCCTGCACGACAGATCCAAATTATGCAGCCGGTTATTTCGATCATAAAGTGCAGCCCGGTTACTATGATCAAACCATTTCAAGGATTCAGAAAGGAGACCCATTCGGCGTGTACAAAGATTCCAATCCTTTTTCCATGTTTGTTCATATTGCCTACAACAATATCAGCGTTGCCTTTAAGAGTGTAGTGTTTGGTGTTTTGTTTGGTATAGGAACCCTGTTTTTAATGTGGAGCAATGGATTGATGCTGGGATGTTTTCAATACATATTTTTTTCGCAGGGGCTTGGCTGGCAATCTGTAATGGTTATCTGGATACATGGCACACTGGAAATATCATCAATAGTAATTGCAAGTTGTGCCGGCCTCATATTGGGCTTTGGGTGGCTATTTCCCGGCACGTACACGCGCAGGAAATCATTTTTGCGGTCAGCAAAAGATGCGATGAAAATATGCGTAAGCCTGGTTCCATTTTTTATAGTAGCGGCATTTTTTGAAAGCTATGTGACCCACCTGATGAGCAATACATTTCAAAAAGATTCACATGATATCGGGCTTCCCGTGCCGGTAAGCATCATTATCCTTGCAGGGTCATTCTTTTTTGTTTTGTGGTATTTTGTTTTCTACCCAATACAGCTTCATAAAAAAGGTATTGTATCAAAAGAGGGGAAAATTATCAAGAATGGAATAATCTATGAACTGTAACTCCATGAAATTTTGCTGCCTTTCCGTTCTGTTGTTTATCTTCAGCAACTATGGTTTTGCACAAAAAAATAGCCCGGACACAGAGGAAGACACCGCGGTGAGTAGAGTAATAACCGATTCTGTAAATAGCGATTATGCGTTACCGGCAGATACGGTCATATCCAGGACAGTATTCGACGCGGCCAATGACTCTATAGCAAAGTGGAAGCAAACCCCCGGGTTTGGTTATATGGTTTATCTGGATAGTTTACTAAGAAAAAAAACAAATCTCAGAATTGACACGTTCAGCATTGATACCAATAGCGGAAGCAGGAGGAGCAATACTACCTTTTCAACAAATAACCCCAACGCAAACCGTATCCTTAATAGTTTCCCGGTACAGATTTTTTTCTGGGTGATTGCTGTTTTTTTTATTGGATTTGTCGTGTACAAATTATTTTTTACCGGCAACTTATTTACAAAAAGAAAACGGAAATTTAACCAGGAAACTGCCGCGGAAGAGCCGGAAAAACTGAACGAATACGCTGCATATAATTTGCTGATTTACGAAGCTGAATCGCAAAACGATTACAACCTGGCCATACGATATTTATACCTGCAATCGCTGAAAAGGCTTGCAGACAGGGAATTGATTCTTTTTTCTCCCGACAAAACAAATAAGATATATGTGGAGGAACTCAATGGAAGAGTTTATCAAAATGAATTTGCTTCGTTAACATCGAATTACGAGTATGTATGGTACGGAAGGTTTGCTATTGATGGCGCCCGGTACCATCATCAAAAGGACAAATTCATTTCATTTAATAAAAGAGTATAACGTTTTTTGAAAAATATTTTTACATACCTTATATTTTTTGCCTCCATATCGCTCAATAGCTGCGACCAGGGGAAACGTGTACTGCCATCGCTACGTGAAACCTATCGAAAAACCGACAAACAACCCTTCGGGTCATTTATAGCGTATGGGGAATTCAGGCATCTTTTTAACGATCGTTATGTAGAAATCGTTACGGACCCTTTTGATGAAAAATGGAAAGACATACAAGATTATGCCGTTGATAAAAAGTATTCTCTTTATTTCCTGGTTACTAAAAACCTGGTGCTTACTTACCCTGAAGTAAAAGCGTTTATGGATTATGTAAATGAAGGGAACGATCTTTTTATTTCGGCAGATTACGTCGATGGCAGGCTGTTGGAAAACATAAATTGCAACCTCGAAAGAATGGGTGAAATCAAAGACGAGACCAGGGGGCTCATGCATCAAACAAAAGTGAGCATGTATTTTGGGGACGGATTCGGGGCGCCGGCTTACCGCTATTATTATTACCCTTTCCTTAACACACTGTTTGGCTACGATACTGCATTTACAAGGGTCCTGGGAGTAAACGAAATCAACCAGCCTGATTATGTTGTTTTATTTTCAGGTAAGGGTCGCATTTATCTTCACGTGGCTCCGCGTATATTCAGCAATTATTTTTTGCTGACCGGTGATAATTATAAATATTTTGAAAATGTAATTTCCTACCTCCGTTCCGATCCCAAAAATATTTATTGGGATGAATATTATAAAAATACAAATTCCAACAGGAGAAAAAATTTCAACAGGCGCAGTAAAGATGACAGCTTTTCCACATTAAGCGTTATTAATCAAAACCCACCTTTGCTTTGGGCTTTCTGGCTCGCAATAATTGGCCTGTTACTGTTTATATCTTTTAATATAAAAAGAAAGCAAAGAGTTATCAATATGGTATATCCCTATGCCAATACAACCGTTACTTTTACCGAAACGGTCGGAAGGCTTTATTTACAGAAAAAAAATAACAGTCATATCGCTGAGAAAATGATTACTTATTTTTATGAGCATATCCGCAACAAATATTTTATCAGTACTGCCATAATCAACAATGAATTTTTGAATGTACTCTCTGGTAAAAGTGGTGTATCAAAAGAAAATGTGGAGCAGTTATTTTCACTGATAGCACGCGTACAATCGGAACAAAATACGGGTGATGAAGAATTAATGCAACTAAGTACGGAAATTGAAAAATTTTATAAAAATCAAAGCTGATGGAAGAAAATGTATTTGAACAAAGAGTGAATTTAAGCGCTTTAAACACAGCAGTTGCTGATATAAGAAATGAAGTAGGCAAAGTAATCGTAGGCCAGCACGAAATGGTGAACATGCTGATGATTGGCTTACTATGCGATGGCCATATATTGATAGAAGGGGTGCCGGGTGTGGCAAAAACTTTAACCGCCAAGTTGATGGCAAAAATTATCAATGCTGAATTTTCACGTATCCAGTTTACGCCGGATCTGATGCCAAGTGATGTATTGGGTACATCGGTTTTCAACCCCAAAGAAGCCGATTTTCAATTTAAGAGGGGACCCATTTTTAGCAATATTATTCTTATTGATGAGATAAACCGTGCGCCTGCCAAAACACAGGCTGCGCTTTTTGAAGTGATGGAAGAAAGACAGGTAACCATTGATGGATTTACACATATAATGGATTTTCCGTTCGTGGTTTTAGCAACGCAGAATCCAATTGAGCAGGAAGGAACCTACCGGCTTCCTGAAGCGCAACTGGACAGGTTCTTATTTAAGATCGATGTACAATATCCTTCTCTTGAAGAAGAAATTCATATCCTCCTCAATCAGCAGGCGCTTACGCAAAATGCATTACTTCGGGAGGTAAATAAAATTTTATCAGCTACGCAGATTGCTGAATACAGGCATATCATTCACCAGGTATTTATTGATCCGAAGCTGGTAGAATTTATCGCAAAAATTGTAAACGCAACCAGGAACAATCCTTCATTGTTTTTAGGAGCATCGCCACGGGCATCACTTGCCATATTAAGGGCCTCGAAAGCCAATGCGGCTATTAAGGGAAGAGATTTTGTAAAGCCGGAAGATATTTTGGAAATGGCTTCGCCGGTAATGCGGCACAGGATAATTCTGACTCCCGAAAAGGAAATGGAGGGCATCACACCTGATCAGCTAATTCAAAATATTATCAGCAACATTGAAGTGCCGAGATAGAAGTGTTGGCACATGTTAATGGAAGCTGCCAGGTTTTTGTTTTTTTTGAAAATTTAAATCATGCCTCTATCTCCGGGTAATTACCAGCCTGGAGGGTAGCACAACCTTAATAATGAATTTTATTAAAAAATATTTTGGTGATTTGTTTGTTACAGCCCGTTTTTATGGTGCGCTGGTGGCATGTATAGGCTTGTTTTTTACAGCTTTTTATATTCCTGCCTTGCAAACTGTTGCGCCCATTATTCTTTTTGTATTGGCCATTTTGTGTATTGCGGATTACATTTTTTTATTTTTTACAAAAAAATTTCCGTTTGCCGGAAGAGTTACGGCCGGACGCCTGAGTAACGGAGATGAAAATAGAATAGAACTTAATATAAAAAATGAATTTCCTTTTCCTATAAGTATTGATGTAATTGATGAATTGCCTCAGCAATTCCAGGAACGTCACTGGAAAAGACGACTAACCCTTAAAGGAAAACAGCAAAAAAAGATTCAATACAACATTCGCCCTCTTCAAAGAGGAGAATATCATTTTGGCAACATTCATTTGTTCACCAGGTCGCCATTGAAATTAATTTGTCGCAGGTTTACGTCAGAAGCGACTGAAACGATTCATGTTTACCCGGCTTTTATGCAGCTTTATAAATATGAATTGCTTTCCAACGCAATATTACAAAATGAAGGCGGCACACGCCGCATGCGTAAAATTGGCCAGAGCATGGAGTTTGAGCAGATTAAAGAATATATAACAGGAGACGATATCCGCACACTTAACTGGAAAGCTTCTGCGAGAAAAGGCGGTTTAATGGTCAACAATTTTATGAACGAACGGTCGCAACAGGTGTATTGCATTATTGATAAAGGCCGCCTGATGAAAATGCCGTTTGCAGGTTTAACCTTACTGGATTACGCGATTAACAGTTGCCTGGTGTTGAGCAATATTTGCCTGAAAAAACAGGATCGGGTAGGAGTAATCACTTTTTCAAATACAATAGGAAGCGTGCTGGCTGCCGACCGCAAGCCTGTACAAAATGAAAATATTTTGCAATTGCTATACAATCAAACTACCGGCTTCCTCGAAAGTGATTTTGAAATGCTTTACATGCAAATAAGAAATCGTATCAGGCATCGCAGCCTGCTGATTTTATATACCAATTTTGAATCGTTATCCGGGTTGCACAGGCAGATAGATTATTTGCGATCAATAGCCAGCCATCATTTATTACTGGTTGTTTTTTTTGAAAATACGGAACTGGAGAAGCTTACCGGTTCTCATGCTGCTACTATAGAAGACATATATATTAAAACCACTGCCGAAAAATTCGCCTACGAAAAAAGGCTTATTGCGAAAGAATTGTTGAAGTATGGGATCTTATCGTTGCTCACTTCGCCGCAAAAGCTTACGGTAAATGCGATCAATAAATATTTAGAACTCAAAACCCGCCAGGCAATTTAAATTTTTCTGATGAATGAAAATACTTTTGAAGAGGGAAGAATGCTTTTGGTAAATAAACCATTGCAATGGACATCTTTTGACGTGGTAAGGAAAATACGCAACACCCTGAAAATAAAAAAAGTAGGTCATGCCGGTACGCTGGATCCATTAGCTACAGGGCTTTTGATTGTATGTACCGGCAAGTATACTAAAATGATAAATGAGTACATGGCCCGGGAAAAGGAATATACCGGCACCTTTACTCTCGGTGCGGTAACGCCTACTTATGATTTGGAAAGCGAACCTGAGGAATTTAGTTCGATTGGTGCTATTACACCCGAAGTAATTTATGAAACAACCAAAAAATTTACGGGTGAAATTATGCAGGTTCCTCCCATTCATTCTGCCATCAAGCAAAAGGGCAAGCCGGTTTACCTTATGGCACGAAAAGGCATTGATGTTGTTATGGAACCCCGGAAAATCACTATCAAAGAATTTACAATTACTGATATTAGCCTCCCGGTTATTTCTTTTATGGTAGTGTGTACCACGGGAACGTATATACGCAGTTTGGCGCACGACTTTGGACAGTCATTGGGCTGCGGTGCTTACCTGAGTAGCTTATCCCGTACACGTATCGGGAATTTTATGTTGGAAGATGCTATAACTATAGAAGAGTTTGTTGCTTCAGTTATAAAAGCCAGGTGATATCAGTCTAAACAATGTTGGATTGATTTTTGAAAGAAATTCTAAATAATTAAAATCGACATGTTGCCAACACGGGCGACACAAAAAAGTATAGGATATCGTCCCTGCTCTTTATTTTCTGTGACAAATGCAAAAAGGGAAAACCCAAACAATCTTTTCACGTTACGGAATTTCATGCAATATTTTAAAAATTATAATAAAAATTATGAAGAAAAGTATCCTCACCATAGTGTTGCTGATTTGTTCTAACACATTTATGACGTTTGCCTGGTATGGTCACCTGAAAATGAAACAAATGAACTGGCTTCCCGGTGCCAGCCTTTTTGTTATTATCGTCATCAGTTGGGGGATTGCATTTTTTGAATATCTTTTCCAGGTGCCTGCCAACAGGATCGGGTTCGTCGATGACGGGGGACCGTTTACCTTGTGGCAATTGAAAGTCATACAAGAAGTAATTACCCTTGTAGTATTTACAGCTTTTACACTAATTTTCTTTAGAGGCCAGCCTTTAAAAATAAATCATCTTATCGGCTTTGGCTTCCTGGTATTTGCTGTGTACTTTATTTTCAAAAAATAATTTTCCGGATGCTCTTTTTTTCCTAATAAATGATATTAATTTTACCCAGAAAAGGGGAATAACTTTTTAATTGTTGTCCGACTAAAATTCATTGGGGCAAGCTGAAACTAATTTTGGTTTCAGGTTCCAGGCCCTCTCCCCTGGGACAGGGGTTGAGGTGAATTTTGCAGGCTGGCACTGGGTTTTGTAGATTTAGTCGTACCATAGTGTAACTTTTTAATTGAACGGTTGTGGACGAAAGTAGATTTTCGGGAATGATGTATTTTGAGTTTTTACAATTGCCGGAGATTTATTCTATTTCACATTCTTCCATTTAAAATCAACTTAAAATTATCGTTATGGCGGAAAATAAAACCAAACAAACAGCAGGTAACTTTGTGACATTTTTGAATACAATTGAGGATGAAGGAAAACGAAAGGATTGTTTTCAAATCGCGGAAATGATGAAGGTAATTTCTACATGCGAGCCCAAAATGTGGGGACCTGCGATTATCGGATTTGGGAATTACCATTATACATATGAGAGTGGCCGTGAAGGCGACATGTGTATGATTGGGTTTTCGCCGAGAAAGCAACACATTACCCTGTATCTTATGGGTGCTATTGCTAATCACCCGGATTTACTGGAGAAACTTGGAAAACATACAACAAGTAAAGGTTGTCTTTATATTAAAAAATTAAGTGACATTGATCCTGAAATTCTCAGCACGCTTATAAAAAATTCCTTTGTCTTTATGAAAAATAAATACGGATAGATTGTATTTCGGCGCCGAATTCTTAATCCCGTATAAATAAATACAATTGCGTTTCTTCCGGCCGTTAACCGGGTTAGCTCCGATTGCCGGGCAATTTTATAAAATTATTCCCCTATTGTCCAAATTTTCTTTTTCCAAACGTCATAAGAATATTAAATCAAAATCTTAACTTTTAAATGAAACGTTATGGACAAAAAATCAAATGCTCTCAACTGGTTTGAGATACCTGCGCTCGATATAACAAGAGCTGCGAAATTTTATGAAACCATCTTTGATGTAAAAATGCAAACGATGCAGGAAATGATGGGGATGAAAATGAGTGGTTTCCCCGCTGATATGGGCAATGGTACCGTAAGTGGTGCGCTCGTACAGAGTGACATGCATCAACCTGCTATGGATGGCTGTGTGATTTATTTAAACGCCAATCCTACTATTCAAACAGTGATCGACCGCATCGAAAAAGCCAAAGGCAAAGTAGTAATGCCTAAAACGCAGATTAGCCCTGAAATCGGCTATATGGCCTTCTTTGTTGACACGGAAGGAAATAAAATGGGGCTGCACGCCCAGAATTGATATTGCCCAATGGAGGGCACACTCAGGTATATTTATATTGCCGGATCAGTTGCAAAAATAATATGCAAACTTATCCCGGTCGCAATCACCACCTGGTCATTAAAATGATCTTAACTAATAAAAAAATCATTTATGAATAACTCAATTTATCAATCACAAATCACTTTCAACATGAATGATCGTCTTTTTTTAAGTACACTCGAAGGAATTACTGAAGAACAGGCGAAAGAAAGAATTATAGGGCATGTAAACCCGGTAAACTGGATAGCTGCTCATACGCTTTGGGCCAGGTATGTGACACTCATGATTCTTGGATCACCGGTAAATAATCCTTATAATGACCTGTTCGAAAATTTTAAAGCATATGATGCATCATTGAACTACCCTTCTCTTTCAGAAATAAAAGAGGAATGGAAAAAAGTTTCAGCACTTCTGCAGGAAGCTATCAAAAATGTTACCGAAGAACATCTCGAAGCAGATACGCTTATAAAAAGTCCGATAGGCGACTATACCAATACCGGTACAGTTGCTTTCCTTACCCAGCATGAAAGTTATGACATTGGCCAGCTAGGGTTGTTAAAAAAATTCCTTACTAAAGAAGCGATGAGTTATAATTGAAAATTTGAGAAGCAAATATGATGGCTTCAATAAAACATTTTTTGCCCGGTACGTAATCTCAATTAAATTACAAATTGTAAAAACAAATTCAATGAAAGAGTATTTATTATTATTCAGGGGTGGTGAATCGGAAATGGCAGCCCGGTCACCTGGGGAGGCGCAGGCACACATGCAAAGATGGATGCAATGGATGGAAGTTCTTGGTAAACAAGGAAAATTTGTGGGTGCGCAACCTTTGGCCAAATCAGGAAAAACAATAACTGGCGACAAGAAAGTAGTTTCTGACGGCCCATTTATGGAAGGAAAAGAAATGATTGGTGGTTATCTTATTTGCAAAGCCGGCACCTATGATGAAGCAATTGAAATTGCCAATGGATGCCCGCTTCTTGAATTTGATGACGGCATCGTTGAAGTTAGGGAGATTCATGAACTAAAAATGTAATTTAGTATGTAAAAAAAAATTAAACAGCCTGTCCCGCTTCGCGGAGGCGATTTATTTATTAGTTTTTGCTTAATAATTATTATATGTCAAAAGAGAAAAAAAGTACCGGAACCAAAGAGGATCCCTGGAATTTAAAGACCCCGCCAGGCTCTTCAGAATATAGTATGTATAAAGATGATACTGTGCAGCCACCGGTTCTTGTTTGTAAAGTGGGCAGTACCACACTTCATTATCAATGGAGATGTATTGAAGACTTGCAGGCTATGTTAAAAAAACATGGTGACTGGATGGAACTCGGCAGTGCCGATGAGCAAAAGCCAGCAAAGGACGGCACAGTCGAGGCCTGGGCCCGGTCACCACAGAATCCGGTTGGAGGATGGTATGGGTTAAAAAAGGGATTTCGGGGGAGATTTGGAATGTATGTGCCACCCCTGATGGAAGTATTGGGACTTGCAGAACTTGAGCACAATCCCAAAAACAACCGGATGAAAGCTTTGTAGTAGTGTTAGTAATATTATTGGACGCGCAATACCGGTGTGAAGCCGCTAACCTCAGTAAAAGAAATCAGTTAATTTTATAGAAATAGAAACTGTGCCTTCAGCCAATGAACCCGTTCAACAACTGACTGACCATCTTTTTCGCCATGAAGCGAAAAAGATGGTTTCGGTGTTAGTTAAAATCTTTGGAACGGAAAATCTTGAAACGGCTGAGGATGTCGTGCAGGATACCTTATTGCAGGCCATGAATGTGTGGAAGCTAAAAGGTATTCCGGATAATCCTTCCGGTTGGCTGTTTCGCGTAGCAAAAAACAAAGCAATTGATATCATAAGAAGAAATAAACATTCTGTACAGTTTGATTTTAGTGACCAGGAAAAAATTCTTCTTACATCTGAATACACCCTTATTTCCACCATGGAAAATTTTTGGAAAGAAGAATTTATAAAAGATGATATGCTTCAAATGATGTTTGCATGTTGCCATCCGGATATTTCCAGGGAAAGTCAAATTACCTTAATGCTGAAAACACTTTGTGGTTTCAGCACCGAAGAAATAGCAAAAGCATTTCTTACCAGTGTGGACACCGTTTCAAAAAGACTCTATAGAACGAAAGAATTTTTCAGGGAGCATAAGATCAAATTAATTATTCCGTCGGCAGATCAAATTCAATACAGAACAGATGCAGTATTGAATGCGATTTATTTACTTTTTAACGAAGGGTACAATTCTACCAATTCAGAGGAATTAATAAGGAAGGATGTAATGGCCGAAGCGATGGTGCTTTGTAAATTATTGGCTGAAAATAAACATACACAGCAACCGGAAGTATTCGCATTAATGGCCCTGATGTGTTTTCATGCATCAAGAAGCGAAAGCCGTTTAACAATAGAAGGTGAAATTGTTTTGCTGCCGATGCAGGATCGAAAAAAATGGGATACAACTTTAATTAATGATGGAAATAAATACATGAATAAAGCGGCATTTGGCGAAGCGATCAGCGCTTATCACATTGAGGCTGCTATTGCTTATGAACATTGTTCTGCCAAAACATTTAAAGCAACTAACTGGAAGAAAATATTGGAATATTATGAATGGCTTTGCAAAATGTCACCTTCACCTGTAAATGAATTAAATAAAACGGTTGCCGTAATGGAATTGTACGGTCCCCGGGTTGCCCTGGAAAAAATAAATGCCATCAGTGATAAAAAAAAGTTAGCAGCATACTATTTATATCACAGTCTTTTTGGAGAGCTATATTCAAGGCTTAACGATTTGTCTTCTGCGAAAAAATCTTTTGAGACTGCTATAAAACTAACCCATTCAGCATCTGAAAAAAAAATGCTGCGAAATAAAATTCTGGCCTTGTTGAATTGACAGGAATTATAATCCAATATTTAGTTCAAATAAATCTTTCATATTTGCAGCGAAAGAATATTTTTAGCGGTCATGCAGTATATGTTTCAAAAATTTGTCTCAATTCTCTTCCTGGCTTTACTCGCTTTCATGCAGGGGAATTCCCAAACCTGCACTGCGTTGGGGCAAAATCCATCTACCGCTTTTCCCGTGTGTGGCACTGATACCTTTAGTCAAACTACTGTGCCTTATTGTGGTGGGAAGTTAATGCCGGGTATATGTAGCGCTGATGGTGTTACAGACATTAATCCGTTCTGGTATAAATTTACCTGCTTTAAAGCCGGCACTTTGGGCTTTTTAATAACTCCCAATGATTTAAATGACGATTATGACTGGGAACTATTTGATATAACCGGCCGTAGCCCTGGCGATATATATACCAATACTTCCTTGTTTACGGCTTGTAACTGGTCGGGAAATACGGGACTTACAGGTGCATCCGCTGCCGGAACTTCTCTTCAGAATTGTGCCGGGCCTGGATATCCTACTTTCAGCTCTATGCCTTCACTTAAGCTTGGTCATAATTACCTTTTGCTTTTAAGTCATTTTACGGCGTTTATTCCATCTCAAAATGGTTACAAATTATCATTTGGCGGGGGCACTGCCAGTATTACGGATACGCTTTCGCCGGATATATTTCATGCTAACGCTTCCTGCGATGCAACGCAGATATTCATAAAACTGAATAAGCGAATGAAATGCAGCAGCCTGGCAACTGATGGAAGTGATTTTAGTATTTCACCTGCAGTAACAGGTATTTCCGGTACCACCGGTATTGGTTGTAATAGTGGGTTTGATATGGATTCTGTAATGCTTACCCTAAACAGCCCACTGCCACCAGGAAATTATTCCATCACTATAAAAAACGGGAGCGATGGAAATACCTTGCTGGACTATTGTGACAGGAATATAGATCCCGGAAGGAATTTGCCACTGGTTATTTCCCCCTTGAAACCTGTGCCCATGGACAGCCTGTCTGCTGTTGGCTGTGCACCACAATCATTGCAATTGGTCTTTGCAAAAAATATTAAATGCAATTCTGTTGCGGCCAATGGAAGTGATTTTATTGTAACGGGACCTTCACCCGTCACGGTAATAAGTGCGCAGGGAAATTGTGACAACGGAGTGAGTAAGGTAATCAATGTGATATTATCAGGTGCTATCGTAAGCCAGGGAAATTATCAAATAAAACTTGCAAAAGGAAGCGATGGAAATACGGTCATTGATGAATGCGGGCAGGAAACACTGGCTGGCTCAATATTAAATTTTTTAGTAAAAGATACGGTTTCCGCAGATTTTACTTATACGATAGCTGAAAGTTGTGCAATGGATACGATTGCTTTCTCACACGAAGGCGGAAATGGAGTCTATCGCTGGTTTTGGCAACTTGGTGATGCGGGTACCAGCATGCTTCGGAGCCCGCTTGCATATTTCACAACATTTGGCACTAAACAAATAGTATTGGCCGTATCCAACGGAGTATGCAGCGATACCACTACAAAAACCATAAACCTGGATAATGAACTCAAGGCGGTTTTTGAAACAAATAACCTGTTGTGCCCTGAAGATGCTGCAACCTTTATCAACAATAGCCTGGGCAATATCTCTAATTACTTTTGGGATTTTGGAGTTGGCAGTAACAGTATTTCTAAAATTCCGTCTCCTCTTCATTATCCCATTGAAAGCGCTGAGAAAATATATACAGTTCGCCTGGTTGTTGAAAACACCGCAGGCTGCTTTGATACTGCATATAGCAACATAAAAGTGCTGAAGAGCTGCTACATTGCGGTTCCAAATGCGTTTACGCCTAACGGTGACGGATTAAACGACTACTTGTATCCTTTGAATGCTTACAAAGCAGACAACCTTGAATTTAGCGTTTACAATCGTGTGGGCGAACTGGTATTTCATACTAATGACTGGACTCAGAAATGGAATGGCACGTTAAAGGGAGATCCGCAGGATTCGGGAGTTTATGTGTGGATGCTGAAATACACCAACCATGATACAGGGAAAAAGTTTTTTCTGAAAGGATCAACCCTCCTCATTCGATGAGTCTATTCCTTTACGTCAACTTCGTTATAACCATCCGGGATAATTTTTAAAATCATGTCCTTCGTTTTTAAATTTTACCAGTATCAACAGGTTGCCGTCCTTTCCTTCAATACTTACATTGGCATCATCTTTCTCACCGCTTTTTTCAATTAATCCGGATTTAAAAGTGGTGGTGCCATTCTTATAGGCACCTTCCCATTCGCAGAAAAAATCGGAAACATCACCTCTTAGCGCATCATCTTCCTGGCCATCATGCATCAATATAAATTGTTTTGAAGAAAGTTCAACGGTTATTTTACCTTCTTTTGAACGAAGAATATTTCCTATGCTATCTGTAAAATCAGCTTTGCCAGACGTGTAAATTACGTGTTGATTACATTGAGCGATTGAAGCAAGACTTAAAGAAGACAATGCGGAAATTATGAGTGCTTTTTTCATGGTGTGTTGAAAAGTGATCAATTTTAACCAGGTTATATCCTGGCGATACTCAATGGCAGCATCTCTTTTGGAGATAGTTGCGTTGAAGTGGGCACGTTATTTATTTCATTTTCATTTACCTTTTTTTGGTTGATATTTGAGATTCCGATGATAAACAATACGGGAATGGCTATACCAATCATAAGTAGCTGGAAAGAGTAGATGATGCGTTTTGCAGATTCAAATATTGAAGTTTTACTGCTGTTAATTGTTGTTTTCATGACTTAAATTTTTAATTGTTTTTGCGTTAATTACATTACAAAGATATAGTTAAAGCTATGTTCTATGCAATACATAGTACATTGAATGGCATAATACCATTACGAGTGGTAGAAATTAATGGATTAATGGCTAATTGTAATTTTGAAATTGGTCAGAACGAAGGATTTGATGGCCGGGAAATTGAGGCTATAGTATAAAAAAAGGGTGCTACAAAAGCGGCACCCAGGAAATTGGTTTTTCGTAATAGGAATTAATATCATCTTTATATCCGTGCCTATGAGCACGCCCTCATCCAGGGATATTTACTTCTCTGGCCCGAAACAAACAGGAAATGTACATTGCTTACCAGGTTAAAACTAACAGGTAACTTTACGTGTTTACAGTATTAAAAAGTCGCATCAAAAAAAATGAACCGGCAAAAAAAAAATACAATGAGAAAGCACTTAAAAGTAATCGTAGAGATAGATAAATTTCTTCAAAAATATTATCCTATTTTCATTTTTAAAAATTTATAATGAATTAATTATAAACAGGTTTATGCACAATTTTATATTTTTCTGCAAAACCAGGTTGTTTAAAATGGATAATCAATTCCAATAGTTGCGTTGAAATTTTCATATCGCCATTCACGATTGTCCATCGACGTGCCAAAAAGATGCTTAAGGGTAACATCAGGAATTTGCCAGCCATCATTATCCGGCCTCTTGAAGCGCAGCCCCACATCAAATCTTATCAGGAAATAATTAAAATCAAATCGAAATCCTACTCCTGAGGCAACCCCAAGTTGTTTATATAAATTTTGAAATTTGAATTGAGAGGTATCGGCGCTGCCATCGGGTTTTGTGTTTTTGAAATTCCAAATGTTTCCGACGTCTGCAAAGAGGGCCATCTTAAAGAGAATTGCATTTGAAAAAAGGGGCGCGACATTGAACCGGTATTCGGCATTTCCTTCCAGTTGTATATCCCCTGTCCGGTCATTAAACAATCCGTTTGAGTAGGCTGCAAGCGCTTGTCCTCCCACTCCTATGCCCCTCACCGGCCAGGCGCGCATACTATTCGGACCGCCACCAAAGTATTGCTTGAAGAAAGGAAGGGTAGTGTCACTTTTTGAAAGCGGGATTCCTACACCCGTGAAAGCCCTAAAAACGATTGCTGATTTCGCGTGATTGATTGTGTACGTATATTCAACGTCAGCTTTTATAAAATCTTTTAAATACTGATTGAAAAAATTTCCATTTTGAGAATTTTTATTGCCTCTTTTCAAAAAACTCCAGATCAACCCGGATTCTTCAAGATTGGCCTTTAACGTGCTTACCAGCTTTGGATTTTTTGTATTGATATGAACAGCAGAATACCCGAGGCTTTGCCCCATAACAAGGGCCGTGTTAAATGAATATCGCAAAAAAGGATAGGCAACCAGGGTTTTATTAAAACTATCAGACCTGTTATAAATACGATGATAGTCAAAATTAAAAGGCTTATAGCTCCATAGGTGATTTTCCTTATTGGTCCAGTTAAATCCTAAACCGATATTAAAAACCTGTTGGTCAAAGAAATCAACACGGCTTATCATTGAAACATTGGTATTAATAAAGGATTGTTTGGTTAGAAGTTTTTTCCTGTTCAGTTTTTTAAATGGCGTGATAAATTTTGGGAAAAGTATATTATTGTTATAAGTTAATTCTGTTGAATTAATGGAGGTACCACTACTATTGCGGTGAGCCGTGTTAAATTCAACCCCGGCCCTGATCGAATTTGTCATACGGGCTGCCTGCTCCCAAAGATTGCGATTAGTAACAGAGAGGTTGCCTGCCACACCCAACAGGTTTCCTGAATTGGTTGTGGAAATGGTGGTAGTAGTATTTGCGGAATAACTTAATTCGATATTTCCTTCGAAAGCATACTTTTTTATGGGGTTTAGCTTTACTACGAAATCAAGCAGGTTGGTATCTTTTCCCTCAATAATGTCAATAGTAGGGCCTTCCCATGCACCTAACTTGTAAAAACCGTTAATGGTTTTAAGATAATTTTCCTGGCTGAATATATCTCCTTTTTTCATGTAAAGGTTGGTGCCCGGAATATAAAATTTGAAAAGTTGCCGGTGATACCTTGTTATGTAATTTCGTGAATCATGCTCTTGTAATGTGCTGTCAGTATATGATTCTCCCGGTGTGTAATCTGGCAGGATGTAAATATTATTGACATAATATTTTTGCAGTTTAGTCGTATCAGGCAGGTTGTTCAACTGGAAACCAACCCTGATGGTTGGTTTGTTTCTTTTCTCATTCGCTTCTTCCAGTAAACGCAATTGTTCGAAAGGATCTTCCGCAATGGTTGTAAGCGCTTCAATAGAAGTATCGCCCGTCACTCTAATTTCATCCCCTGTAAATTTATAATAACCGTTGTTCCGGAACAAATCGACCAACCTGCCTGTTTCAAATTGCACCGCATTTTTGGTAACGGGAGTATTTTTTTGAAGGAGGGATTGTTTTTTTGTTGATATCGCCAGGCTTTGCAGGTCATCATTTGTGAACAGGTAAGCCAGGGTATCAACAAGTGTTCGGTTCCCTGCAACCACCGTATAGTTTGTGATCATTCTTACCTGGCCCTTTTTATGTAATACTGTATCAAACGTATAATCAACTACCGGGTTATAATAAGCCAGGTTTCCCATCGCTGTCTTCATGTTTGATGCAGACTGTTCTACCGCATTCGTATCAAAAGCCGGGGGATGCGTTATATAATGGAAAACAAACGCAACATCTTTTATTTTCACTTTGGCACTATCATCAAGTTGTGTATTCAGTTTTGAATAAACGGCCACTTTTTCATCACTGCTTAAGTCAGGCGCAGTAAGACTTATATTGTTTTTAAATACAAAAGGGATATTTTTTTGATATTTACGTACAAAAGTAAATCCTGAATATTTTTTTGAGGTTGTACAACCTGGTAAAAATAAAAGGGTGATACCAGCTATAAAAAAAACAGGAAATATGTTACTACGGATTATTCCATTCATATGAGAACCATGTTGAGCAAAAAGATTGTCAAATATATTCAAAGTTTGAGCCACAAAAAATTAAGGGATGAAGAGAACCGTTTTGTAGCCGAAGGCCCAAAAGTAGTTACGGAGTTTTTATCTTCCGCAAATTTTAAGTGTGCCATTTTATGTGCGGTTGAAAATTGGTTGCCGCAAAGTGAAAATCTCTCGAATAAAATATCACCGGAGAATATATATGAGATTGATGAGGCTTCTTTACAAAAAATTTCTTTTTTAAAAACGCCTAATAAAGTACTGGCCGTTTTTGAGAAGAGATTGCATGAATCTCTGCCGCCTATTGAACATAAACTATCACTTATGCTGGATGATATACAGGATCCGGGAAACCTGGGCACTATCATCAGGATTGCAGATTGGTTTGGCGTGGAAAATATTATTTGCAGTGAAAATTGCGTGGATTGCTATAATCCCAAAGTAGTGCAGGCGACTATGGGAAGTCTTGCCCGTATCAATGTATCGTACACCTCTTTAATTTCGTTTATTGAAAAAAATAATAAAGTTCGCGTATACGCAGCAGCGTTGTCCGGGGTACCTGTATTTGATTTGCTTGAAATAAACGAAGGAATTGTATTGATAGGAAATGAATCTAAAGGAATACGGGAAGAATTGCTGCATTTGGCGGTTCAAAAAATAACGATTCCACGTTTTGGGCGTGCCGAATCATTAAACGCTGCAGTGGCCACCGGAATTATTTTATCGCATTTGAAAGCCACAACTCCGGGCTCCTGAAAGCGGGCATCCAACCGTAATTTTTTTTCCCGCCCAACCGGTTCAGTAGGATTTCTTCTTTCTATTGTAAAAGATCGATTGATATTATGCATCTAAAGTGCGGTTCCCTTCCGCCCCAAAGAGGCAAGTAGTTGAGGTCAATAAAATTGGTTTTACCTAAACTCAATTGCTTTTACAGGTTGTATTTTTCTTACTAATAAAGAGGGAATAATCAGCATAACAAAACAAACGAGCAACGTTGCGCCATCAACGGCTGCGACCTGCCACCACACTACATCTGCGTGAGCCACCTTCATATAATATGCTTCTTCATCCAGCTTAATGAAACCGGTTGCTTCCTGCAGGTAACAAATGCCCAACCCCAATATGGTTCCGGCAATAATGCCGGTAACAGCGATAATGGTAGTATTGTATAGAAATATCTTTTGAATGGTACTGTTTTTTGCACCCAGCGCTTTTAATATTCCCGTCATTTTGGTTCTTTCCAATACAAGAATAATAAGGCAGGTTATTAAATTCACCACGGCAACTACCATCATGATACCCAGTAAAATACTTTTTATTCTGCCCTGTAGATTCAGCCAGTCAAAAATATTAGGATATATTTCCTGTATCGTTTTGCTATACCATCGGCCAGGTAGCGCATCGGATTCATAAAGAAAATTATTTACAGAATCTGTTTGCCGGTAATCCTTTAAAAATATTTCATAACCCCCAATTTCACTGGAATTCCAATCGTTAAGTCTTTGAATTAATTTGAGGTCGCCGAGGCAAAAATTTTGATCATATTCCTCAATACCTGTTTTAAATATTCCTGCAATTTTTAACTTACGGGCACGCTGGCTTCCGTCATTTTGTATAAAAAGAATGATGACGCTGTCGTCTACATTTGCCTCAAGCTGGTTGGCAGTATATGCAGAAATATCAATGTCTTTACTATAACCGCTGTCTTTAAAAGAAATCCATTTCCCCTTTTCCAAAAAAGCATTGATCCTGCTAAAATGAAAGCTACTGTCAATGCCTTTCATCAGTACACTTTCAATATCATCTTTATACCGAATGATAGCGGATTTAGTAGCGTACCGTTCCACGCTTTTTACCTGCGGCAATGAGTATAAAAAATTTTCAAGGGTATCATTTTTTTCAATCGGCGCTTCTTCAGCAATGTTGGCCTGTGCCATCACATTTTGCTGTACCCGTATATGCCCCCAAAAACTAAACACCTTATTGCTGATTACATTTTGGAAACCATTAACAAAGCTTAGTGCAACGATCATTACCGCAACACTTATCGTAGTAGCGGTGATTGCCAAACCAATGATAAATTTCGAAAAAGTTTTTTGCCTGTTGAAGGCTATGCGTTTTGCTATGAAAGAGGAAACATTCAAACGATGTACATTTGGTATCTTGTAAAACTAATTTTTTTTAAAACATTTCAATGAAATCAAAGAAGATTGCTGCCCTTATCCCGTTAACATGTGCATTTTTATTTTACTCACAGTATGTAATTGCCCAGGCACCTGATAGTATTTATGCGGATAATATTAAAACGGTACAATTATACAACTATGGAAACCAATTTAGTCTCCCTGTAATAAATTTAAACAGCGGCGACCGGGTAGAACTTCATTTTGATGACATAGACACCGACGTAAAATATTATTATTACACCTACCAGCTTTGTGATAATGACTGGAAGCCTGTATCTGTGAACCAGTTCGATTATATGAAGGGGTTTACGCAGATGCGAATAAACACCTATAGGTTTTCATCTTTGGCCCTTACGAGATACACGCACTACCAGGCTGTAATTCCAGACAAAAGCAGTTATCCTACCCGTTCAGGAAATTATATGCTGAAAGTGTATCTAAACGGTGATACTTCCCAACTTGCATTTACCAAAAGATTGTTGGTTGTTGATAATAGAGCATCTATCCTGGCAAAAATAATTCAACCGTATAACCCGGATTTATTTAGAACCCACCAGCGGGTACAATTTACGGTGGACATAAAAGGGCTGGATGCATTTAATGCATCCCAGCAGGTAAAAGTGGTGATACTTCAAAATTACCGGTGGGACAATGCTTTAAGAAATTTCCCCCCAACATTTATCCGGGGCACCACCCTGGAATACAATTCAGAGACAATCGGCGTTTTTCCCGGTGGTAAGGAATGGCGATGGTTGGATATAAGAGACTTTCATTTACAGAGCGACAGGGTACTTTCGGCAGATTACAATAAGAGATCGACCGAAATATACCTTAGGCCGGACGGACAGCGGGACGGGCAGCGATATGTGTATTACCGCGACAACAACGGCATGTTTTCGTCGGAGACAACCCAGGGCATCAATCCATACTGGGAAAGTGATTATGCCAATGTGCATTTTTCCTTTGAACCACCTAACGGTGTTCCCTATACGAATAGAAATATTTATCTCTTTGGCGGTTTAACCAATTATAAATATACCGACAGCCTTAATATGATTTTTAACGCGGACAAAGGTGTTTATGAAACGCATCTTTTTATGAAACAGGGCTATTATGACTACACTTATATAGCCGTCGATAAAGCCAATCCGGGCATGCGAAATGAATTGGATGGTAATTACTACGAAACGGAAAATCTATATACGATACTTGTTTATTATAAATCATTTACCGACCGTTCAGATCAACTGATAGGAGCAGCAACTTTTGACTCCAGGAGCGATAAGCCGGGGCTGAGTTTTTGAGGAATTACCAGGCAATAGGGGATCTCTGATTCACATGAGTTGTGAGGTGTTGCCTCTGGAAGAATTTTATTTCGAGGGCTAATTCATCAGCCAGTGTAATCATTCAATTCATTTCTTGTCATTTCCCTATATTTGCAACCGGCAAGTCTTATACGGCCAGCTCCTACAGAACTCCCCCAGGATCGGAAGATAGCAAGGGTATGTGGTTGAGCGGTGCGATGTAAGTAACTTGCCGGTTTTTTTTTGGGGTATTTAACCATTGATATATCGTTTTACACGGATCATTATCGGCTGAATTTCATTTGTTAAGCTTCTTTACAATTCAACTTATCTTTTCTTCCCCAATAAACAAATATCTTTGCATGATACATTATATAACTTTTAAAAGATAACTCTTATGAAATTTTTTATTGATACAGCGAACCTTGATCAGATTAAAGAAGCCAATGATCTTGGCATTCTTGATGGTGTTACTACCAATCCTTCTTTGATGGCAAAGGAAGGTATTAAAGGGATAGAAGCAGTTATGAATCATTATAAAACCATCTGCGAAATGGTTGACGGAGACATAAGCGCGGAAGTAGTATCAGTAGATTTTAAGACAATTGTTGAGGAGGGAAAAAAGCTGGCCGCCATCCATAAGAATATTGTAGTAAAAGTGCCGATGATACCCGACGGAGTAAAAGCGATAAAGTGGTTTACGGATAATGGCATACGCACCAATTGTACGTTAATTTTCAGTGCGGGACAGGCCATGCTTGCGGCAAAGGCAGGAGCAGCTTACGTTTCGCCTTTTATAGGCCGCATTGATGATAGTGGCTGGGATGGTATTGAACTGATACAGCAGATTGCTCATATCTTCCAGGTGCAGGGTTTTGAATCGGAAATCCTTGCTGCATCTATTCGCAGTTCGCTCCATATTATTAAATGTGCGGAAGCGGGCGCTGATGTATGTACCTGCCCGTTGGAATCAATTATCGGTCTAACAAAACATCCCCTAACGGATATTGGTCTTGCTAAATTTATGGCAGACGCCAAGAAATTTGAATAAAATACTAATCATAAAAATGGCCTGTGCATTTTAAAAAAAGAGCAGGCCATTGTATTGTGTTTTCACCCGGGATTAGTTTCTTCTCCTGCCCGGTCGTTTTGACCCGGGCTTTGAACCATTGGTAAGTTCATCTATAGTTTTTAAGTTTTCATCATCAGGTTTTTTCTTAATATACATGGTGAATTCTTTATACTGGGAAGGATTAGATTTTAAAACAGCTTTTATAACAACTTTTTCTTTATTAAAACCGGGATCAAGCCAGAGACTGTTGCCCGAAAATTTCCCATCTGAAGAAGAAAAAATTATAGCAGTTGTATCAAGAGGAATGTACCTGCCATTCGATAATTTTCCATTAATATTTATATAGTTATAAGTTCCTTTTTTAAGGCTGTCGGTGTATAAGTCCACATATATACTGTCCACTTTTTGAGCTGCTGCTGCAGTTGAACATAATAATACAAATATTAATAGAAATTGTTTCAATGAATGCATTTGCAGGAAGATTGAAAAATTCACGCCAGGGTTGCATTCCACTCGTCGTTGAGAAAGGTTATGGGTGGGTTTATAAAAAATATTTGTCATTTAAAATATTTCATTACATCTTTGTGCCTCAGAATGAAAATTAAAAATACATATAATAGCTGGTGGCAGGCAATCTCCTGATTGTGCCGCTTTACTGTATTTGTATATGTTAAATAAATATAAAGCCCTGGCACATCGCCGGGGTTTTTTTATGGTAAAAAGTGACCCGTAAAAAACTATTGATTGATTAGAATTGATGATGAATTATCCGGGTTATACCGTTATTAAAATGCATACTTAGGAACAAATGAAACAGACAGAAATATCAACAACCTACAAAAAATTATTGGCGGACGTATTTACTCCGGTAGGTATTTACCTTCGGTTGCGTGACCGTTTCCGGGATACGATTTTACTCGAAAGCTCCGACTTTCACGCAGGCGAAAATAGTTTTTCTATTATAGGCATCAATGCTATTGCGGGCATTGAAATAAGTAATTTAGAAGAAATAGAATTCAAGCTTCCTATGGGGAATATTAAGAAAATTAAAATTACCGATGCCGGAAAGGTTACCAACGAGCTTTGGAAGTTTATGCAGCATTTTAAAATTACTGAACCTGCGGAAGCACCTGTAAACAAGGCACAGGGCTTATTTGGCTATACTACTTATGATGCGGTCCAGTTTTTCGATACTATACAATTAAAGACTGCTTCGTCATCGTCTTCACGAAAACCGGAAAAGGCTATTCCACTGGTTCGTTATCGTTTGTACCAGTATGTTATCGTTATCAATCATTTTAAAGATGAATTGTTTATTTGTGAGAATCATATTAAAGGAGTTGAAAGTGAAATTGACATGGTTGAAGGCCTGATCAAAAGCAAGGATGTTCCTGCTTATCCTTTTGCTGCTTTGGAAAAAGAAACGTCTTCGTTAACGGATGAGGAATATATCAATATGGTGGAGAAAGGAATCGCAAGTTGTAAAAGAGGTGATGTTTTCCAGGTGGTGCTCAGCCGCAAATTTCAGCAAAGGTTTTCCGGGGATGAATTTAATGTATACAGGGCTTTGCGAAGTATTAATCCCAGTCCGTACCTTTTTTATTTTGATTATGGCGATTACCGTTTATTAGGTAGTAGCCCTGAAAGCCAGTTGATCGTTCAGAATAACATTGCTGTTGTACATCCCATAGCCGGTACTTTCAAGAGAACGGGTGATGATGCAACTGATGAGCTACTCGCGGAGAAACTATTACAAGACAAAAAAGAAAATGCAGAACATGTGATGCTGGTAGATCTTGCCCGCAATGATCTTAGTCGCTTGTGCAATGAAGTAAAAGTTACCAGTTTTTGCAAGGTCCAATATTTTTCCCACGTGATTCACCTGGTTAGTGAAGTGAAAGGAAAAGTACCAGCAAATACCAATCCTTTTGATTTGCTCGCGGTTACCTTTCCTGCAGGCACATTAAGCGGCGCTCCGAAATACAAGGCTATGCAGCTTATTGATGAATTTGAAAAAGATGCGAGAGGATATTATGGCGGATGTATCGGGTTTGTAGGATTTAATGGCAGTATCAATCACGCTATTATGATCCGGACATTTTTAAGCAGGCAAAATAATCTTATTTACAGGGCGGGCGCAGGTATCGTGGCTGCGTCTAATCCTGGCAGTGAGTTACAGGAGGTCAATAATAAATTGAATGCACTTATTTCGGCAATTAAATCAGCAGAAAAAATATAAGAATGAAAATTTTGATTTTCGATAATTACGATTCTTTCACGTACAACCTGGTACATGTAGTTGAAAAAATAATTCATGGTAAAGTAGATGTATATCGCAATGATAAAATAGTGCTCGAAAAAATAAATGAATATGATAAAATAATTTTATCACCCGGTCCCGGCCTCCCGGTGGAGTCCGGGTTGTTGCTTCCGCTTATAAAAGCATATGCAGCTTCCAAATCCATACTGGGTGTATGTCTTGGACACCAGGCCATAGCAGAGACATTTGGAGGAAGCCTGTTAAATTTAAGTACTGTTTATCATGGTGTGGCCACAAAAATAAAAGTTGATGTCCAAAAAAGGGAATGTGCGAATGATGTATTTAATGAACTGCCGGATGAATTGGAAGTGGGCCGTTATCATTCCTGGATAGTTGACAAAGTAAATTTTCCCGGCGACCTTGAAATCACAGCGCAGGATGAAAATGGCTATATTATGGCATTGCGCCATAAAACCTATGACGTACAGGGTGTGCAGTTTCATCCTGAAAGTGTGTTGACACCAATGGGCGAAAAGATGATGCGAAACTGGCTGGTTGCCTGAACCGTGATTTTTGCGATAGTTCAGATGATGAGAAATTAATATGGAATCAGTAAAATTTTGAAATGTATCAATTGGTAAAATATTTTAGTATGCCGGGTTGTAAATATGGAGAAGTAAGAGAAGAAATTGCCAGGAAAGTTTTCAGCGTGAATAGAGCGTTAGAAATCGAATTTTACAGATTCACCAATAAAGGGTATAATCCCGGTAGTTTTCAAAATCAAGGTAATGTAATTCATCCCAAAAATTCCAGTACAGACAAATGAAAAAAATACTTCAATATTTATTTGAACACAAAACCCTTTCCCGGGAGAAAGCGAAAGAAATATTTATTAATATTTCACAGGGGATGTATTCTGATGCTGAAATTGCCTCTTTCACTACTGTGTTCCTGATGCGCAGCATTACGATCCCTGAATTAATTGGTTTTCGGGATGCCCTCATCGAATTATGCGTACCTGTGAACTTACAACCCTTTAATGTTTTGGATATAGTGGGTACAGGTGGTGATGGAAAAAATACTTTTAATATTTCTACATTAAGTTGTTTTATTGTAGCCGGTACCGGGCAAAAAGTTGCCAAGCACGGTAACTATGGCGCCTCATCCATAAGCGGGTCCAGCAATGTAATGGAAACCCATGGCTACAGGTTTTCGTCAGACAATAAAAAACTATTAAAAGAAATTGAAGAGGCGAATATTTGTTTCATGCATGCACCTTTATTTCATCCGGCATTGAAAGTAGTGGGGCCGATAAGGAAAAACCTGGGTGTCCGTACATTTTTTAATATGCTAGGCCCAATGGTAAACCCTGCCTTACCAGGCTTGCAGGTAATAGGTGTATATAACCTGGAGATGGCACGGATTTATTCTTACCTGCTTCAACAATCAGGTGCGAAATTTACCATCATTCACAGCCTTGATGGGTATGACGAAATTTCACTAACCGGTGAAACAAAAATTATTACCAACGATGGAGAAAAAATTTATACTGCGGAGTATTTGGGTAAAAGGATGGTAAGCCCGCAGGATATTTACGGGGGCAATACTACTGAAGAAGCTGCTAAAATATTTTTAAAAATTTTAAAAGGTGAAGGCAGTTGGGCACAAAATGCTGTAGTGATGGCCAACGCTGCGATAGCATTATTGTCAACCGGGAATTTCGGGGGTTATGAACAATGCTATGAAATGGCAGTGCAAAGCCTTGAGAATGGAAGGGCTTATGATTCTTTTAAAAAATTAATCAACTTGCAGTAATGAATATATTGGATACCATAGTTGCAAAAAAGAGAATTGAGGTAGCTGACCGCAAGCTAAGCAAAAGCGTTACTGAATTAGAAAACGAACCGTTCTTTAAAAATGAAACACTTTCATTCACAGACTATCTGTTGCGGGAAGATAAAACAGGGATCATTGCAGAGTTTAAAAGGCAATCACCTTCGAAGGGAATTATAAACAATACATCAACTGTCAAAGAAGTTACAGCGGCTTATGCAAAATATGGCGCCAGTAGCATTTCTGTTCTTACAGATGAAACATTCTTTGGTGGTTCGTTGCACGATCTGCAGGAAGCAACCGTTAATGAAGTTCCTTTGCTAAGAAAAGATTTTGTAATTGATGAATACCAGTTAATAGAATCAAAAGCCTTTGGGGCGGAAGTAATATTGCTGATAGCGGCATGTCTTACTTTAAGCGAGGTAAAATCATTAGCCGCATTTGCAAAAAATATTGGTTTAAATGTATTACTTGAAATTCATAATGAAGAAGAGTTGGAACATATTTGCAAGGATGTAGATGTTGTAGGAGTAAACAATCGCGACCTGAAAACATTTGATGTTAATATTAACCGGTCAATAGAACTAAGTAAAAAAATTCCCGCAGGTAAATTAAAAATTTCAGAAAGCGGGATTGACAATCCGGAAACCATACGACTTCTACAGCAGCATGGTTTCAGTGGATTTTTAATAGGTGAAAAATTTATGAAAGAAATAAATCCTGGCAAGGCATTCCACAATTTTACAGAAGCATTAAAAATAAAAAGATGAAATTAAAAGTTTGTGGAATTACTCAATTAGATCAGTTAAAGCAATTGGATGCAATGGCAATTAACTATGCAGGTCTTATTTTTTATGATCAATCTGCAAGGTGCATCAATAATAAACTGGAAGCAAAAGATGTAAAGCCATTATCTCTTTCATTAAAAAAAATTGGCGTCTTTGTAAATGCGGAGCTGGCGCATATTATGGACCAGGTTGATAATTTTGGATTAGATATCGTGCAGTTGCACGGTGATGAAACGCCGGAATTTTGTAAGCACATCAGCAACCAGGTTACCGTTATAAAGGCTTTCAGGATTACGCAAACCAATGAGCAAAATATTGACTGGATGATAAAACCTTATGAAGAATACTGCGATTATTACTTGTTTGATACCAATCGTAAAAATGCTTATGGTGGTACTGGTGAAAAATTTGACTGGAAAATTTTAAACAGGAATAAAATCAACAAACCATTTTTTTTAAGTGGTGGAATTGGGTTAAATGATGTAGAAAAATTGAAAGAATTTGAGCATCCCTTTTTTTATTGTGTGGATGTGAACAGCAGGGTGGAAATATCAGAAGGCGTGAAAGATATGGAGTCCATACGCGTATTGGCAAATGAATTATTACTTAAATAAATTTTATATGGTGGAAATGAAATTGGCTAAAGCAGGCGATAGCTTTTCAGTGGACGCAAATGGTTATTATGGAGAGTTTGGTGGTGCATACATCCCGGAAATGCTGCATAATAACGTTCAGAATCTAAGGGAGAATTATTTAAAAATAATGAGTGAAGTAACATTCCGGGAGGAATTCGATGGCCTGTTAAAAGATTATGTAGGCAGGCCGACTCCTTTGTATTTAGCGGAACGGTTAAGCAAAAAATATGGTGCAACAATTTATTTGAAGCGCGAAGATCTTTGCCATACGGGAGCGCATAAAATTAATAATACGATCGGTCAAATCTTACTGGCGGAACGGCTTGGGAAAAAGAGAATTATTGCGGAGACGGGTGCCGGCCAGCATGGCGTGGCAACGGCTACCGTTTGCGCATTGAAAGGCCTTGAGTGCATAGTGTACATGGGTGAAAAGGATATCGAACGGCAGGCGCCTAATGTAGCAAGAATGAAGATGCTTGGTGCTACGGTAATCCCGGCGCTTAGCGGAAGTAAAACGCTGAAAGATGCAACCAATGAAGCGATCCGCGATTGGATCAATAACCCTGGTGACACGTACTATATAATTGGAAGTGTAGTAGGTCCCCATCCCTATCCTGATATGGTGGCCCGTTTTCAAAGTGTAATTAGTAATGAAATACGCGGGCAGCTACAAGAAAAAACAGGCAGTGAATTACCTTCTTATGTCATTGCCTGCGTCGGAGGGGGAAGCAATGCTGCGGGTGCTTTCTATCATTTTTTAGATGAAGCATCCGTAAAACTGATTGCAGTGGAAGCTGCCGGTGAAGGAATTGACAGTGGTATGAGTGCTGCAACAACTCAGTTAGGAACACAAGGAATTTTGCATGGAAGTAAAAGCCTGGTAATGCAAACTGAAGACGGCCAGGTGGTAGAGCCGCACAGTATTTCCGCAGGCCTGGATTATCCCGGCATCGGGCCTATGCATGCTCATTTATTTAAAAGCGGACGAGCTACATTTATGAGCGCGACGGATGAAGAGGCGTTGGAAGCAGCATTTGAACTGGCAAAGCTGGAAGGTATCATCCCTGCATTGGAACCTGCTCATGCGCTTTTTATTCTGAATAAAATGAATTTTAAAAAGGATGACATTGTTGTTGTCAACCTGAGTGGAAGAGGGGATAAGGATATGGACACTTACATGAAATTTATTAAATTATAACTTTTGGAGCATTGTAAATTTTTCAAAAGTTGTAGCAGAACCTGGGAATATCTTTAAAAGCAACGGGCAGTATGAATAGAATAGAAAAATTATTTTCAACCAGGAAAAAAAATATTTGCAGTATCTATTTTACTGCAGGGTTTCCGGCATTGAATGATACAGGTGACATCCTGGATGCATTACGAAAGCATGGAGCTGATTTGATTGAGATAGGGATGCCTTATAGTGATCCGTTGGCTGACGGGCCGGTAATTCAGCAAAGCAGCATGAAGGCTCTACAAAATGGGATGTCCATTAAACTGTTATTCGAACAATTATTTATATTTCGGGATCGCTCAGATTTGGGAGCTGGAAATCCGCCATTAATTTTAATGGGTTACCTGAACCCTGTGTTGCAATATGGAATTGAAAAATTTTGCAACGATGCCCACAATGCGGGAATTGATGGCATAATATTGCCGGACCTCCCTTTACATGAATATGAAACCGAGTACAAAGCAATTTTTGAAAAAAATAACCTGCATTTTATTTTTCTGATAACGCCCGAAACAAGTGTAGAACGCATCAGGAAAATTGATGCACAGAGCAGCGGATTTATTTACGCGGTGTCCTCTTCCTCCATTACAGGCACTGAGAAGAATATGGCAGCGCAGGAAAATTATTTTCAAAGGCTTGAAGAAATGAAACTTAACAATCCGGTCATGATAGGGTTTGGAATAAAAGACCATGAAACATTTTTACAGGCATGCAGGCATGCTGCGGGCGCCATCATTGGTACTGCTTATATTAAATCGATTGAAAATACCGATAATATAGATTCGGGCACTTCAAAATTTATTAACGCAATTTTAAATCCCGACATGGGTTCGTAATAACTCATTTAGTTAAAAAAAAATTAAATTTGTTCTCAATAAACTTATTATGAAAAGACTTTGTATACTTCTTGTGGCATTTCCTTTTTTTGGATTTTCACAATCAAAAAAGAAAACTGAAATTCCGGCTGAAAAAGGATTTGTTATTTCAGGCGCTGTGACAGGTTTTGAAAATGGTACTGCCGTATCTTTTTTAAATGAGCAAACCAATCAACCTGAAAAGCAAACCAGCATTGAGAATGGAAAATTTGAAATCAAAGGGCAAATGCCCGAACCCGGATTTAAAATTTTAATTTTTGGTGACCAACCACCTGCCGTGCCTTTATTTTTGGATAACAGTAATATGAAAATAGCAGGAGATAAAAATGCGCTTGATAAACTTTCAATAACCGGTTCTCCCACTAATACTCAATTCAATGAGTACACGAGTGCCCTGAAACCGTATGAACAAGTTTTCTCGCAGGGTACTGTATACGATTCTAATGCAACACATGCAGTGGAAAACATAAGCGTTGATTTTGTAGAAAATCATCGGGAATCATATGTCGCTCCCTTGGCTATTATACGCTTGCTACAGGCAACGCAGAACGGAAGTAAGGCAGAAGAATTGTATAAACTAATGCCTGGTAATGTGCAATCCAGCGGGTTGGGCCAATATGTTAACCAACAAATACAGGAGTCAAAAATAAACCCCATTGGTTCTGTTATTAAAGATTTTTCTCAAAAAGACACAGCTGGTAATCCTGTAAATGTTTCCTCTTTCAGGGGTAAATATGTGTTACTTGATTTTTGGGCGAGTTGGTGTAAGCCTTGCCGCATGGAAAATCCTAATGTTGTAGCCGCTTTTAATAAATTTAATGATAAAAACTTTACCATTCTTAGTGTATCTCTTGACCAGGCTAAACCGGCATGGTTAGACGCAATTAAGATGGATGGGCTTACCTGGAGCCACGTAAGTGACCTTAAAGGATGGAGCAACGAAGTAGCCGCTCTTTTCCAGATTCGCAGCATTCCGCAAAATCTTTTAATTGATCCCAACGGAAAAATAATTGCGAAAAATTTACGAGGCGCGGTTTTAGACAATAAGCTGAATGAAATATTTAAATAAGTATCAGGGATCAACTATTGGTTTAGCTGGTTACACTTGAACATTTCCAAATGCCCTTACTAATATTGTCTTATTTAATGTCCTTTCCCCCATCCAAACCAATCATTACCATTTGCAAAAAGCATTAACGCAAAAAGAATCACCATTCCTGCTATTTGAGCATACTCCAGGAATTTATCGCTGGGTTTACGGCCGGAGATCATTTCAATTAAGGTGAATAGAACATGGCCGCCATCCAAAGCAGGTATGGGAAGGAGGTTCATGAAGGCGAGTATGATCGAGAAGAAGGCAGTAATATTCCAGAAAGCTTCCCAATCCCATCCTGTGGAAGGGAAAATAGATGCCATAGTTTTAAAACCTCCAAGCCCTTTGTAAGCACCCGTTTGAGGATTTAATATCATTTTAAACTGCTGAACATAAAAATCAAGTTGCTTTCCGGTTTTTCTTACTCCTGCAGGAAAGGAAGCGAGGAATCCATATTTTTTAGTTTCCTGTTTTAATATTCCGAGGCTATCAGCCTGGTCTTCGGTAATTACATAAAAGCCAACTTTACCAGCCGTATCTAAAAGGGTTTTTATTTGATAAGGCTTTTGGTCTCTTATAACGGTAAGGCTTATGCTATCTCCTTTTTTACTACTCAGCAATGGCGCCATTTCGTCAAAATACTGAACCGGAACTGAATCCACTGCAACAATTTTGTCTAAAACCTGCAGGCCGGCCTTTTTTGCATTGCCGGAATTACTATTATCAAATGAACCTAAAATTATCGGGATTCTTGGCATGAGAAGGGTTGTACGTTTCCCTTTTTTCTCAACCAGTTGTTCAATCATATTAGGCGGCAATGTAATGGTTTGTTCTTTGCCTTCCCGGGAAACGGTAATTTGTTTGCCAAGAATTATTTTAGCAGGCAGGTCATTAAAGTATTCTATTGGCTCACCATTCACGGCTTCTATTTTGTCGCCGTTTTTTAGGCCAAGATTAAACATCAGGCTGTCTGTAATCCATATGCCATCTTTTACATTGGCCATGGGTAGTTTCGTATCTCCCCATTTAAACAGGATCATGGCATAAATGAAAAAGGCAAGCAGGACATTCATGGTAACGCCACCCAACATGATAATAAGCCGTTGCCACGCCGGTTTACTCCGGAATTCCCAGGGTTGTGGCGGCTGCTTCATTTGTTCTTTATCCATACTCTCGTCTACCATGCCGGAAATTTTTACATAACCTCCTAAAGGAAGCCATCCTATTCCATACTCTGTTTCCCCTATTTTTTTCTTTACCAATGAAAACCACGGATCAAAAAATAAATAAAATTTTTCGACCCGGCATTTAAACCATTTGGCAGTTACATAATGCCCAAATTCATGTATGATAACCAGGATGGAAAGCGAAAAAATAAGATAACCGGCCTGCAAGCCCACATGGGACCAGTTAATTGCTAATAATGTCATAAGGAATTTCTGATGTAAGGTGTGCGATTTTTAAATCTTTTTTAAATAACAAACATAAATTTTTCATTCCCTCAGTAAGCCGGGAGCTTATAAATGTAATAATGAAGCGGCGAAATTACGAGCCTCCCCATCGGTTTCAAAATAATCTGCAAGATTTGGCTTTTCTATATAATTAACTTTCTCCATAGTTTTTTCGACTATAGCGGTAATATCCAAAAATCCGATCCTGTTATTTAAGAATGCCCACACGGCAATTTCGTTTGCTGCGTTCAATACACAGGGAAGATTGCCTCCTTTTTCCAGAGCGGTTCTCGCAAGAACCAGGTTTCTGAATGTTTTTATATCGGGTTCTTCAAACCCCAGGGTACTTATTTTTTTAAAATCAGCTCTTGGGTTATTGTTTGCCACGCGGTAGGGGAAAGTGAGCGCATATTGTATAGGCAGTTTCATATCCGGCAAACCCATTTGTGCTTTAATGCTTCCATCTTCAAACTGTATCATGCTGTGTACAATACTTTGCGGATGAATAATTACCTGTATCTGGTCAGGCTCAAGATTAAAAAGCCATTTGGCTTCAATCATCTCAAGCCCTTTATTCATAAGGGTTGCAGAGTCAATTGTTATTTTGGCGCCCATCTTCCAGTTAGGATGTTGCAGGGCGTGATGCCTTTTTACATTTACCAAAAAGTTGGGTTTCTTACCAAGAAAAGGTCCACCGCTGGCGGTTAAAATAATTTTTTCTATTTTATTCCTGGTTTCTCCTACGAGGCATTGAAATATTGCGGAATGTTCACTGTCAACAGGAATGATGGGTACTCTTTTTTCTAATGCTTTTTGCATTACAATATCACCGGCCACTACCAGTGTTTCTTTATTGGCCAGGGCAATTGCCTTACCTTTTTCGATTGCTTTCAATGTAGGCGTTAGTCCTGCAAAACCTACAATCCCGGCAAGCATCATGTCGTATGTATCAAAATCTGCCACTTCTTCAAGAGCCGAAAATCCCGTAAATACTTTGATATTTGTGGAACTGAGTGCAGATTTTACGCTATCATATTTTTTTTCATCACCTATTACCACCGCGTTAGGCTGGTGTTTAAGTGATTGTTCTATCAACAGGGCATCATTCGTTTGGGCTGTTAATATTTCAACTTCAAACAAATCAGGATTTGACTCTATTACTTCCAATGCCTGGGTGCCTATGGAACCTGTAGAACCAAAAACTGCAATTCGTTTTTTATTTATTTCAGCCATAATTATTTCATTCAATTAATCTGCCTATCGGTTTAGAACGTTACATGCAGACGGATAAGATAGAGGGTCGCAATTTACTCTAATAATTGCTCTAATGCGTCATTTACGCTCTTAAAATCGAAACGGGATATTACCCTATCCATCATTTGTTGTATAGCCGTATTTTGAAGATTGCCGATAGAACCTTCATGTGTATGGTTAACCTGCACATCGTATGTAAACGTATTATTGCCGATATCAGTTCCAATTTTTTTATAAGCATCTCTTAAGGGTATTCCCGATACAACAAGTTTATTCATTTCTTCTACACTAAATAAATATTTATATTTTTCGTCCCGGAGAATATCTTTTTTTACTTCGATATTTTTTATCATCATGCCAGCCATGGAAATGCAATCTCGCATATTTTCGAATGCAGGAATGATATGCTCTTTCAATAATTGAAAATCGCGGTGATAACCTGCAGGAAGATTGGCCGCCATCAGCATGATTTCATTGGGTAATGCCTGGATCCGGTTACAATATGCCCGGATAAGCTCAAATACGTCAGGATTTTTTTTATGTGGCATAATACTGCTGCCGGTAGTAAGCTCATCGGGAAAGGAAATAAATCCAAAGTTTTGATTGAGATACAGGCAGGCATCCATGCTAAGTTTTGCCAGCGTTGCCGCAATGTTGGCTAGTCCCTGTGCTACGATGCGTTCTGTTTTGCCACGACTCATCTGGGCATATACCACATTATAATTCAGATCTTCAAACCCAAGCAAAGTAGTGGTAAGTTTCCTGTTGATCGGAAAAGAAGAACCAAAGCCTGCAGCGGAACCTAATGGATTTTTATTAACGATTTCCCAGGCTGCATGAAGGGTGATCATATCGTCTGCAAGGCTTTCAGCATAAGCGCCGAACCAAAGGCCGAATGACGAAGGCATGGCCAGTTGAAGATGCGTATAACCCGGTAGCAGGTAGTCCTTATATTTTTCGCTTTGCTGAATCAACAGGCTGAAAAATTCATTCACTTCGTGTACCAGTTTTTCAATTTCATGTCGCAGGTACAGTTTTAAATCTACCAATACCTGGTCATTACGGGAACGGGCGCTGTGAATTTTTTTACCGGTATCACCAAACTTCTTTGTTAAGATAAATTCAACCTGTGAGTGTACATCTTCTACGTCATCATCAAGCTTGAAATTTCCTTGTTGAATGTCTTCATAAATATCTTTAAGACCTTGTTGTAATATTTTTAACTCTTCGGTCGTAAGCAATTGAATGGTTTCCAGCATTTGAATGTGGGCCAGAGAACCCAGCACATCGAAAGGCGCCAGGTACATATCCAACTCCCGGTCTTTACCCACTGTAAAGGTTTCCACTTCTTTTGCCGATGCAATATTCTTTTGCCAGAGTTTCATTTAATTTTTATTACACGAATTTAAATCACGAATTACACGAATTGTGTAACCTCAGGAGAAAATTAGGTTTTACGCAATGATAAAAAAAAAACTGTTAATTCGCGTAAATGATTTCAGGCCATATCATTCCAGTAATTACAGTACAAATTTTCGCTTGCTAATAGTTGATGATGATTGCCTTTAGCAGTAATAGTTCCCTTTTTAAGTATGTAAATTCTAGCGCAGAAATATTTTTAAAGACAATGCCCAATTGTTACAAGCGCTTACTGAGAAAAATAATTCGAAATAAATATATCAAACAGAATATTCCGGCATTACACACTATAAAATAGCTCGGATAAATTTCACAGAACTATCAAATCATCAGTTAACTCATCATGCAGGGGATACAATAAAAAATTATAATAAATATCTATCAAGTAAAATTGAATATCAGCATTTTTGCCCCACCATAATTCTCCATTTTTAATAATGAACTTTTTTAATAATGCCGGTGAATTATATCTTTTGTAATCATCTTTAAGTGAATTAAAAAAACGCCTGAAGTCAATGATCCTATTTTTTTAGCATTACTAAAAAAAAAATTACCATAGAGGGTTCCATAAGCACGGTATCATAAATCTTTATATCTTGTTCTTTATCACTGCTGCCTCTACTTACAGATTGTAATACATGATCGTGTCCCATTTCTCTTTATAGATTTTGCATTTTCAAATTTAGATGAAAATAATTCTTATTCTATT
>JBDTOV010000011.1:0-63375 GCA_039933035.1 Ginsengibacter sp. | reverse complement strand
TGATCCAAAGATTTTCCTTTATATGTTATCATCCTAATTTTTATTACGAAAATGCAACTTCTATCAGCTGGTGTAAAATTTAGGAAATGGAGGTTGTCTTTATTTGCTTTGATCTGGTATGCGCTTGCCACTATAGGTATATTGCTAAAAATTCGACTCGGTGAAAGCAAGTATAATAATTTTAGAATTTTCAGGCAAGTGTTCTGGCATACAATCAATGGCACAAATTTATATTCGGCTTATCCATCAGAATATTTTGACACAAATCATTATGGCCCTTTTTTTAGTGTCCCTATCGCCCCATTTGCAGTAGTTCCGCCACCGGTGGGAGTTTTTTTCTGGTGTATGGCAAACGCCGCGATACTTCTTTATGCGATAAGACAATTGCCATTAACTTTTAAAGGCCAAAATGTAATATTATTGATTGCCGCTATAGAGATGATGACCTCAATACAGAATGCACAGTTCAATTGCATAATGACTTCGTGGATCATATTATCATACACCCTGGTACAAAAAGAAAAAGATTTTTGGGCGGTATTTTTTATTGTGGCAGGTACACTTGTAAAACTTTATGGAATTGTAGGTATAAGCTTTTTCCTTTTTTCGAAGCATAAAGAGCAATTCTTAATTTCTTTTATTTTCTGGCTGGCGGTCTTATTTTTTATACCGGTATTAATCTCTTCTTTTTCGTATATAGCACAATCTTATGTTGATTGGTATCATGCTCTTGCAGGGAAGAATGCTCAAAATGTAATTAATAAGGACGGCAGCATTGATCTTTCTGTAATGGGACTTATCGACAGGATATTTAAAATTCATCTTTCAAATATTACCGTATTGATTCCAGCGGCCGTTCTATACCTTTTGCCAATGCTAAGATTTAATCAGTATAAAAGTACTTCCTTCCGAGTAAATTATTTGGCGCTTCTTTTAATAGGAGTAGTAATATTCAGCAGTTCCGCAGAAAGCCCCACTTATATTATTGCAATGACCGGCGTGGGCATTTGGTTTGTTCTCAGCAAAAAAAATACTTTGAATATTGCTCTTTTAATTTTTGCTTTAGTTCTAACGAGCCTGTCTTCAACAGATTTAATTCCGAGATCACTTAAGCTAAGTATTATTTTACCTTATGGCCTCAAAACACTGCCATGTTTTTTTATATGGGCCCATTTATTATCGTCCTTAATCACAAAGAATTTTGAAGTTTAAAAAAAATAATGAAAAAAAGTGTTTCAATAATAATCCCGGTTTACAATGAAAGAGATAACGTTGAAGCAATGGTATGGGCATTGCGGGAGGTAATTTCAAAATTAAGCTATATATGTACCATCACATTTATTGACGATGGAAGTAATGATGGTACTTTAGAGAATATCCGGCAACAATCGCTTTTATACAGCAATGTATTTTTTATTTCTCTGGCAAGAAATTTCGGTCATCAAAATGCACTGAAGACGGCCCTGGATTTTAATAAAAGCGATTGTGTTATAACAATAGATGGAGATTTGCAGCATCCTCCTTCCTTGATTCCTAAATTAATAGAGAAATGGGAAGAAGGCAATGAGATTGTGTATACAATCAGGAAAGACGATAAAACGGAACTTCCGATACTAAAACGCAAAACCAGCAATCTATTTTACAATTTGCTTAATAATTTATCCGGTATACAACTGGAACAGGGCACTGCTGATTTTAGATTGCTTGATAAAAAAGTAGTGGATATTCTGCGCAATTTTGACGAAGATGACCTTTTCTGGAGAGGGCTTGTAAAATGGGTGGGCTTTAAACAGGTATCTGTTGAGTATATACCTGAAATAAGAAAACATGGCAAATCGAAATACACTTATAGACAAATGATGGCATTTGGTTTAAAAGGTATTACATCATTTAGTACCAAGCCGTTAACTATTGCCATTTACTTCGGATTTTCGACCGCTTGTTTATCCCTGTTTTACATTCCCTATGTTTTGTACAGCATATATTTTGGTCATGCAATTTCGGGTTGGGCGTCTTTGATTGTAACCGTTGCATTCCTGGGAGGCCTTCAATTGATGATACTGGGAATAATAGGAATATACCTGGGAAAATTATTTATTCAAAGTAAAAAGAGGCCGCATTACATCGTAAAAGAACTAAATGTTACGTAATAAAATGAGAAAATGCTGCGTATTTTTTTGTACGTAAAATCGATATCATGAACTAAATATTGCCGGAGGGTGATGAAGTCCAATTTACTCAAGCCAACGGACAACTTTCGATAAATGATTGCATAGTTAGAAACTCTCCTTCCTGTTTAAGATCAGAAATTAGTCTTTTAAGTTTGTCAAGCAATACTTCTCCGGAATTCCTTTTAATAAATAACGGTACATTATAATCGTTTAAATCAGTAAACTCCCATGGATGAAAATAGAGGGAAAGATAATTGTCTTTTTTCAAAGCCTGCAATGCAAGTTTTCTGAAATAACGATAGGGAAGGTTTTTAAATGAAAGCCAAAATAGCGGTATGCGAAAATTTACAGAAACAGATGCGGGTACTCTCAAAATGCCATTTTCAACATAACAGGTTCGCGGTAATCTGATGTTATTATACCTCCCTGGTATCCATGTGGGATTGACTGAAGAATCATAAGAAAATCCTGCCTCCTTAACCCAGCCCATTTCAATTTTCTTCATCCGCGGCATACGTAAACCTGTAACTTTTTTCGATATTATATCTTCCAGAACCTGTCTCGAATTTTTAAGATCTTCTTTATTGAATGAGGAATGAAAAAAGGTATGAGAGGCGATTTCGTGTTTTTTAGAAAGAGCGGCTATAGCGGAAGGATACCTTAGACCAAAATTAGCTGTTGTAAATAGGGTACCGTTTACTTTTTGGTAATCCAGCATTTCAGTTATAGCATTAAGACCTTTCTCTCCAACAGCCATTTGTTCATCTAACGAAATTCGAATTCCATAATCAAGCGGAAGGTCAAATTCCTCTACGTCAAATGTCAATAATATATTTTTGTTTTTGTTTATCATTTTTTCTGATTTTCGGAAAAAAATTTACAAGGGATTTACTTAATTTGGTGTGTTACAAAATTAGGCCATACCAGCAAGATTTTATTGACCGACCCAATTCCGTTAATACTAATTATAATTATCAGCTTACATCACTGCAAAATTTGTAGTATTACAGCACAAAGGCTGCGAATCCCGGAATAGAAAAGGAGCGTTAGATATTTTGACATAAATTTTACCTGGAAATTTGGTAAGCTGAAATTTAAAAAAGATAAAGATAAAATAAATGACAGCTTGAATGCACCGGTAGATAATGGGTAAACAAAAGTGCATGAGAATTCCGGATAAATTATTTTTTAAAACATTTGTTATTAAGTTATGAAAGGTCAGCTACCATTTGTAGAATTAATATAATACCTTTTTGAAAGTCAATGTTTCGCTAATCCATCTAAAAATCCAATAACCCTTCAATTTTCAGCAACCCATCATCATTTATACAGGTCACCAAATCCCACACCCTTCCATCTTTTGCTTCATAAATAATTCCATAACCTGCACAAAAGAAAGCTATCGATTTTTATACCTGTCTTCAATGAAGAAGGCAATATTAATGCTCTTATCGCAAATCTCTATTTTGTATTTAAATCTTTCCAGGGAACCAGTTGCCAGGCATCATCAAAAGAAAATCCGGAATTGAATTCCTAACCAAATTAAAACGCCTGGCTACAGATTTGAAAGAGGAGCGGTTTTTTATACTCATGAACTCATTTTTACAAAGAAAAAATATTTGCCCGCAATTATGATTAATTTTTTTGAAGCGAAGCATATTTATTTTCATTAATTTTTTTTATGTAGGGGTATGGCATTACTTCAATTTTCCGCCAGATTCGCATTATAAGTTTGTATGATTATTTAAACAATTAAAACATGAAAAACATGAAAAAGATTATAAGTTTCGTTGCAATAATATTTGCACTAAGCAGTGCAACATTCGCCCAGGAAAACGAAGGGCATGAAAAAATAAAAGTGCCTTCAGCTGTGCAAACAGCCCTGAAACAAAAATATCCCGAAGCAAAAAATGTAGGCTGGGAAAAAGAAAATGGAAATTATGAAGCCAATTGGGGCGGCAAATCCCGTGAAGATAATTCTGTTCAGTTTACGCCATCGGGTAACTTTATTGAAATTGTGAAAGCAATTCCTGCGAGCCAACTTCCGCAAAATGTGATTACGTATATAAACCAACATTACAAAGGGACAAAAATTACAGAAGCAGGCAAAGTAACAGATGCAAAAGGCACCACATCTTATGAAGCTGAAGTTAAAGGCAAAGATGTTATATTTGACGAGCATGGAAATTTTGTAAAAGCAGAGAAGTAATTAATAATTATTTATAAATAGCTGCCTTTAAAAAAGGCAGCTATTTTGCTATTAAAACGCAGCTCCCCGGATGGTTAAACATCAAATGTTGTTATTTCTTTTTATCTGCCTGCCCGGTTATCTATTTAGCCAGGTAAAGGATCTTTCTTTTTACATCGATACATCTCTTAACAACAGCCCACAATTGTATGAATACAGAAACCTTATTGCATCAAACCGAATAGACAGCGAGTTGATTGTAGCCGGCAACCGCTTCCAGGTAACGGGCAACAGCAATTCTTATTATGCCCCGGTTATTAACGGATGGGGATACGATGCAGCGATTACTAACGGCCAGCAAGTTGCCGCATTGGTGGCAGTTAACAAACAAATTTACAATAAGAAAAATTTAAGCCTTCAGTTTGAAAACCTGCGGCTGCAGCGGGATTCGCTACATGTGTCGTCCACAATAACCACACAGGATATAAAGAGATCAATCATATCGCAATACATTACAACTTATGGCGATCAATTGCAGCTTGACTTTAATGATGAAGTAATTTCCCTGCTAAGTAATGAAGATTCTGTCCTGAAAATGCTCACGCAAAAAACTGTTTACAAGCAGGCTGATTACTTATCTTTTTTGGTTACACTACAGCAACAGCAACTTACCCGCAATCAATTGTCTGTTCAATTTAAAAATGATTTTGCTACGCTGAATTTCCTGGCGGGAATTGTAGATACCAACACTGCAAGGCTTGCAGAACCTAACATCCAGGTTGTAAAAAATCTTGTGTATGACAGCTCTGCATTTCTTTTAAAGTATAAAATTGACAGTCTCCGCCTGCTGAATCAAAAATCGTTAATCAACATCAGTTATCGTCCTAAAGTAACGCTATTTGCAGATGCAGGCTACCAGTCAACATTAACTGTGATGCCTTATAAAAATTTAGGCACCAACGTTGGCATCAACCTTTCGATACCCATTTATGATGGCCATCAAAAACAATTGCAATACACTAAGTTAAATATTGAAGAGCGTACCCGGCAACGACAAAAGGAATATTTCAACAAGCAGTTGCAGCAGCAGGTACAGCAGTTGCAGCAGCAAGTTGCCTCGCTGGAACAGCTTGTTGGCCCCATAAATAAGCAAATAAATTATCTGAAAACTTTGATTGATGTTGATGGGAAATTATTGGAAACAGGCGATATAAAAATTACAGATTACGTTCTTGCGCTGAATAATTATATAACGTCAAGAAATCTCGTAGTTCAAAATATTATTTCACGTTTCCAGATCTTAAACCAGTTAAATTATTGGAACACAAATGGTAACAACCTAAATAATAATTTACCATGAAGAATGCAGCGTTAACCGCAAAATTTTATAAAATATTTTTTTTACTCACATTCATTTCCTGCTATGTAATTGTCGGCTGCAATAGTAACAACAATGCGGATACTGGCGTCACGCCTGAAGTGAAAACGCCGGTTACGGTTACCTCAATCAGCTACGATCCGATTAATGAATATATTGAGTTAAACGCCACATCTTCATTTTTGCAAAAAAGCTACGTGAAAGCAAACCTGAATGGTTATGTAAAAAAAGTTTACATAAAAGTGAATGACTTTACAAACAGCGGCCAGCGATTATTTGTTTTGAAAACCAAAGAAGCTGAAGCAATAGGAAATGCGGTGAATAAATTAAATCCTGATTTTAAATTTTCCGGAACAAATATTATTACTGCCAACACGCATGGTTATATTGCCGAACTCAACCACCAGGAAGGAGACTATGTGCAGGATGGCGAGCAACTTGCCGTAATCACGGATTCCAGGAGTTTTGTATTTGTAATGAACGTTCCTTACGAAGACAAGCCTTATGTAACGATTGGAAAAAAGGTTGAAATAACATTACCGGATAAAGAGCATTTAACCGGGATCGTTAGTTCAGCAATGCCCATGATTGATTCTGTGTCTCAAACGCAGTCTTTTGCAATAAAAGTAAATGCCCCGCATTCCATTCCTCAAAATTTAATAGCTAAAATAGAAATTCTAAAGGTGTCAAAAACGGCAACACCCACCCTACCTAAAGCATCGGTATTGTCTGATGAAACACAAACTCAATTTTGGGTAATGAAAATGATTAATGATAGTACCGCGGTAAAAGTGCCTGTGAAAACGGGACTGGAATCTGGAGATAAAATTGAAATTGATTCGCCTCAATTTTCGCCGCAGGACAGAATATTGTTAACGGGGAATTATGGGTTGGCAGATACCGCCGGGGTAATTGCCTCACCCGATCCCGGCTCTCCCAAATAAGTCCCTTTGTGGACAAAAGAGAGAAGTAAGAAAGTTCACACTTTTAGGAGCCATAAAAAATAATGCATGAATAATGAAGATCGAACTATAGAGGCTTCGGAGAACAACCCTTCGGGTGGAAGTGGCGCTTTTTTTACAACATACAAAAGCCCGCTTGCTGTGGTCGTTGCCATTTTAATAATGGGGGGCCTGTTTGCCTATTCCAAACTGCAGACTTCTTTGTTTCCGGAAATAACTTTTCCAAAAATAAAGATCATTGCCGATGCTGGCCTGCAGCCGGTTGACAGGATGATGGTAACGGTAACCCGGCCCCTGGAACTGGCTATTAAAAAAATTCCCGACTTAATTGATATACGGAGCACAACGAGCCGGGGAAGTTGTGAGATTTCGGCATTCTTAGACTGGAATGCAAACGTTGACCTCAGCAAGCAAAGATTAGAATCGAGGATTGCAGAAATAAGAAATACCCTGCCGCCCAACGTAAACATTACGGTAGAAAAAATGAACCCTTCCATCCTGCCGGTGATGGGCTATTCCTTAGAAAGTAATGAGCTTTCACCCATTGAATTAAAGCAATTAGCGGTATATACTATTAAACCTTTCCTGAGCCAGGTGCCAGGTGTTTCCGACATAGCAGTCAGCGGAGGCAGATCAAAAGAGTACTGGGTGAAACTGGACCTTCAGAAAATGAGTGCTTTGTCTATTACGCCCGATTCAGTAAGCGCTGCGCTCAGCCAGACTAATTTTATTAAATCAAACGGATACCTTTCTGATTACCGTTACCTGTATCTAACCCTTACGGATGCTTCGGTAATTTCTTTAAATGATTTGCAAAATGTTGTTGTAAGAAATAATGGTAAACGCATTGTACTTCTAAAGGATATAGCCGACATACAGGTGAATGAAGCAGTTCAGTATATCAAAATAAATGCCAACGGTAAAGAAGGCGTATTAATTGGCGTGGTGAAACAACCCAACAGCAACCTGGTGGATGTATCCAATCAGATGAAAGCTAAAATTGAAGATCTGAAAAAGTTTATTCCTAAAAATGTTACCATAAGGCCTTACTACATCCAGGGTGATTTTGTAAATACAGTTGTAAAAAGCGTAACAGATAGCTTGTGGATAGGGCTGGTGCTGGCCATAATTGTTGCTATTATTTTTCTGCGTTCTTTTAAAGCAAGCGCCACTATTTTAATTGTTATCCCCGTAACACTTGGCTTTACATTGATTGTATTATACGCCATCGGATACACGCTGAATATAATGACACTGGGCGCCCTGGCTGCCTCGATAGGTTTAATTATTGACGACGCCATTGTGGTGGTAGAACAGATACACCGAACGCATGAAGAAAACCCCCGTGACAGCTACAAAAATATTGTGCAGAATGCCATCCGGTACCTGTTTCCGGCAATGGTAGGGTCTTCATTGAGTACTATCGTAATCTTTTTACCTTTTATATTAATGAGTGGCGTGGCAGGCGCCTATTTTAATGTGCTTACCAATACCATGATTATTACTTTGGTGTGTTCCTTCTTTGTAACCTGGATTGGCCTGCCGGTAGTATATCTTTTATTTTCAAAGAAAAAGAAAACAAGAACTGTAATAAAAAAACAAGAACAAGAAGAAGTAAAGAGGCAGGGCTGGGTGAAATGGTTTATCCTGAAGCCATGGATTAGTTTGATCTTTATTGCCGGTTTAATCATTGCGATTGTGTTAATCCTCCCAAAACTTCAAACCGGTTTTCTTCCCCAGATGGATGAAGGAAGCATTGTACTTGATTATTCCTCCATACCGGGCACATCGCTGGAAGAAACCAACAGGGAATTAGAGGCGGTGGACAAAATAGTTACCTCTATACCTGAGGTAAATGCTTACTCCCGCAGAACGGGTACACAAATGGGTTTCTTCATTACTGAACCTAACAGAGGAGACTATCTAATTCAACTCAAAAAAAACAGGAACAAAACCACCGACCAGGTCATTGAAGAAATACGCAAAAAAATTGAAGCTTCACAACCGGAATTACGGGTTGATTTTGGCCAGGTAATAGGCGATATGCTCGGTGATTTAATGACCTCGGTACAGCCAATCGAGATAAAAATTTTTGGGGACAATGTTCAAAAACTTCATGACTATGCAAAGCAGGTGAGCGATGTTGTTCAAAATATACACGGTACCGCAGATGTATTTGATGGGATTATAATGCCTGGCCCAACTTTAACGATCGTACCCGATTATTCAAAAAGTGCTCAATACGGCATCTCCCCGGTAAACCTTCAATACCAGGTTCAGACAAACCTTGAAGGAAATTTAGCCGGAGAAATTTTTGAAAATAACCGCATAGCACCGATCAGGATCATTTACCCCGGAAGCAGAAGCAGGAGTTTAGACGAATTAAATCAAATGAAGATTTTTTTGCCGGACGGCAGGGTTAAATCTATAGGCGAAATAGCAACCATAAAGCTGAACGAAGGTGATCCGGAAATTGATAGAGAAAACTTACAATCTATGGGCGTTGTTTCTGCCCGACTCGATAACCGCGACCTCGGCAGCACTATGAAGGAAATTAAAAGCGAGTTAAGTAAAAAAATCAATCTTCCGGCAGGGTATTCCATTGAATATGGCGGAGATTATGCACAGCAGCAAAAATCTTTTTCGGAACTGCTGAATATATTAATTGCTTCCAGCATACTGGTATTTGCTGTAATTCTTTTTTTGTTTAAAGAAATAAAAGCCGCCTTTATTATCCTTATCATTGCTGTGCTGGGCATAGCCGGCAGTTATCTTGCTTTATTCATTACCGGCACGCCTTTAAATGTGGGCAGCTATACAGGGCTTATTATGATTGTGGGAATTATTGGTGAAAATTCCATCTTCACTTTTCTTCAGTTCAAAGAAACGTTGCACGATAAAAATGTGGATGAATCTATCGTGTATGCCATCTCCACCAGGCTTCGTCCAAAATTAATGACGGCCATAGGGGCCATCATAGCGTTGATGCCACTTGCTTTGGGAATAGGCGCCGGCGCCCAGCTGCATCAGCCATTAGCTATTGCCGTTATAGGTGGATTTTTAATTGCGCTTCCGTTGTTGTTAATTGTATTACCTTCTATGCTGCGTTTATTGTATAAAAGTAATAATAGTCATAAAATAGTATAAGAATAATTAAGTGAACCAAACCGGAATGGATCCATTAAGGGGTTTGAACATTGCAATAACGCAGGTAAACTCTCCTGTTGCCCAAATACAACTGCGCAAAAAGGAGTCAAAGGATGAAAATAAGCCCGGACTAAACTTTATATTTCCAGGGCCGGGTAAGGCATTTAACCGTTGACATTATGGGCATTTATAATCATTAAAGGTAAAGACTGCTGTTGGCGTGGTGTGGTGGTTGTTTAAATAATTTTATCTCCCGTTAGTAAAGTATTTCTTTTAGATTGCCGCCCGCAATTACATAAAAGAATTTTCAACTGCATTTATGATAACCAACATTATGTTTTTAATGCTGACTAAAACTGCTGACAATGACTCCGGCCTGAATTCTTATGTAAATTCATCGTGTAATTCTGGCATTGATAAAAAATAGGAAATTTACCAGCTTATGGTTTTTTATCGACGTTTTCTTCTACAGGATTTTCTATTTTATCTTTTACCACAATCAATTCGGTAATATCAATGGTTATCGGAATGGAACCTACCTGCACAATTGCCTTTTTGCCCCTGATTTTTGTTACGATACCAACCTGCCTGTTGCTGATCATTTTTACCTTATTTCCTTCTTTCACAGGTTCCGCAGTTTCCATATATTTTGTATCAATTTTCTTTTGTTGCTTTTCTACCACTTGCTTTTCTCTTTGTTTAAAAAGCAGGGATTGTATCATTTTAATCACCGCTTTTTTATCTTCGGTTTTTTTCCATTCTATTACCATTGATTTCAATTTTCGCTCCATATCTTTCAGGTACAAAAACTTTTCTTCACTTATTTGATTTTGATTTTTCAGCAATTCAATTTGCTGCTCGTGTTTCTCCCGGTTGATCACATACTCCAGTTCCTTTTTTAGTTTACTATTTTCTTTTAAAAGCGTATCCAGATTTTTTCTTTCAGTCTGAACCTCCTGCAGGTCCTGCTCTGTGCGGTTCAGCAATTTATCAAGGCTAAAATGATTTTCATCGACCAGTTGCTTTGCTTTGTTGATTAGAGAATGATGAAGGCCGATGCGTTCCGCAATGGAGAAAGTATAAGAGCTACCAGGCTTTCCGACAATCAACTTATACAAAGGCTTTAAGTTTTTTTCATCAAATGCCATAGCCCCGTTAATAATACCCGGCACTTTATTAGCCATCACTTTAAGATTCAAATAATGCGTAGTCACTATGCCGATGGCATGCTTCTTCGCGAGCTCTTCCATGATCACTTCAGCAAAAGCACCACCCAAATTGGGATCACTGCCACTCCCGAGTTCATCTATAAAAAATAATGTTTTTCCATTGGCATTTTCCATAAAATACTTCATATTCAACAGGTGAGATGAATAGGTACTCAACTCAAATTCCAGGCTTTGGGTGTCTCCAATATGGATCATAAGTTGTTTAAAAATGCCAAACTCACTCTCAGGGCTACACGAAACGAGCAGGCCGCTTTGTAGCATCATTTGTAGCAACCCCGCTGTCTTCAATGTTACTGTTTTGCCACCGGCATTCGGCCCGCTGATAACCAGTATACGATTGGTATCATCCAGGGTAAGGTTAACGGGAATAGTAGGCTTCTGTTGCTTTTCATTATAAATATACAATAGCGGGTGACAGGCATTTACCAGCTTTAGGAAAGCTTTATCATGTACGGCTGGCAGGTTGCCATTGTAATCCAAAGCAAGCTTAGCCTTGGCTCTTATAAAATCATATTCACCAAGAATGCCATGGTAAATACTCAACAAGGAATGATACGAACGAAGTTGCGCAGTGAGCGCCTGCAATATCTTATATACCTCCTTTTTTTCCTCATTTTCAAGAGAAAAAATTTCATTGTTTAGCCCTGTCGTTTCCTCTGGTTCAATGAATGCAGTTCTGCGGCTGTCACTCTCCCCGTGTAAAATTCCCTTTATCATCCGTTTTTGTTCCGCAAACACAGCAAGCACGCGGCGGCCGTTCATAAAGCTTTCTTCAATTTCCGCGAGATAGCCCTGCTTATTCAGCCGGCTTACGATCCTGTCAAAAAGCCTTCTTAGTTCATTTCTTTTTTTATACAATCGCATACGTATTTCTGAGAGATCTTCCGATGCATTGTCCTTTACGTTACCATCATCATCCAGGATTCCGTCAATCAACTCCACGATAGTCTTTTCAAAATAAGTTTCATTGATAACTACTGCGAGTGAAGGAAACGCTGTCCGCCGGTCATTATCAAACCACCTGAAAATTTGTTGTATCGTAAACGCCAGTTTTTTAATGTGCAAAAACTGGCTACCGGCAAGTACGGAACCTTCGATGCCTAAAAGCCTCAATTCTTTGGTAAGATTTATTACCGCATCGTCAGGAAAGTAAATATGATTGAGAAAAAATAATTTATATTCATAAGCCTGTTGTAATTCCGGCAGTATAAATTCTTTCCGGGTATGAATGCGCAAAGTTTCCGCCTTATTCCTGGCATATTCTGTACGGCAATAGTTTGCCAGTAAAACCTGTATTTTATTAAATTCAAGTTGCTGTATAGCAGAAGAGGGAAATAGTTTCATGAATCAAATGGACAGAGTCTTTTAATGTAATACAAAAATAAGCATACATTGATCAAAGGAGTTTAAACAAGTGCATTTCAGATCTTTGCTTTAAGTTTAAGGTTGCCAACCTTGGAGATAAGTGCTTTTAACCTAAAACAAACTTATTGAAGGTTGGCAACCTCGCGACATTTTGAAATGCACCCGAGGTTAAACAGGAAAGAACTAATGAGGAGTCTGTTTTTTTGTAATCTTTAATTCTTTCCATGAAGAGCCTTCCTCTTTTTCTCTTGTGAATAAATATTTATCAGAAGCCACCAAAACAATCTCTGCGGTTGTATAAATTTTACAACCGTCCATGAGATGGCCACCAATGGTATTTCCGGTGCTATCGGAAATACTCATGTGGACGTGGGAACCATTAAGAGAAACGGTACCGCTAAGACTCACAATTTCAAAATAACCTTTCCCTGACGCAGCCTCTTTTTGGTTAGCAAAGCGAATAGAATATGCTGAAAGGCTTCCTGCACAGCTAACAATCCAACCGGCTTCTATGGAATGGGTTGATACAAAATTTTTGATTGATATGTATAAATCAGCACCCGGCAATAATCTCAAGACGTAAGAAGTTTCTGTAGTATCGTGCATAGTTTTTATTAGACCCGTTTGGGAGATAATTCTGATGAAAAAAATAAAAAAAGTATTTTCAATTTCATTTTGTGTTAATATAAAATATGGAGAACATATCTTTGATCAGGAAAACTAAAAAGATGGTTGTTTGTTGTTATACTAAATAGCTTTCATGGTAACAAGCGGGCGCATAACCCGAAGTATAAAGTAAACGAATTTTATGACAGGTGATAAAAATACGGAAGTCGCCACTTTTGGCAACGGATGTTTCTGGTGTACTGAAGCCGTTTTTCAACAATTGAAGGGTGTAGAATACGTAACGAGTGGGTACAGTGGCGGGCATGTGGAAAATCCTACTTATGAAGAAGTTTGCCGCAAAGAGACCGGCCATGCGGAAGCGCTTACAATTGAATATGATCCATCTGTTATAAGTTTCGATGAATTATTGGAAGTTTTTTGGGCTACCCAAGATCCTACCACCCTAAACAGGCAGGGAAACGATACGGGCCTGCAATACAGAAGCGTGATCTTTTACCACAACGAAGAACAAAAAGAAAAAGCCGACAAATATAAACAGGAACTTGATACGAGCGGGGTATTTAATAATCCCATTGTAACCGCCATTGAGCCTTTCACAAATTTTTATACAGCCGAGAATTATCATCAGGATTATTACAAAAACCACGGCTCGCAACCCTATTGTTACTTTGTAATAAAGCCGAAAATGGATAAACTGAAAAAAGTTTTTAGTGATAAGCAAAAAACATAAAACCTACTGATGAAATATTTATATACTCTTATATTTCTCGTTTCTGCGCATACATTTTCGTTTGCACAAAAGTTCTCTGCATCTATAACTGGCCAGCTTTCCCTGCCACAAGGTGATTATAAAGAAACAAATCCAGATGCGGGCTATGGAGTGCGTGCAAACTTTTTATACAGGCCATTGCAAATAGTTCCTGTAAAGTTTGGAATTGAATTGGGTATCCAGGAAAAGGCACGGGCAGCACAATATTTTTCAGGTTATGTATTTGGATTTTATGATGACTTTAAAGTTACCGCGACAAGTAATATCTTTTCGCTGATGTTCCTTACGCGTTTCCAATCTTCAAAGTTTGGGAAGGTAAAACCCTTTGTGGATATTACTGCCGGGTGGAATGTCTTTTTCTCTACAGTTACGGTTGAACGGCTTACGTATTACAGCGACTATAACCCTTCGTATTCCAATTCTTCCAAAGCACATTGGGCATTTGCTTATGGTGCTGCCGGTGGCATCGATATCCCTTTAAATAAAAGAGATGATATAGGGCTGGAGTTAAAAGTGGCCTATTTAATAGGATCTTACACCACTTACCTGACGGACCCTTATATTAATGGAAATGGAGATGTTTCGTTCCAGGAAAATAACTCAAGAACTACTATGTTGGTACCCCAGGCCGGCGTTCGGATTACTATCAGATAATTGCATTAATTTCACCGCCCATTATCTCTTTATTGAGACATCTTCAATCCAAATCACACAAAAAATAAAAATATTTTTTCAATGGCAACAAAAAATGATCTTGATTTTACGTACACCACTATTGATGAAATCTTCCGTTTAAGCATGGGAGAAAACGCGGATTACAGCGGGGCCATGTTTAATGCGGATTTTTCTATGTCGGTAGAAGAAGCCCAAAAAAATAAACATACATTCATCGCCGATAGTCTAGGTATAAAAAATGGTACCAGGGTGTTGGATATGGCCTGCGGATGGGGACCGTTTCTAAAATATATTAAAAATCGGGGAGCCAACGGAATGGGCGTAACCTTATCGTCAGGGCAGGCAGCGGCCTGTGTGAATAATGGTTTGGATGTGCGTGTGATGGATTGCAGGAAAATTACGCCGGAAACTTATGGTGTCTTTGATGCGGTAACCTGTATAGGTGGTATGGAACATTTCTGCTCTATTGAAGAATATAAGGAAGGAAAACAGGATGAAGTATATCATACTTTTTTTAAAGGCCTGCAGGAATTGTTGCCAACAGGAGGAAGATTTTATATGCAGACAATGGTATTTAGTAAAAATATGATGCCATTGGACGAGGTAAGTGTTGACGCTCCGAAGAATTCTCCATCGTATGCTATGGCCTTAATGGTAAAACAATTTCCAGGATCATGGTTACCTTATGGCGCTGAACAGGTTATAAAAAATGCAGCGCCCTATTTTAAATTAATATCTAAAAGCAGCGGTAGAATTGACTACATCGAAACAATAAAAAGATGGCGGGTTAAGTTTAGAAAATTTAATCTCAAGAAATATTTTTTGTATGCTTCCCTTATCCCCAGGTTATTTACTGACAAAGAATTCAGGCACCTGGTGGCTGTGTTCAAAATAAGCCCTAACAAAATCTGTTTCGAAAATGAAACAATGGATCACTTCAGGCTTGTATTTGAAAAAATATAAACCCTGGTGACTTTTCGCCTAAAAGGTTCCATAAATGATCAATTGGCATTGGCAACAAATTCGCCATTGCCCAATTTTTTTAACAGGCGTATGTGCGACCGGATAGCACTGCCAAAAGTAGGACTGGCATTGTACCTGAGGTTATATTCTTCTGCCGTCTTTTTAACGATATCGGATATTGGCTTATAATGCACATGGCAAATACGAGGATATAAATGATGCTCTATCTGGAAGTTTAAACCCCCACAAAAAAAGTTTAAAAGATTGTTTTCCCTGCCAAAATCAGCGGTAGTATATAACTGGTGTACGGCCCACGAATTTTGTATATTTCCTTTTTCATTTGGTAAAGGAAAATGGGTTTCTTCAACTACGTGTGCCAACATAAATATTACGGCCATTGTGATACCTTCACAAAAATGCAATGCAAAAAACCCGAGTAAAATCTGCCACCATAAAGCCTTAATTAAAATAAGCGGTATTACAAGAAAGAGGGTATAATAAACCGCTTTAAAGAAAAATAAATTAAAATATTCTATAGCCGGATGCTTTTTATGCTCATAATTACCGATCTTCTTTTTAAAAAACTTTACATAATCTTTTATAAAGACCCATGAAAGGGATCCGAATCCATAAAATAAAAATGCATACCAATATTGATACCGATGAATTTTCATTAATTTTTGATGGGGACACATTCTTAACAAAGGAACCGACTGAATATCTTCATCATGCCCTTCAATATTGGTATAGGTATGGTGAACAATATTGTGCATAATGCCCCATAGATAAGCGTTTGCTCCAATTATGTTGAACGTGTAGCTTAAAATTTTATTAACCCGCTTATTCCCCGATAAAGAGCCATGAATAGCATCGTGAGAAATATTGAGCCCAATAAAAGCTGTGAAAAATCCTAAAATGATCCATAATACAAATTGCATGGCAACACCGTAACTTCCCAAAATAAGCAACAGGTAAGCCGTGGTGAATACCGCCAAATAAAATATGACCTTAAAAGTCATTACCCAATTGGCATTCTTCGATATTTTATTATCAATAAAATATTCCTCCACCCTGTTATTGAGCGTTGAATAAAAGTCTAAATCTTTTGCTTTAGCGAATCGTATTTTGCTGGACACGTATATTTGAAAGTTTTTGTAAAAAAGATATTGTCTTATTAAAATTTAATTTAGAAAGATCTGCTGACAACCGTTGTTACCACTCAGCCCTTAATGACCAAGGGCCTTAATTTGATAATTCTGAAATACTGGAGAGCTGTCATGATGATGTATGTTCCATCAAATTCATACCACTTCTTCGCGAAGTTTGGATCCAGCTTTTTAAAATGATGGTTATTTTGAAATAACTCTCCCATCATAATGAAACCCCACGGAGTTGTATTTTTAGAATGATCGCCATTATTGAAATTTGAATATCCCAGCTTATGCCCAAACCAATTAACAATAGCCCCCTGTATAGGCCCCATGATAAAATGCACCGGCAGTAACAGGAACCACCAGAGGTTTGGAGCGAAAATTATATAAAACGTTGTATAACCGAGGGCGAAAACCAGCCTGGTAATTACATGATTCCCCATTCGATCAAGCCGGTTCCACGTTGGAATGTATTCTTTAGTGAATTGAGGATCGGGAAGGTTCTTACCCGAGTGAAAGCCATTAAAAATATTGTGCGTATGCAGCATCATTTGCAATATATCTTTAAAAAAATGTGGCGAATGCGGATCCTTTTCTGTGTCGCTGTAAGTATGATGCATTCGATGCATAACTGCGTAGGCTCTTGGTACCAAAAAGGAAGACCCCTGGGTAACCCAGGTCATTACATAAAAAGCCTTCTCCCATCTTCCTGAAGTTGTATACATTTGATGAGAAGCATAGCGATGCAGGAAAAACGAATGAAAGAATAAAGATAAAAACCAATGGCAAAAAAAGAATAAGAGGATAGCAAACATCAGGTAATTAATTGAAAAATTTGAAATACGGTAAGCTACGATTATTAAATCGTAACGGGCTCGAATATACGAAGTTTAACTTATTAAAAAAATCAATCACTTAACCTGACTTTCCTAAGTTCAAGTAAATTAAGGCTGTTAGGTACAAAATTTTCTACGTATGGATGTACAAGGTGGATCACCATATCGTACCATAAAGGAACCACCGGTGCGTCTTTTATCATTAGCTGGTCAGCCTGTTGATAAATTTTCATTCTCAGGGAATCATTTTTCTCCGCCAATGCATGTTCATAGAATGCATCAAACCGGGGATTTTTATATCGCGTGTAGTTGGGAGGCGCCGGGTTTTTTCCATAAAAAACACTGAGGTAATTTTCTGCGTCAGGATAATCGGCAATCCAGCTTCCGCGAAAAAATAAGGCATCCGATTTAGCTGTCTCTTCCAGCAACAGGCTTTTCTGAACGGTTTCCACCTGAATCTTGATGCCTATTTGTTGCAGTTCACTCGCCAGGTAACTTGAAATTTCGGCATACATGGGGATGGTAAGTAATTTTATTAGGGGCAGCCCGATACCATTTGGATACCCAGCTTCCTTAAGTAACTGCAACGCTTTGCCGGGATCATAATGGTAACCGATAACCCCGGCAGAATCAAAAGAAGGAAACCCTGCGGGAATGAAACCGCTTTCCGCAGAAGTACCGATAGAATTTCGAATGTACAACATCATTTTTCTTCGGTTGAAACCATAATTGATAGCCTGCCGTACTTTTAGATTCCTGAGTGGTGAATTTTTTACAATTTCCAGGGTCGTATCATTTAATATACCCAGGTATTCAATATTGAGGTAGGGATGTTTTTGAAGTACAATCTTCCCTTTCCATTCCTTTCGTAAGTCGCCGCTCTTGGTGAGCACCTCATCTTTAAAGGAAGCATCAATATCATTAATAAAGTCGAGCCTGCCCTGTTGAAATTCTAGAAATTCAGTCGCTTTATTTTCAAAGAAAGAAACCTTAATACCATTTAAATAAGGTAGCCTGGCTCCAATACTGTCCTTCTCAAAATACAAAGGGCTTTTTTTAAGAATTAATGCCTGTCCCTCTTCCCAGGCAACGAGCTCAAAAGGTCCGGTGCCACAGGGATGCCTGCGAAAATCTTTTCCATACTTTTCTACTACTTCCTTAGGCACAACAGAACAATATTGCATACTTAAAATACCAAGAATTGGGTGAAAAGGAGCTGCAAGCTTCAACTGAAAAGTTGTGTCATCAATAGCGGTAAATGCATGTAAGGAATCAACCCTGTTGTTAAATATCCACGCGCCACTGCTTGCAGTGTTTCTATCCATAATGCGGCTGAAACTGTATACGACATCCTGCGCAGTCATTTTCCTGCCCTTGCCATTGGGGAAAGCATCATTGTCATGAAAAAAAACATCATCCCGTAAATGGAAAGTGAAAAGGATATCGTCCATGGAGATGTCCCAACTTTTGGCAAGCGATGGTACCAGATGAATACTGTCATCTGTTTGAATAAGCGTATTATACACCTGGTGCACCGCCCACATAATAGATTGATTTTTTGCAAAAGCAGGATCAAGCGTAGCGATACCGGATTGTTCATTATAATGAAAAATATTTTTATCTCTTGTATGGTGTTTACAGGAAGGCAAACCCAGGAAGTATATCGCCATTACAACAAGTAGACTATTCTTCACTAATAATTTTATAATTGACAAGGGCATTAGATTTTTTAACTTCATATTTGTTTCGGAAAAAATAAATTTAGCAAATGAAAAAGACAGTCGCCATATTATATTTACTGATTATTCTTTTTAACACGTCTTTTAGCCAGCCATTTACTCATGCAGATACGCTGCGCGGAAGCAATGGTCCGGGAAGAACGTGGTGGGATGCCACCAAATATGATTTACATGTAAAATTTAATTTGAAGGATAGTACGATAAGCGGATACAATATTATTTCATTTAAAGTTTTGAAACCGGATTCAATTATGCAAATTGATTTACAGGAGCCAATGGTGATAGATAGTGTAAAGAGTTTTATGGTAAGTAATATGGTTAATCTCACTACTAACAGTTTTAAAAGAGATGGAAATGCTTATTTTATAGATATCCCTAATATGAGAAAGAAAATTCCTGCCTTACAAAATGAAAATTACCTCACGGTTTATTATCATGGCAAACCCCGCGTCGCCGTAAAGCCACCATGGGACGGCGGTATCACCTGGGCCTTAGATAAACAAGGCAATCCATGGATTACAATTACCTGCCAGGGTTTGGGTGCAAGTGTTTGGTATCCCTGTAAAGACTACCAGGGCGATGAACCCGATAGCGCTACGATGCACATCACAGCGCCAACTGATTTAATAGCGGTAAGTAACGGAAGAAGGAGAAGTAAGATTGATAATAACGATGGCACCACTACTACTACATGGGCGGTTGTTAATCCTATTAATAATTATGACTTCATTCCCTATTTAGGCAAATACACACATTTTGGAGAAATCTACAATGGTCTAAAAGGCCCGTTAACTATGGACTACTGGGTACTCGATTCAGATTTGGTAAAAGCCAGGAAACAGTTTAAGGAAGCACCCCGGATGATGGAGGCATTTGAATATTGGTTTGGTCCCTACCCTTTTTATGAAGATGGCTATAAGCTGGTGGAAGCGCCACACCTGGGCATGGAACACCAAAGCGCGATAGCCTACGGCAATCATTTTCTCAATGGTTACCTGGGCCGGGATCTCTCAGGAACGGGAGTTGGGCTTAAATGGGATTTTATCATTGTTCATGAAAGCGGCCATGAATGGTTTGGCAACAACATTACGTCAAAGGATATTGCCGATAGCTGGATACACGAAGGGTTTACCAGTTATAGCGAAACGCTTTTCACCGAATATTGGTTTGGCAAAAAAGCAGCGGATGAGTATCTTATTGGCATTAGAAAAAATATTGAAAACAAACACCCGGTTATTTCTCCGTACGGTGTAAACGCTGATGGGCCGATAGATATTTACTATAAGGCATCGAACATGCTGCATACTATTCGCCAGGTAATTAATAATGATACCCTGTTCAGGAACATTTTGAGAGGATTGAATACAACTTTTTATCACCAGACAATTACTTCCAAACAGGTTGAAGATTACATCAGCAAAAAATCGGGAATTGATTTTTCAAGAGTATTTGATCAATACCTGAGAACCATAAAAATTCCAACATTAGCCTATTCTTTAAAGAACGGTGTACTCTCTTATCGCTGGATCAATGTTGTACCGGGTTTTGATATGCCGGTAAGAATTAATAATGAAAAAGGAGACCTGCAATTTATTTATCCCACAGAAAAAATGCAGCAATTAAAAATAAATATGATGCAATTACAAGTGGATGAAAATTTTTATATCTATACAAATCAAATTAATTAAAATAATTTAGCCACTTAAATTTAATTATGTCGCAGATACGAAAGCAAAGTATCATCTCAACGATTTTTGTCTACGCCGGTTTTTTCATTGGCTTTATTAATACTTATCTCTTTACGAGACAAGGATCCCCATTTACCCCTTCGCAGTATGGATTGGTATCCACCATTTTTGTCGGAGTCGGAAACCTGATGTTTGCATTCGCCAATATGGGGATGATTTCTGTAGTGTATAAATTCTATCCCTATTATAATGACAATCTACCAAAGAAGAAAAATGATTTGCTGACATGGGCGCTCATTGTTAGCCTTATAGGATTCTGTTTCGTGATTCTTGCAGGAATTTTTTTTAAAGATCTTGTAGTACAAAAGTTTGGCAAAAACTCTCCTGAATTTATTCAATACTACTTCTGGGTTTTTCCTTTCGGATTATCCCTTCTATTGTATTCTTTGTTCGAAGTATTCGCCTGGAATCTTCGAAAATCCATCTTTACTACATTTTTAAGAGAATTACTTTTTCGTTTGTTAACCACAATCCTTATTTTCCTGATTAGTTTTAAGTGTATTAAAAGCTTTGATACTTTTATAAAATTATATGCATTTACTTACGGAATAGTCGCTTTCGTGTTGCTGATATACCTCGTATGGAAAAAGGAATTCTACCTCACATTTTCAGTAAGCAGGGTCACCAGGAAGTTTTATAAAAAAATCGTTTCTTTAGCATCTCTTATTTATTTTGGTGGCACGATACTTATGATAGCCCAGTTTATTGACTCTTTAGTTATTATGTCAATATTGGGCACAGCCGCCGCTGGCATTTTTAATCTCGGAAGCGTTGTAGCAGGCCTGGTACAGGCCCCGCAGAGAGGTGCCATTGCTGCATCTATACCAACTCTTTCCAAAGCCTGGAAAGATAAAGATTACAAAAAAATTGCGTTGATTTACCAGCGGTCAGGCATCAATCTTCTTATTGCCTCGCTGGGTATTTTTTTAGTCGTGTGGCTCAATTATACAGACGCCGTAAAAACTTTCGGACTTAAAACGGATTATCTTCAATCACAATCTATTTTTTTCTTCCTGGGAATCGCCCGAATTATTGATTTGGGAACAGGAGTAAACGCCCAAATTATCGGTACTTCTATTTTTTGGCGATTTGATCTGTTGAGTGGCATAATTTTGTTTATCCTGATTACCCCCCTGAGCTACCTCCTGGTAAAACATTTCGGAATTATCGGCGCAGGTTATTCATACGTAATTTCCTTTACCGTTTATAACGTAATAAGAATTATTTTTTTAAAAAGAAAATTCAACATGCATCCATTCAGCATGAAGACCATTTATTCCATCATCATTGCCTTAATATGCTTTGCTATTTGTTACTATGCTTTTATGAATCTACATGGCTTTTTTGCAATGGTTTTAAAAAGCGGCGTATTCATTGCACTGTATGTCGGCTCCATCATCTACTTTGATCTTTCACCCGATGTGTTGCCGGTGTGGGATAGTATTATAAAAAGAGGAAAAAGAAAGGGGTGATGTAAGAATTCATTTTTTCAGGCAATTCTACAGGTACTGGTTACCGTTAGGATACTGCAATTTAGAAATTACGCCTGCTGATTTTAAAATAATTGTAACCGGATGGACCAGGAAGAAATAATTGCTGAGACGATTGCCTTCGTAAAAAAAGAATTGCACGGCGCAGAAAAAGGTCACGATTGGTGGCATATCCGGCGTGTATGGAACAATGCTAAACTGATCGCGCAAACTGAGCCTGTGAATATTTTTGTTGTGGAACTGGCTGCATTGCTGCATGACATTGCTGATGCAAAATTTTTTAATGGTAATGAAAATATTGGTCCTGAAAAAGCAAAGAAATTCCTGACAGAACGTTTTGTGGAAAAAGAAATTATTACGCACATCGACAATATAATCAGGAATATTTCTTTTAAGGGTGGAAATTTTACCAATGGTTTTTATTCCCCGGAATTGGCTGTGGTACAGGATGCGGACAGGTTGGATGCGCTCGGCGCTATTGGAATCGCAAGAGCCTTTACTTACGGAGGCTTTAAAAACAGGGAGATCTATAATCCTTCGATAGCTCCCAACCTGCAAATGACGAAAGATGCTTACAAAAAAAGTGAAGCGCCTACCATTAATCATTTTTATGAAAAATTACTGGTGCTAAAAGATAGAATGAACACTGAAACAGGAAAAAAATTAGCTATTGAAAAGCATCAGTTCATGGTAATTTTCCTGGAACAATTTCATAAAGAATGGGAAGAGGGGGAATAACGTGTTAAGTAATCGTGAGGAAAAGACGAATGATAAGTAAATAAAAGGGGCCACCTGCAGCCCCCTTGTGAAAAGTTTACAAAATTATTTCTTTTTACCGGCGTTTATTTTCTGAAGCGCATTTACCGAACTATTCAGGAAAGGATATTTTTCCAATGCCATCCTATAATACTTCTCAGCATTGTCAGCATCACCGGTATCCAGGCAAAATTCGCCCATTGAATCGTAAGGGTTAGCTCCTTCAGGATACATGGTAATATATTTCTCAAAATATTGTTTGGCCATTGCAGTATCCTTTTTATTTTGGAGGTAGAAATAGGCCAAATTGTTATACATGCCCGGCTGATCAGGAAATTTTTTAACGTAATCTTCTGCCGCATTGAAACTCTCCCCGGGCGTAGCTCTAGTTATTACATAAAAGTGCGCCAGCACAGCACCATCGGGGAACATAGCATGAAGTTTCGCCCAGGTATCACTCCTGCTTTGCTGGGTACCGGCCGAATCAACCAGTGATGCGAATAATTTCTCCCCTTCTGTTTTGTTTGTAGCACTTTTTAATGCTTTTTGCGCATAATCTTTTCTTACATTACCGTAAGTAAGATTTGTCATAAATACCAATGCAACCGTAAAATCAGGGTCCAGTTTTACCGCTTCAGAAAAATTCTGATATGCCTGTTCAAATTCTGCGTTCATCATGTGAACGGAACCTTCATGCCCCAGCGTGCTGGCCACTTCGGATGTAGTGGTCCATTCCATTTTCTGTGAGTTACCCTGGAGTGTAATTAGTAAAAAAACCATACACAGCATGCTGCTAATAAATTTTCTCATTTTGACTTTTTTAAAAGATGAATAATAAATTAATTCACGATAGATGGGATACAAAATATTAGCGCACTTACGGAAGGAGAGGTAACGACAAGATAGGTGTTTTATTTAACCAGGCAATAAAAAAGTGCATTCCAAATTGGCACGCTATATTAAAGCCCTGGCCGGCGAGGGCACCGGCCAGGGCTCTTTATCCCAGCCTGCAGGCGAAAATCTGGAACGCAATAATTAAAACAGTTACCTGAGGGATATTTTTATTTCATTGAATGAAAGAACAATGATGCCATATCCAACGGGTCATTATCCTGCAAAACAGTAAGTACAACCATGTTCCTGAGCTCTTCCTACGGCCCAAACACCAGACGGAACAATTTGTATTCCGGGCAAAATTCCGGCAACCCAATCTTTATGGACTTCCGTAGCATCCATTTTCATGCTGCCCGCTACTACTGTACTCATCACAGTCAGGGCCATATTGCAGGCACAAAACATTACGCCATCGGACTGCAAATCATTTATGCCAATTTGCACCGCTCCAACCCCTGGAACCTCGAAGTCACCTGGCTTAGGTTGCCAAAACATATTACGAACGGATGGCGCTTTTGTTTTAGGGTCATTAATTTTAAAAAATTCACCAAATTTATATTTCTCCCAAAGACGACTTTCCATAGTATAAGGAATAGCGTCGTGACGTAAGACAACTACGACTCCGGTATCGTTTGCGGGAGTGCCTGTAGCGTTGTTGGTTAATATAAAAATTTTTGGCCATGCAAATGGGAGCATTTCATTAGGCCTGGTAACATCAAATACCATACGATGTTTTCCTTTTACTTTATTAAACCAGGCATCTGCATCACCGGGGTCACCGCCTAATGGAGATGCAGATAATTTGAAGGGAGGAGCAAACATAGTTAAACCTAATGCTGCAGCCCCCGCCGTTACATTTTTTAAAAAATCGCGACGCTCATTAACCTGGCTAGAAGTTGTTTTTTTCATTATTTTAAATTTAAGATGAGTAAACCTGGATTCAGTAGTGAAAAATTAATATTTTTTATATTGTAATGCAATATTTTCCTGAAAACTCTCCGGTTAAATTCCTAATTTGAAAAGATGATATTCGACTACATTGTTATTGGGAAGGGGCTGATTGGTTCGGCTGCAGCAAGGTATATAAGCCAGTCCCAAAAAAATGTGGCCATTATAGGTCCTGACGAAAATCCTGATGTTAACGAAGCTATCGTATTTTCAAGCCATTACGACCAGGCAAGGGTGCAGAGAATTATAGGGACTGACCCTATATGGACATTGCTTAATCTTCAATCTTCGGGGCAATATAGTTTTCTTGAACAACAGGGTGGTGTTGCTTTTCATTACGGGGTGGGTTGCCTTTATGTAAACCCTACCGGTAACGATAGCTATCTCGACCTGATTGAAAAACAATCCAAAGCGTTTAAACTGACGTGTGATTTTTTTGAAAACGGAACAGCAATTCAACAAGCTTTTCATGACTTCAATTTTCCCGCGTCATCGCAAGGAATATTTGAAAAATCTCCGTCGGGCTATATCAATCCAAGATTATTGATTAAGGCCCAATTAAATATATTTCGAAAAAACGATGGTACCGTAATTGACAACATTGCCACTGAAATTGACTATGAAGATGATTTCCTGCGAATAAAAACAGTAAGTGGAAATATATATAATGGAAAAAAGATATTGTTATGTCCCGGTGCTTTTATTAATTTTTTCAGTCTCATTCAAAAGAAATTGGTCCTTTCTTTAAAAGGTGAAACCACGTTATGGGCAAATGTAACTGCACGGGAAGCGCATCGGTTATCAAAGCTTCCATCTTTATTGTATGAAATTGATAATCCTGCGTATAAGAATGTCTACTTAATTCAGCCTGTTCAATATCCCGATGGAAAATATTACCTAAAGATGGGTTGCAATTTGCCGGGAGATATCTATTTCGATAACATTGAAGATATCCGGGATTGGTTCAGAAGCGGACCAAGTGATAATAACTTGGAAGTATTGAAAGATGCGCTTTTAAAAATTATACCTGGCCTGCAGGCAAACGAATATTTCACAAAGAGATGCATTGTAAGTTTTACCAAACACCGAAAACCCTATATTGGCCAATTGGATAATCGCGGACTTTTTGTTGCCTGCGGGGGAAATGGTTATTCTGCCATGTGCTCAGATGCATTAGGCAATATAGCATCACACCTGGTAACGGACGGTATATTTCCAAAAGAATATTCCGCAGCAACATTTCGACCTATCTTTACAAAAAGTATAATGAAAAAGGCTCCTCCGGATTGAAGCAGCCTTTCGTTTATGTGTGCACGTTATGTATTCTTAGTCCCCGGTTTTCACACGGTTTTGTTCGTCTGAAGCGCTTCCTGGTTTTCTACGCTGTTGGCTCTGTAAAGGTTTACCGAAACTATAATTAAAAGTTAACGATGCAGCACGCGAATCACGCCTGTTTTTAATAGAGACATCAATGTCCTGGTAGTTTACATACCCTGAAAAAACCTGCGAATTGAAAATATCCCTGACACTTAATTTGAGGCTACCCTTATTTTTCAAAATATTTTTTTGAAGCCCCGCATCGGCCCGCCACATTGGATCTGCAATTATTTGCCCTTCCAGGCCTTTGGAACGATAAAATCCACTCAATTCAGCGCTCCATCCTTTTTTAAATTTAAATTGGTTGTTAATATTACCAAAAAAAGTTACGTTGTTCAATTTAAGGTATCCGCCGTCTAAGGCACCTTCATACGTATCGTTAATAACGTTGGTGTAAATATTCGTACTTAAAAATTTAGTTACCGGGAAGAAAGCACTTACAGCAAGGCCGAAATCAGTTCTTGAGGCAAGATTTTCTTTTGTATCGAATGTTACTCTTTTGCTTGTAATTTGCTTGAGCACTTCTGTAAACACATTTTTTGTTTTACTGTAATTAATTGTTGTGGTTAAAAAATTATTATAAGTATGTGATAACTCAATGTTGTCAGTAAACTGCGGCTGCAGCAGTGTATTGCCCACCTGGTATGTATAAGCGTCCAGGAAGTAATAAAAGGGGTTTAAATCCTCGTAATCGGGGCGGTCAATTCTACGCCCATAATTTATGGCAAATGTATTTTTCTTATCAGCTTCATAACTTACATATACTGTTGGAAACAGATTTACATAATTTTTATTAAATATAGAATCTGCCCTTGTTGAATCGCCAACCTGGTGGCCATAGGCATTTGTATTTTCAGCACGAAGTCCCGCCTGAATTCCAAATTTTTTAATCTGCCTGCTATAATTGATATAGGCAGCATTGATGTTTTCTTTATAGATAAAATGATTTGTCTTGCCTTCATCAGTAACATACCCAGATGAAGTGTTATTCTGATAAAGCGCATTATTATCTGTAGTGACGTAACTGCTCTTTAAGCCTGTTTCAATTTTTGCAGATTTCATTAAAGGAAGAGTGAAATCTGTTTTTACAGCATATATATTGATATTGGACGGTAAAGTGCCTTTCAATTGGCTTTGCGGTATCGTTGGGTTATACAAGGGATCAAGAAACTGGTTAGTTAAAAACTGATCCCTGTTCTGGTAGTAATTCAGGTAATCAAGATCAATTGAAAACTCCTTCCCGGTAGTATCAAACTTATGACGAAGGTTAACATTTAATGACAAATTGTTTGCTTTACTTTTTTGAGTGTTATCGGCAACGAGGATAGAATCGATTGCCTGCTGTGAATCTTCCAATAAAGTTTTGTTTAACCCATTATTGTTCCCGGGATTGAGAAATCCTGAAAAAACGATTCCTGCTGTTGTTTTTTTGTTTGCATAAAAGTCCAACCCAACTTTTACATTTTGCCAGGTTGAACTGTGTCGCATGATTGTTTCCTGGTTAAAAATGGTTTCCACCTGTTTGCTGAGTGTATCCCGGAACTTACGATAGATAGAGAGATCCTGCCACCCTTTCCAATACGAATAATCAATATTTGCAAATGCATTTATTTTACCTATGCGATAATTTAAGTTGATACTGTTACTGGTTCGTGTGTATTTTGCCTGTGTTATTCCGGCTGTAATGCTTCCATTCAACCCTTTTAACTTATTCTTCTTCGTCTTAATATTTATGATACCAGAATTACCAGCAGCATCATATTTTGCTGATGGGTTGGTCATAATCTCAATTTGGTCGAGTTCGGATGAAGGCATATTTTTCAAAAGATTGGTTAATTGTTCTCCGCTCAGGTAAGATGGCCGTCCGTCCAGCATTATGGTAACACCCTGCTTACCTTTAAGGCTGATGTTGCCGTCTTTGTCAACGGTAACGCCCGGAGATTTTTCCAGTACTTCCAGTGCGGTAGTTCCTGCGTTGGATATGGCAGCATCCACATTTATTATCGTCCGGTCAATCTTCCTTTCGATAAACGGCTTTTTTATGATGGCGGTAAGATTTACTGCATGTAACGTTTTTACATTATCGGCTAACTGTAAGGCACCGGCGCTAACCGTATTATTTTTATGGATTTCCAGTACAGGACTATAAGTTTGCAAATGCCCCGTAGATGTCGCCAATAAAAAATATTTGCCAAAGGGAACGTGTTCAAATAAAAAATTGCCTGTTTTATCAGCCAGGTTTATTTTCACAAGGGACGAATCTGTTGCTTTAAAAAGAGAAATAGTTGCAGCGTCTATTATTTTTTGATCACCACCATCAACTACCGTTCCCGAGATACTTCCCTCCCCGACTTGTGCAGTTAATAGTTTTGAGAAAAATAAAAAAAATACGGATAAAATAGTTAATCTGGTCATGATAATTTTATTACTGTGTTTAAAATATTACATTTCAAAGCTAGGTACTTTGTTTAGCATAGTACATAATTATACATGGATGGTCATAATTCTTTATGGCTGGTTTGCCGGGAGATGGTGTAAAGGTTAAGAATGGAAAAGGTTACCAGGAAAAAGAAGAGATAAATTTACTGGCATAGATCAGCCAATTATACTCATAGGAACAACTTAAACGATATAATTATTGACACAAATATATAGGGAAGGCACCAGGCGTACCACGAGTAATTAGGTATAAAACAGCACGAATAGTGTTTCCTAAAAACCCGGGAACACTTTCTGCAAAGTGTTAATAAAAATATTCGACCGCTAAAAAAAGCAGCCAACAAACTTAATATTACGATTTGGATTCAACATGTTTTTTGTTGAAGATAATACTACCCAATAAGCCGGTAATTACCAATGCTGCTGAAATTAATTCAGCCTGGGTAGGATGAATACCGAATATGGAGTAGGTCGTATTGACGCGAATGGTTTCAACGCAAAAACGTTCAACGCCATTCATGATTAGGTAAATAGAAAACAGGATTCCCGGAACTTTTATTCTCCTTCTTATCAGCCATAGAAAAAGGAACAACAATGTACAGGCAACCGTTTCATAAAAAGGCGTGGGAAATACAGGTTGTGGCAATGCGCGACAATATTTTCCTTCGCAATTGTTCAACATGATTCCATCCTCGTTTACATTATGTGGATAAACATATGCAAACATCCATGTTGGCAAAAAACGTGGGCCCCGAAAACTTTTATGCGGAACTTTCTCCAGTGATTCGTAATGCCGGTCTGTTATATTTACCATATTACCTGAAGGATCCGTAACAGAACCATTTAAAAAATAGCCCGCGTTTTGTTGCAATTTATCCTGGTACTGTTGTGGAGTTGCGGCTACTACATGTCCCGGCTGGTCACTTATATAGGCGCTATTAAATATGCCCCAATCACCGTCGCCGGAGACCTGGCAACCAATACGGCCGATAGCGTATGCAATCATCAAAGCAGGAGCAGCAGCATCGATAAGATGCAATAAATTAATGCCTTTTTTATGCGCGTAAATACAAATAGCAGTAGCGGCGAAAATAAGTCCGCCATAAAAAGTAAGCCCGCTTGGCGAAAGCAAATTACCCAAAGGGTTTTGTACAAACCTGTCCCAGTTTTCAAGATTATCAAAAAGCTTGGCACCAATAATACCAAATACAAGTGCAAAAATCACGATATCCCCTACCCTGTCATGTGGCCATATTCTTATGATTCTTTTTTCCGGTTTGGCAAGTTTTTGTTTTTGTTTCTCACGGTACTTAAGAAAAATAAGGAGCGCCGCCAGTAACAATCCCCCGATCCAGCTTCCCGAGGAGGAAAATATATATTCCTGGATATCCAAACCCGGCGAACGGCTCGCGATGAAAACACCAAGTAGTTTGTAGCCGAAAATAAACCCGACAATTCCATTAATAAGCAAGTCGAAAAAGGAAGCTGGTTTGCCCGCGGTAATACTTTCTTCCCGGGGTTGCAGCAATCCGGATTTCTCCTTGCGTTTAAGCTCCACCGTTAGAAAATAAGCTGCTGCTATAAAAGCCAGCGCCACAAAAATGCCAAAGGTGTAAAATATTTTGAAAGCATTGATTTTCCATCCAAACCAATCATTAATAGCGTAGTATAAATTTGGATACATGGAAGCCGTTTAATTTAGATACATAAATTGTAATGTTTATCCTATCCGTAAAATAATGGTAGAAATATACAAAACAAATATGTCAGATTTAACAATATTCTTCAAAAGCTGCGACAAGATTATTGGCAATCATCTGCGCTGATCTGCCTTCTATGTTATGCCTTTCAATAAAATGCACCAGCTTACCATCCTTGAATAAAGCGATTGAAGGTGAAGATGGTAGGTAAGGAAGCAAATGCTCACGGATTTTATTTACAGCAGAGATATCAAACCCTGCGAAACTGGTGGTTAGGCGGTTGGGCTTTTTTGAACTGTTTTCAACCGCAAGTAAAACACCAGGTCTTGCTGTACCGGCAGAACACCCACATACAGAATTGATAACAACCAGGGTGGTTCCCTTCTCTGAAACTGCCGTATCAACCTCGGCTCCCGTTATCAATTCAGTAAACCCATTGCGGGTTAATTCTTGCTTCATGGGGATTACTATCTGTTCTGGATACATTTTTGAATTTTTAGATTGCAAATTTACAGCAACTTCACTGTTATAAAAACATTGTTTTTAGAAGGATTATGGAAATTTTGTCATTAAAAAAATTATATTAAGACATATTGTCTGTGAAATTTGACAAAGATGCTTCTAATTTTCAATGGTATTTAATTTGATGGTATGCATAAAATAAAATTTAAAAAAATGACATACGTAAAATTCAACCAACCTTCATTGAAAACTTTAGACAGTTTCCTTGATACCCTGTTACACGAAACACCCTCAGCACAAAACAATGGCATTAATTTTCCGCCAGTAAACATCTCCGAGACAAAAGATAATTTTGAATTGGAATTTAATGTACCGGGAAGAAATAAAGAGGATTTCAAAATAACAGTTGACAAAAACATTCTTACTGTTTCTTTTGATAAAAAAGAAGAAAGCAAGGACGAAAATAAAAAGCAAATTAAAAAAGAATTCAGCCTGCAGCCTTTTAAAAGATCTTTCACTTTAGATGAAAAAGTTATTGCGGAAAATATTGCTGCAAAATATGAAAAAGGGTTGCTCACCCTGACGCTTCCAAAAAAAGAAGAAGTGAAGGTTGAAGCAAAACAAATTTCAGTTAACTAAGTTTTATTCGATAAGTAGTATTTGGTGTAAGCCTTCTCTGATTCGGGAAGGCTTTTTGTTTTTATTACATATCGGGCGTCTAAATGGGCATATGGTTACTATGCTTTTTTACCCCATCCCGAATTTACACAGAGCCCGGTGGCGTATACATGATGTGACCGGTTGATATTAAGCGAAAATGACTTACCGTAATTATTATTGCCGGCTACATAAAAAATATTGGGCTATTGACTTGTTAACATTTCAGAGACCGGCCAAAACCAGGAACATTGTTATTTTGTGCGACAAATAACCCCATCTAAATTATTTTATTTTATTGACAATGTCCAGGTCTCCTTTAGATAGTGAGTCCCACCATTCGTCAGATACATCTTCAAGCCTGTATTCAGTGTCAATATCATAGTCACCATTCTTATCAATTTCATAAAAGCAATTGTTCAAAGTATCTAAAACACTGTTAATGGATTTTAATTCCACAAAGAATAACCTGCTTACTATTTTCTTGTTTGCCTGTAACTCCAGTATCTCTATTCTCTCTTCAAGGTGCCCGATTTTATCATCCCGCCATGCTAAAAAAATGCAGGCAATCAGTATTACTAATATAAACGCAATAATTATTATTGTTGACATGTTAATTACAAAGTTTAATACTTTCTATTCAATATATACAATTCTTTTTAAAGCCTTCCCTACTGTGATATTTTTTTAAAACTTTTACGATTCTCACACAAAAATCTATCTGTCAAAAATTATTTCCCATAGTCTGCCGGCTTTATTTTGAAAAAAGCCTTTCATAGAAATGAAAAGCTTTTCAAAGAGGAAATAATTTTAGAATAACATTGCTTACTAAATAAATTCTGAAATTTAGCTATCCTACTGCCAATTTCGGCGAATGGGATGACGAAAGTTTTTTATGTACAGGTTTAATTACTTTCTTATCAATAAATAAAAAATAAATCCAGCTAATTGCCATAGATAATATGAGGCTCACCAGGATTGAAATTTTGGCAATATTTCTATACATCTCTTCATGAAAAGCAAGCGTTGTGGTAAAGATTGACATGGTAAACCCGATACCGGCAAGAGAACCCACCCCTAAAAGCTGCTTTAAACCTGTATTAGTAGGGAGCTTTGCAAATTTTAACCTAATCATCACATTGCTGAATATAAAAATTCCGACAGGCTTTCCTATAACCAGGCCTGTCATAATACCTATACTAACTGAATCCTGCAAAGAATTTGCAATATCCGGAGGTATTAATATAGCAGTATTAGCCAAAGCAAAAAGCGGTAAAATGATAAAATTTACAAAATTGTGGATAGCATTTTCAAATTTGGGCAAAGAATTTACCGGGATGGTAAAAGCAATTAATACACCGCTGATGCTTGCTTCAACACCTGAATTAAAAATCAGGTACCACAATACTAAAGACAATATGATTTGCAAGATGCCTTGCTTCACATTAAAGTAGTTAACAACCCAGAACAAACTATAGACAACCGCTCCTAATAGCAGAAACAGCCATTTGATTTGGTTTCCATAAAACAACGCAATCACCATGATGGCTCCCAGGTCATCAATAATTGCCAAAGCCATTAGAAATATTTTAAGGCTTGCGGGAACTCTTTTTCCAAATAATGATGCAATGCCCAGGGAGAACGCTATATCTGTCGCAGTAGGAATTCCCCATCCATGCGCAAAACTGGTCGTTATATTGAAGGCAGCGTATATAAGCGCGGGAACTACCATACCGCCGAGAGCTGCGCCAAATGGAAGGACCGCTCTTTTAAAACTGGATAATTCGCCACTTAATAACTCCCGTTTTATTTCCATGCCCGCCAGTAAAAAGAAAATGGCCATGAGAAAATCATTGATCCATTTCAAACCGGAATGTGGAAGAAGAATTGGCAAACTGCCGTAGTGGATTGGGCTATCCCAAATTCCCCTATACCATTCTCCATTTGCAGAATTGGAAAGAATTAATGACAAAGCAGTGCATAAAAGCAAAAGAATACCTATAAATCTGCTGTCAGATATAAAAAACCGGATTGGATCGATCGCCCTTTTTATAAGTCTTCTTACCATTTTCCTTCTGCAATTTGTTATAAAAAAAATTAAAACATGCTGCAAAAAATTTTGCAGCATGTTTTCTACAATCTAATGAGATCGTTAATCTACGTAACCGTGTATGCCCATTTCAGGAATATCAAGACCCGCAATTTCATCAGCAGCATCTGATCTGAGACCGATTGGTGTTTTGGCGCATACCTTAAAGAAAATATACATTACAACAAATACAAATACAAAGCATGTGGCCGCGCCGATTAATTCAGCGACAAATTGTTTTCCATCTCCATAAAACAATCCTTTTACAGTACCAGGTACCCCGTTCCATCCATCACCATATGATCCGTCTGCAAATAAACCTAATGAAAGAACACCCCAGATACCGTTGGCACCATGTACAGCAAATGCACCGACAGGATCATCAATTTTCAGCGTACGTTCAACGAAGAAAGAAGTAAAAATTACCAGGAAACCGGCAATAACCCCGATGATCACCGCGGAAAGAGGATTTACAAAAGCACACGGAGCAGTGATGGCAACAAGCCCTGCAAGCATCCCATTTGCCATCATTCCCGGATCCCATTTATTGGTTTTGGCTTTCATATACAAAGCTGCCGCAAACGCACCTGCTGCACTGGCAAGCATGGTATTGACTGCAACAACTGATATACGCATATCCCCTCCGGAAAGGGTAGAACCCGGGTTAAATCCGAACCAACCAAAAGCCAGGATAAATGTTCCTATAATTGCCATTGGTATATTATGACCCGGGATCGTATTAACTGAACCGTCTTTACCATACTTACCAATACGTGGCCCAATCACTATTGCACCTGCCAGAGCAGCTACGCCCCCTACTTCATGCACAACAGAAGATCCTGCGAAATCAACGTGGCCATGTCCGAGACCAAAGTTTACGCCCAGTTGAGATAACCACCCACCTCCCCAAACCCAGTTTCCGAAGATGGGATAGACAAACATTGAAATAAAGAAACCAAATACAATAAATGATTTGAATTTCCATCTCTCCGCCATACCCCCGGTTGGAATGGTAGCAGTGGTATCCATAAACACCATTTGGAACAGGAATAAAGTGAAAACGCCCACGTCATACACCTTGCTATTAAGAAAAAATCCAACTTTACCCCAAAGGCCAAAAGGGTGACCAAAAAGGTTAATGACATACTCGTCCGAAACTACACCAGGTGCGCCACCTAATGCGCCTACATTTAATGCTCCTCCAAACATGAAGGCAAATCCGCATATCCAAAAGCCGAGCATACCCACACCATACACCATAAAGTTCATAGCCATAGTGTGCGCTACATTTTTCTTTTGGGTAAATCCGGTTTCAACCATTGCAAAGCCTGCCTGCATAAACATAACAAGAAACCCGGCTATCAGGGTCCACATAATGTTAATGGCAATTTTAGTATGGCCAGTGTCTGCAGCAACTTCTTCCAGGGTCGGTTTTCCTGCGGTGGCAGCTGTTATATCATTTATTGTACCCGTTTTAGCGCCGGTAGCATCCTGTGCTACGGCCGGAATTGCAATTGCAATAAATAAAATCAACATTAATGGGACAAAGATTTTGAAAAATCCCTTCCTCGAAAAGTAAAAGCTTTTGGTGAAATCAGATAATCTCATTGTTAAGGTTTTTGGTGTGTAAAATTGTTAATTGTTAAAGAGATTTAAAAATGGTATGTTGCAGCCAGCAGGCCTGTGACCGTTGTTTTGGTGGTCGCTACTCCATCACCTTTATAAAATATTGCATCCTTACCTGCATCTAGCCTTAATTCAGGAATTATCGTCAGATTCCCCACTCTGAAATTGGGAGACAACGTTAAATCGAATATACTGGTAGCAGGTGCTGAAACGACTGCCTTCTTATTATCAAAATATTCTCCCCTGAGCGTAATTCCGAAAGCCGTGGTAGGATCAACCGTTAAATAAACCGCAGAACCCCACCAGCTGTTACTTGACATACCTTCCGGCTTTGTTGTTTGAACCGTACCGTTGTACCCAATACTGAATTTATCGGTGACCGCAGCTGTAAGCACAGCATCAAATTGAGTAGTACTAAAAGAACCACCATAAGAACCCTGGTAATTAAGATAAAGCTTTACCTTATCGTTAGAGCTGCCGGTACTGAACTGGGCGAGTGCGTACCTCCTCGAACCAGCTTCCGCAACAACATCAGTCGTATTAGCCACACCTAACATCAAAGCACTTTTTTTGCCAAGGCCTATATCAGCCTTAAGACCCGTGTGAGAAAAAGGTCCATAAGAGAACATATAATCCATACTGTAATTCCTGTTCAAATATGCGTCAGTTACTTCATACCCGATGTGTGTGGCCCACTTGCCAATGGTCAGTTTAAATTTATCGGAAACCGCATAACTTATATAAGCTTGCTTTACCGCAAAAAGAGTAGAATGAGATGGGTCCCCATAAGAAAATTCTTCAGCCCTTGTGCCGAAACCCAAATCTATCGTGGCGCTTGCTTTCCCGAAACTATGATCAGCCCTGATACTCGCCATTCCCAATTGAAAGGAATTTTGTGAATTGGTAAAACTCGTGTAATTGTTGAAATGGTCTTCTGATCCAATGGATTTCGGATCATTAAAATTATACCGGAAATAAGCATCCACGGATCCTGTAATGGTAGGAGCGGGAGACGTTGGCGCAGTAGAATCGGTTTGTGAGAAACCGTGAATAGTACTTAAACATACGATCACTCCTAAGAAAAATTTTCTTAACATTTTTTTTGATTTAAAGATTAATAATGAAAGGGGCCAATTTTAGTTAACTTTTAAAAAAAGTTATCCATTGCCCGGACCCCTTTCCTTTTTTGGCTAATGCGCCAGTCTTTTTTACCAGCATCGTTTTTTGTAGGAATTCTTCATTGAGTAGAGAAACGCTAGCTCTCTTTTCCTGAATTGAACACGCCTTCAGAATTAGGTTTGGATTTTTAAAATTAATATTTGAAGTTTTACCGAAAATTATCCAAACCATAAAAAAATGAACAAACAAATTAGAATAATTTCTTGTAATTATTAATTTCATTCTTCAAACATATCGTTTTTTTGTTTTTTCAACAAAATTAGTTATATATTTATATTTATAATATTATAATTAATTGTTTATAAATAATTCATTATTATTAACTTACATTACAATTCCACAATTTATAAAATATCATGTGAATAAATATTTTATCATATATTATAATATTTAATACAAATTATGAAGACAAGTGAGCAAGCGGCTAAAAGAGGATCAAGGGGTAAAAACTAGCCAGGCAAGCGAAAATCTCTTGCCAGTTTCCATATTTTAAAAATTATTAAAATCGGAAAATTTTGGTCTCTATATATATGTAGGAAAGATGCTGAGTAGCTGCTTTTTCCTTACAACAAGAATGATTTGTTTGCGGGTGACTATATTTTGTTGAGAAACAAGCCAGGAGTTTTGGGGCTCTCATTTTGCTATTAACCAAATCTGTTGTTGATTTCCTGCTTTCGCATAGCTAAACAGTGCGTTAACTAAGTCAGCAACTTCACTTAATACTATTCGGCAAAAATTTTTTATGCTATTCATTCTTTATGACTGCCATTTTTTAATATTGTTCAATTCACTTATAATGTTGAAATTGCCGGTAAGATGACAAACAAAATTCATCGCGACAGTAATAATTAAAATTGTTGAGCAAATATTTTACAATAAATGGCCAGATTATATAAAATAAATTCAATCGCAAAACCGGAGATAAACACTGGTTTTGGGGTAAATCCCTCCAATTATGGAGGAAGGTTTTTAAATAAAGACGGAAGAGCGAATATTGAAAAAAGCGGGGTAGGCTTTTTGGAAAGAATAAGTTGGTATCATACGATGCTCCTTATGTCCCGATGGAAATTTTTCTCCATTATCCTCCTTTTTTATATCTGCATCAACTTGCTTTTTGCCGGTATTTATTTACTTATCGGGGTTAAAAATCTTGGGGAAATCCCCTCGCCATCAACGCTTACCAATTTTGCTGAATCATTTTTTTTTAGCACACAAACATTTACAACAGTTGGCTACGGCCGTATTAGCCCTATTGGCTTTTTATCCAGTTCAGTTGCTGCTTTTGAAGCGTTGTTAGGCTTGTTGAGTTTCGCCTTGGCCACCGGTCTTTTATACGGAAGATTTTCGAAGCCTATAGCACATCTCCGCTTCAGTCATAATGCTATAATCGCCCCATATAAAGATATTAACGCTTTAATGCTTCGCGTAGCTCCTTTTAAAAATACGAATCTTGTTGACGCTGTGGCTAATGTAACATTGGGAATGACCGTCGAGGAAAAAGGAATAAAGGTAAACCGGTTTTACCAGCTGGACCTGGAATTTAGCACCGTTAATGCGCTCACATTAAGCTGGACAATTGTACACCCGATTACAGAAAAAAGTCCTATATATCATTTTACAAAAAGTGATTTTGAAAATGTAAAGGGCGAAATCCTGGTATTTATAAGAGCCTTTGACGATATGTTTTCGAATATTGTCGTTGCCAGGACTTCTTACATTTTTGACGAAGTAAATTATGGCGCCAGGTTTGAACCTATGTATGAAAGAGCGGCTACCGGTGACAAAACGATAATATACCTTGACAAATTAAACTCGTTCGTGCCGGTCTCATTAAATTCCTACCCAAGTGAAGAATCCATGCCCGTTGATGACATAAAAACCTAAAGCGTCTCAATGTTGAAATGCTTTAGATTTCCAAAAATTGTTTACTTAGTCTTTTTCTTATTGGCTTTATAGCGCATGTCCGCTGTACCATTTTTTTTCAACGGACCGGCTGAGGTAGTTTTCGCAGTAACCTTATTTTCTTTCAAACGCATATCGGGTGTACCATCTTTTTTCAGGCCCGATTTGGCGACAGTCGTTGTGGTTTTCGCTTTTACAACTGGCTCTTTGGTCGCCGTTTTGGCTGAAGGAGTTACCGCCGAAGTGGTTTGAGCGGATTTTTTTACTGTTGTTTTTTTGGCTTGCGTGGTTTGTGCATTCACAAGGCCGAATGAACCGGCTACAATCAGAGCTGCAATAATAATTCTTTTCACGATTAATGTATTTTGGTTTGAAACACAAATTAAAGGAATGCAAAGAACATAAAAGCATAAACAAGTAACCAAACAGGGTGATTTAAAAAAAATTACAATTCAGTGATGATAATTATTTGAGGCTTTGAATAATTACTGTAAACTCCTTCAGAACCAGGGAAGCACCCCCTACCAGGCCTCCGTCAACATCAGGCTTTTCAAAAATCTCTTTTGCATTATTTGCTTTCACACTCCCACCATACAAAATGGAAATACTTTCAGCAATTGTATGCCCATATTTTTCAGCAAATATACTGCGGATATGTGCATGCATTTCCTGTGCTTGTTCTGCCGAGGCCGTTTTGCCGGTTCCTATTGCCCATATCGGTTCATAGGCTACCACAAAATTTTCGAGTTGGTTACTCTCAAGATGAAAAAGCCCCTCCCGGATTTGTTTTTCTACATAGTCATTTTGGGTTGCAGTTTCCCTTATCTCTAAAGGTTCACCACAACAAAAAATCGGCTTAAGTTTATTGCTAATACAAACAGTGACTTTCTGGGAAAGTAGTTCATTGTTTTCTCCAAAAATCCCGCGTCTTTCGCTATGGCCAACAATTACATACTCAACACCAATTGAATCTAGCATCACAGCGCTAACTTCGCCTGTAAAAGCACCGGACTCCCGGGAATAACAATTTTGCGCAGCTATATAAACCCCCGGTTGATTTTTCAATTTTTCTTTTGCCAGCATAAGATAAGGAAACGGCACCGCAAGTACTACCTCACGTTCAGGAGTAATCAAAATATTTTCTTTGATAAGTCCATCAAGCAAATCAGTTGCCTGCTCTATGGTACCATTCATTTTCCAGTTAGCTGCTGCAATTTGTTTTCTCATTGTTTTTATTTTGTTTGATAAATATTTTTCAGGGATTCAATTTCTGCCCCGGTTATTTCGTGCCCCTTCATTCTTTTCCAATTATTAATGTCTGACAGTGCCTTTTCAAAAATATACCTTTCAGTTCCCCATGTAAAATCGCTATAGTATTTCGACTGAAAAGTATTTCCAAAAATATTACAACATACGCCCACAACAGTGCCCGTATTGAACGAAGTATTGATGGCACACCGGCTGTAATCGCCCATAAGCAAACCGCATTTATACCCGGCATTCACAAACTTATTCTTGCTTTTACTCCACATCTTTACAAGCCCGGCCGTATTTTTTAAGTTAGAATTAGTGGTACCCGCACCAACATTACACCACGATCCTATTACTGAGTCACCCAAATATCCATCATGGGCTTTATTACTATAGCTCGTTAATATCGAATTTTTGATTTCGCCCGTTGCAAGGCAAAAAGGGCCTATTGTTGTGCCGCCGTATATTTTGGCTCCCATTTTTATCCTGCTTCCTTCACCCAATGAAAACGGGCCGCGGATGAGGCAACCTTCAAAAATTTCTGAATTTTTTCCAATATATATAGGCCCGTCTTTTGCATTTAAAATTGAATAGTTTACGTCGGCGCCATCCTCAATAAAAATATTTTCCGGATGTATCAAATGATTCGTGGATGATACCGGTTGGGATTTTCTGCCCGCGGTTATCAATTTAAAATCCTGCCTGATAGCCCAATCATTGTATTCAAAAATTTGCCAGGGATATTCCAGTATTTTGCAATCATCAATAGAAGGAAAAGGAGCGTTTTGTTTACCGATCTGTTTTAAAAAATTTGCAGAAGGAATGAGATTGGCAGGAATGATATGAAATAAATCTGCATCCAAATTTTCAATCGGATGTTGGGAACTTAACAATATGTTACCGGGAAAAAATAATTCCCATTTTTCCAGGATTGAGAGTATCCCCAACCTTATATGCACCATTGATTTTATAATCCCGAAAGGATAAAGTCTTTCGTTAAATGGAAGATCATCCAGCAAAATATTCATTTGCTACTACTTATTGATGAACAGAGCGGAAAAATATTAAAAATCCCCCAACATAGGGGGATAAAAAATCAAATAAAATTTACTATTTATCTCTTTTCTCGTAACGCCTTTTAAACTTGTCAATACGTCCCGCAGTATCTACCAATACATTTTTACCAGTATAAAAAGGATGCGACGTATTTGAAATTTCCAACTTAATTACAGGGTATTCCTTGCCATCTTCCCATTGTACCATTTCTTTAGAAGAAGCGGTGGAGCGACTTAAGAACATGTAACCGTTACTCATATCCTTAAAGACTACAAATTTGTAATTCGACGGATGAATATCTTTTTTCATTTTATGTATTTTATTACATGGATTTTGCCATGTATTTTTTAAGGGTGCGAAGTTAAGGGATTTTTAAACAAGAGCAAAACGCATCAATTTTTCATATTGACATATTGCAAGGCCAGGCCCAGGTCCCAACTTTTGGATGCCTGGATAACCTGCTGCAAATCATCAATTTTTTTTGCCGTTATCCTGATAATATCGTCCATTATAGCAGCCTGCACTTTATATCCTGAATCTTTTATGAGTTTTACAATTTTTTTAGCATCTTCCTGTTTAATTCCATTTCTTACAGGAATTTCCTTTTTTACCACTTTACCACTTTGAAAAGGTTCTTTGCCCAGGTCATAAATTTCTGCTGCCAATCCCTGTTTTAAACTTCTGCTTATCAGTACATCTATAACCTGGCTGAGTTTCATCTCACTTTCTCCTTCAAGGTTTAACTTAAACTCTTTTTTGTTGAGATCAATTACTACGTGACTTCCTTTAAAATCAAACCGGTTTTTAATTTCTTTTTCTACGGTATTTACAGCGTTGTCCAGTGTTTGAAGATCAACTTTACTTACAAGATCGAACGAAGGCATAATATCAATTTTAAATTATAATTAATTGCAAAGATAAAAAATGGCGGGCAGAAGGCCGGAAGTTAATTAAACTACCGGTAAAATTTTAAAAAGTAAAATCCATAACTTCAAAGTGAAAAGTATTTAAATCATGAATTTATTATGAATAGAATTGAACGACTATTTGGAATACTGGTCTTGCTCCAATCTAAAAAATATGTACCGGCGGAAAAAATTGCCCATAAGTTCGAAGTAAGCGTTCGAACTGTATACCGCGATATTAAGGCGCTTGCTGAACAGGGAATCCCGGTAAGTTTTGAACAGCCAAAAGGTTATTTTATTGTGCAGGGTTATTTTTTAACACCGATAGCATTTAATACTGAAGAAGCCAATGCCTTGTTGTTGATGGAATCCATCGTACAGGGCTTTGCAGACAAATCAATTCAAACCCATTATTCCAATGCTTTAGATAAAGTAAAGGCTATACTCCGCAATTCACAAAAGGAAAAATTAGAATTTTTGAATAACAATATTAAACTGCAAATACCATCCTGTTTAAAAAATGATTATGAATATTTATCGCTTCTTCAACATACAATTTCTACTAAAACGATCCTTGAGTTTGAATACAAAAATAATAAAGATGAAATCAGCAAAAGGCAAGCCGAACCAATCGGGCTCATATTCTATGCCTTACACTGGCATTTAATTGCCTGGTGTAAAAAACGCAATGATTATCGTGATTTCCGGGTATCAAGAATTCTGAATATCAGGAACACCGAAATGCCATTTGACAGGGCGAACCATATTGAATTGAATGATTACTTAAAAATATTACCCGTTAATTATTAATATTTCTAAAATTAAAAAATACACTGCCATAGGGTTGTCAGTACCATGTATTTTCTTTGTATCTACTAAAAAAAAACTATGTCAATGATTCAAATGTTTCTAAAAGAGCTTGATGCTGAAGCAAAAACAACGCGCAAAATGCTTTCCCTTATTCCAGATAACAAGTATGATTGGCAGCCACATCCTAAGAGCATGACGGTTCGCCGGCTTGCAACGCACATTGCGGAATTGCCTTCCTGGATACCTATGACATTAACAACGAGTGAACTGGATTTTGCCAGCAATCCATACACGCCGGAAGTAATTAATAACACCTCCGAATTAATGAAATATTTTGAAAAAAACCTTGTAGATGGCCAGTCGCACCTGGAAGCAGCAACAGAAGATCAACTGGCAGAGAGTTGGACCTTACGTAACGGAAAAGATATTTACAGCATCTCTCCTAAAAATGAAGTATTGCGCATGGTGTACAGCCAAATCATTCACCATAGAGCCCAGTTAGGTGTTTATCTTCGATTACTGGACATTCCCATACCGGGCAGTTATGGTCCCAGTGCAGATGATATGAGTTTTTAATTTCAAACTAAAACAGGGAAGGCCTCAAATGCGAGGGGTCTTCCTTTTTCATAATTATTCGCTGATCATCTATTTTCAGCAATTTTTTCCGGTTGGGACCTTTTCCTGCTTTTACGCTGACCCCATAAATGGCCTTTATGATAAACCGGAACATCATCACCAAGTAGTTTCCCCCATGGTTTTAATTCAGCAACCCTGTCAAAAATTATTTTTAGAACCGCTATAAACGGAATCGACAAAAACATACCGGACAAACCCCAAATAGCACCGCCTAGTAAAATAATGACTAAAGAGACCAACGCATTAATTTTAACTTTAGAAGAGACTATTCGGGGTACCAATATATTATTGTCAATAAATTGTATCACCATATAAGCAACTAATATACCAATTTGAGTTGTGTAACCATCTTTGGTTATAGTAGCAATCAGTATAGGAAGGGCAATCGCAATAATTCCACCAATGTATGGAAGCACGTTTAAAATAGCACCAATTACTCCCAACAGGATGGCATATTGTACGCCCAAAATGAGCAGTGCCGCTGAATTTAGTACTGCCACGATAACTGCCTCGACCAATAGGCCAATCATGTAACTTTGAATAGCACTTTTTGTTTGATCTAATACGTCACCGACCTGTCGCGAATTTTTTTCCGCAAAAACTTCATAAAGAAAATTAAGAATAAGTGTTTTGTAAAAGAGCATCAGGAAAATATAAACAGGCAACAAAACGATAACACTAACCATACCCAATACTGTTCCCAGTGTTTGTGCTATTAATGGTTTTAGATTATTGCCTGCTTCTGAAATCATTTGCTGTTGTTTGGCTATAGAGAAAGAATAATTCTGCTGAAGCCAAAGTTGGAGGTGACTAAAAAGTTCAGAAAATTTCTTTTCAAGCATGGGCATATTATTTGAAAATTTTGCCATTTGCGATGAAATGAAAACCATTAAACCTGCTACTAAAAGCATGGTAAGAAGTAGTGCTAATATTATTGCAGGTATTTTAGGTATTTTTTTTTGCTGAAGTTTGTTTACAACAGGGTTTAAAAGAATAGCAATCATTAAGGCAAAAGCCAGGGGAATCATTATGCTTTTAATAGCGAACAGGACATACACAAAAAGAATAATGCCAAAAAGGGTGACAGTTGACCTGAAATAAAAGGGGTATTTTTTTTCCATAAAGTAAATTAGGGCAATCTTTTCTCATGGACACAAATTATTTGGCTATTAATGGATTGCATGAGGGCTCTTGCTGTTAGATAAATTATAATTTAAAGGGAAACGGAACACATTGCAACTGTTCTTCGAAATAAACGTATAATGTATTAGAATGTTTAATTTTAAAAAGAAATGTAATGTAGAAAGGAATGGTTACCTATGGCGCTAAGGCAAATAAGTATAATTTTAAAGCTTGTTTCCCGAAATAAAATTTTTAACCCCTGAATTGAGTTTTTGGAGAATACAATAACCATAATAAAAGGTTGTAGAGAAAATAATCATAAATATCAAAAGATACTTTATGAAAATTACCGTGCATTTGCGTTAAAAACAGTGTTCCGCTACATCTATAATTATGAAGAAGCGCTGGAAATAGTCAATGATGGATTTGTAAAATTCTTCTTAAGCATTGAAAAATTCAGGTGCGACAATGAAGCTGATCTTGGAAAGCTGTTAACGGGTTGGATTAAAAGAATCATGATCAACACATCTATTGATCTTCTACGAAAAAAAATGTTATTACCTGAAATTGGAGGAATTCCTGAATATGCGTGGGATATTAAAGATAAAAGCGCCTCAGCAGATCAGATGTTAATTTATAAGGATCTGATTATGCTGGTAAAAAAACTTCCCCCGGCATACAGAATTGTTTTTAATATGCAGGTTATTGACGGGTACACACACATTGAAATTGCAGAGACACTAGGAATACCGGTTAATACTTCTAAATCAAATTTATTAAGAGCCAAAGCATTGATGCAAAAATACTTAAATCAAAAGGAAGAACTGAAAGAATGCCGCATTTAGACGACGATATTGACAACCTGTTTCAGAGAGCCGCGGAAAACTATCCCCTGCAAAGTGGTAAAGGGGATTGGGAAAGCATCGCTGAACGAATCGCGGATAAAACCAATCCTCCCACGCCCCTGGTATCACCGAAAAATAAGAAGAATAAAAAATATATTGCTATTTGTTTATTGTTATGTTTCCTCTCGTTTAGTTGGATACTGTTTTACAACTCAAGGCCCGCAATAAAGTCTGAAGCTAATGAAAAAAATAAAGTAGCAAGAGCGACGGATTCAAGAAGTGATAATAATGGAATTAAAAACATTGATGGCAACAGTAGTAACAAATTGAAAAATGTTAGTACTTCCACCACAAAAGATAAAAGTAATCCAGGTAAAAGAAGAAAGATTGCATATTCAGTAAATGCTTCAACCAACACAATAACCGGAGGTGCTCAAGCTTCTTTTTATTCTAAAACTACTACTGAATCAGCGGTTGAAAAAAAATTGAAAGATATAGTTGCACGCGACAGCTCAAATAATTTTGACAACTATTTTTCAGCAACAGGGCTCCTTAAAGAAAAACAGGTAAAAAATCCGGGCAGTAAAATTGAAGCAGTTGTTGAAGCCGCGATAACGCCCAACCAGGATTCTATGATCAGTAAGTTGAGAAAAAATTCAAAGGAACCAGATAATACAGCTATCCCGGAACCCGGGAAAAAGGCAGCAGTAACCATTGCGTTACGAGGCAGGAGCGGAGTGTATGCCGGATTCGTTGTAGCCTCAGACTTTAGCAAAGTAAATTCCGGTTCTTTTAATAACACAGGCGTTGACGCAGGTATCATTTTGGGATTCAACGTAAATGAAAAATTATCTTTCGAAACCGGCCTGTCAGTTAATAAAAAAAATTATAGTAGTGAAGGTCGGAATTTTAAAATGGATAAAGTTGGTTCGACAATGCCGTCGGGCATGATAATTAATAACCTTAACAGCGAGAGTTCATTGTTAGAAATTCCTGCAAAAGTTAAGTACAATTTTAGCGGTAAAAGAAATTCAAATCTTTTTATTGCAGCGGGTGTTTCCGCATATATTATCACCAAAGAAAAAAACAGGTATAATGTTACCATGAATGGCAACCAGGAAAAAATGACGGGAGTTTACGAAAAAAACAATTATAAAATACCGGCGGTTTACATTATGAGTATTGGCTACGAGCATATTGTATCCAGGAGTTTTGTGTTACGGGCCGAACCTTTTCTAAAGATCCCGTTACAAGGCATAGGAGTCGGTAGTTTACCGGTTACAAGCGCGGGCCTCCAGGTTGGCATCATCAGCCATTTGAAATAATATTGTAATTATTGACATCCGAAGCTATCGGATAGAAAAAAATTATGTAAAAGCGTAATGGCAGAGCTATGTATTCTTAATAGAAAACGAGGCAATCAAAAGGCGGGTTCCTCATCAACGTAGAAAATAAACTTTTTACAAGTAAGAACGAAAAATGAAAAAGATCAACCAGGATGGTGGTTATTTTTTTTCTTATACCTGCCTCCAGACGGAAATGTATGATGATTTTAATTTGGGCTAAAGCTCAAATGCTTTCTGCAAATAATATAATAAGACGGATTTACACGACTTAAATTTGTTACACAAATTTATCCAACGTAGCGTGTAATTCCTGCAATATAAAACAGGTATATTCAAGAATTATTTTCAGTCCTCCTCTAACCGTCCTCCACAAATAAATCTTTTAGCATAATATCCATCATCAAGACTGCTTATCGTAACTCCCTGGCTCGATGAGGCGTGAACAAAGTGGCTATTGTCAAGATAAAGGCCTACATGGGTCACAACGCGACCGCGGCCATGGGTATGGAAAAACACAAGATCACCTTCTTTCAAATCATTTTTTCTAATATGCTCGGTTGCCTTGTATTGCATGCGGGCAGTTCGGGGAACGACAAAACCATAGACGGCTAGCAAGAGGCTACCCGTTAAAGCACTGCAATCAATTCCATTCTTTGTTGTGCCTCCAAGATGGTAACTGGTACCAAACCAATCATCAATGAAACCAAACAAGGAAAGATTTTTTAATGATTCTACTTCAACATCCATCAACATGGCATACTTATATTGTAAACCGGAAAGTTTTTCAATAAGTGAGGTCGATTCATTGGCATCAGGCAACTTGCCTTTAATCACAACAGGTGCCACTTCCACCTTTACGCTTTTACTGCCGCCGCTCTCTGTACTTTGCAGAATACCATCAGGCGTAAAGGAAATGCCGTGAATAAAACCGGGAGAAGAATTTTCGCTTCCCGAAGTAATTTGAATTTGATTAACACTTGTTTGAGCGCTGGATAATTGAGCAGAGCCTGCCAGCAAAAGGAAAACACAAAACGCTGTAAATTTTTTCATCAACTTGATTTATTTATAAAAAATACTATGCAACCGCGCAATTACAAGATGTTTTGTTTTTCCAATAAAGGTGCAACGTAGATTTATTTACAAACGAAAAAATTTACTTTTATTTCCTCATGCATGACGAAGATAGGGTTCACAATATAAAAATGCAAATAAAATTTTATATTCTGTCGTATACGGGCATTTTGTTCCGTAAAAGTTCTGCAGTTTCTGTGGGTAAAATCAAAAAAGACTCCAGTCGCTTTGTACGATATTTGCATTTTTAGATTTTCTATTCAATATGAAGTTTTCTCACCTACACGTACACACGCAGTTTTCTTTGCTCGATGGCGCGGCATCTATAAAAGCACTTTATAACAAGGCCATGGCAGATGGCATGCCCGCACTCGCCATATCTGATCACGGGAATATGTTCGGCGTTTTTGAATTCGTAAAACATGCGCACACTTTAAAGAACGAGGATGGTTCCCTGAAGGTTAAGCCTATAGTAGGTTGTGAATTTTATATAACCGAAAACAGGTTTCAGAAACAATTTACAAAGGAACAAAGGGATCCACGTCATCACCAGATATTACTGGCTAAAAATAATACCGGGTATAAAAACCTGGTTAAGCTGACGTCGCTTGGATATATTGAAGGAATGTATTCAAAATATCCACGGATCGACAAAGAACTCATTCATAAATATCATGAAGGGCTTATAGCAACTACCTGCTGCCTCGGGGCATTAGTGCCACAGCTTATTTTAAAAAAAGGAGAGCCGGAGGCGGAGAATGAATTCAAGTGGTGGCTTAATATTTTTCAGAAAGATTATTATGTCGAACTACAAAGACATGGCATACCCGACCAGGAAAAAGTGAATAAAGTTTTATTAAAATTCGCAAAAAAATACAACGTAAATGTAATAGCGAGCAACGATTCGCATTATGTTGACGAAAAAGATTTTAATGCGCATGATATTTTGTTGTGCCTCAATACAGGTGAAAAACAAGCCACCCCGGCAATCAGGGAATTTACTGATGACGATGTAACGGTAAAGAACAAACGCTTTGCGTTCCCCAATAACCAGTTCTACCTGAAGAATACAGCAGAAATGTCTACTGCCTTTGAAGATCTCCCGCAAGCGTTAGATAATACCAATGAGATCATAGATAAAATTGAAGTACTCGATCTTAAACGAGAAATTCTGTTACCCCATTTTACAGTTCCTAAAGAATTTGAAAGCCAGGACGCTTACCTCGAAAATTTAACATGGACCGGTGCCAAAAAAAGATATGCGGAAATTACACCTGAAATAGAGGAGCGAATTAATTTTGAATTGTTCACTATAAGAACCATGGGCTTTGCCGGCTACTTTTTAATCGTCAGCGATTTTATCATTGAAGGCAAAAAAATGAAAGTATTCGTAGGCCCCGGGAGGGGCTCAGCCGCAGGATCTGTAGTGGCTTATTGTATAGGAATTACCAATATCGATCCCATAAAATACAATTTACTTTTCGAGAGATTTTTAAACCCGGACCGTAAATCCATGCCCGATATAGATACAGATTTTGATGACGAAGGAAGGCAAAAAGTATTGAATTATGTAGTCGAAAAATATGGCAGAAACCAGGTTGCACAAATTATTACTTATGGCACAATGGCTGCCAAAATGAGTATTAAAGATGTGGCGCGTGTAATGGATTTGCCCCTGGCCGAAAGTAATGCACTGGCAAAATTAATTCCCGACCGCCCGGGAACTTCTTTACGAAAAGTTTTAAAAGCTCCCCTTACCGGTCTAAAATCTTTAACTGAAGAAGGAGTAGGCGCAGATGATATCGACAACATAAAAAAACTCCGCGAGATATATAACGGGGAGGATATGCGCAGTAAAGTGTTACATGAAGCGGAAATTTTAGAAGGCTCCGTAAGAAATACGGGCATTCATGCATCAGCTATCATTATTGCGCCGAGGGATCTCATGGATTTAATTCCTGTTGCTTCCTCAAAAGATTCCGATCTCTGGCTCACACAAATTGACGGTAGCAACATTGAAAGTGCCGGGGTGCTGAAAATGGATTTCCTGGGTTTAAAAACCCTGAGCATTCTCAAAACTGCTCTTTTCCTTATACAACAAAATCACGGCGTTTCAATTGACCTTGATGCATTACCTCTTGATGATGAAGAAACCTACAAGTTGTACCAAAGGGCAGATACGAATGCTACATTCCAGTTTGAAAGCGGCGGTATGCAAAAGCATCTCAGGGATTTGAAGCCTGATACTTTTAATGATCTCATTGCCATGAATGCGCTTTTCAGGCCGGGACCCATGGCATATATTCCCGATTATATAGAAAGAAAACATGGCAGGCAGGAAATTCATTATGACCTGCCGGAAATGGAAGAGGTCTTGAAAGATACGTATGGTATAACCGTTTACCAGGAACAGGTAATGTTGCTGTCGCAAAAAATTGCAGGCTTTAGTAAAGGCGATGCAGATGTACTGCGAAAAGCTATGGGCAAAAAACAGCGATCCGTATTGGATAAAATGAAGGAGCAATTTATTGAAGGTGCTAAAAAGAACCATCACCCTGTAAATAAATTAGAAAAGATCTGGACCGATTGGGAATCATTTGCCCAATATGCATTTAATAAATCGCATTCTACCTGCTATGCGTTAGTCGCGTATCAAACTGCCTATCTAAAGGCTCATTATCCCAGCGAATACATGGCAGCGGTGCTTAACCATGCAGGGTCCATCGAAAAGATCACTTTCTTTATGGAAGAATGTAAAAGGATGGGCCTTACTGTATTGGGACCTGACATCAATGAATCGCAAAAAGGATTTGCCGTAAACAAAAAGGGAGAAATACGATTCGGATTCAGCGGAATGAAAGGCGTAGGAGAAGCAGCTCTTGAAAATATTATTGAAGAAAGAGTAAAGCACGGCGCATTTTCTTCTATTTACGATCTCATTAAAAGAGTAAATCAAAGAACAGTAAATAAAAAATCACTCGAAAGCCTGGCTTATGCAGGCTCCTTCGATTGTTTTAATACTATCCACAGGGCACAATATTTTTTTGTAGCCCCCGGGGATACTATTAATGGATTGGAAAAAGTTATTCGTTTTGGAAACCAATACCAGGCACAACTCTCCGGCAGTACGAACACGCTTTTTGGAGATCTTCAAATGTCTGAAGTTGTGGCACCTCCCATGGCGGATTGTGAACCCTGGCCACTTATTAAATTGTTGGATTTTGAGAAAGAGGTCACAGGCATGTTCATGAGCGGCCACCCTCTTGACAACTTTTCTTTCGAGATGAAGCATTATGGACTTACTACTATTGCGGAATTTAACGAATTTAAGGAAGCTATTAGTCTTCATTCCAATCCCGGAAGAACATTTCGTATGGCAGGACTTGTTGCAGAAGCACATCACCGCATTTCCAAAACCGGGAATAAATACGGCATACTTCATATAGAAGATTATTCTGCCAAAATGGAACTAATGCTTTTTAGTGATGATTATATTAAATTCAGCAATTACCTGGAAGCAGGAATGGTTGTATTTTTAACGGGTACTTTCCGTCAACGATATAGCAAATCTGAATTTGAATTTAAAGTTACCCAGATCACGCTACTCGAATCATTAATGAAATCCTGCACCAGGAAACTTCATATAGAAGCGGATCCAAAAGATATATCGCCGCAATTTATTGATTTTATGGAAGCCAATGTTCAGCAGTTTCCAGGTAAATCAACTCTCAAATTCTGTATTCATGAAAGCAAATCGCAACTGAAAGTGGGGATGCATACCTTTGAAAGAGGATTTGAAATGAATGACGAAATGGCTAATTATCTCCAATTAAGGCCAGAACTAGGGATACAGGTAGAATTAACATAATGTGGATATGCCAAATCATCATATTATGTAGATTGGACTTAACTTTGCAAATCAATACTCATTGTGAGATTCTTTTCAATTCATAACTCACAGAAATTAAAAATAAATAAATAAATAAATAATAAACAACCCAAATTATGGCAGCAGAATACACAGATGCAAACTTCCAGGAAAAAGTTCTTGATTCAGAGAAGCTTACTATGATAGATTTTTGGGCAGAGTGGTGTGGACCGTGTCGAGCAATAGGCCCGGTAGTTGAAGAACTTTCAAAAGAATATGACGGCTCGGTGAATATTGGAAAAGTAAACGTTGATCAAAATCCCCAACTAAGTATTAATTATGGAATTACCAGTATCCCCGCAATAATTTTTGTTAAAGGAGGGAAAGTAGTTGATAAATTAGTGGGTGCCCAGCCAAAATCTAATTTTGTAAAAAAGATAGAGGCGTTGAAATAAAAAATACTTCTTTTATATCTTGTAAAAAATATTCCCGGGCAAAATGACCCGGGTTTTTGTTATTTGCCGATAAATGCTTGATCTTTATCTGGTACGCCAATGAAAAGGTTATTGTCAAGAACACCTTGCCAGGAAGACCCAGTTTACCAAGAAATCCCCATCGTGTTTGGTCAGCACTTTAATTTTCACGGAAATGCTTTATATTTGCTAACCCAATTCTAACGGATCACCATCCCAGGCTGATGTAAGAACCACGGTCCCCCTTCCCTGTAAAAGCTACATTGCTCATTTTTGAATACTAATCAAGTGTTAGATGAAGAGAACACTGCTTTTACTATTACTGCTAAATTTTGCGACAGGTTATGTCTGCAGCCAGTCAATCACGCTCAAAGATCTGCTTACGTTAAGTTCATCCGTACCGTTAAAAGACATTGATCATTTTATGAACAAAAAAAGCTTTGTGGTATATAGCAGCAAAGCCGACAGTAATGTATTGGAAAAGTGTTTTGGTATAAAAGAAAAACGCAATAAAAAATATATAGGTCCAAAAAGAACCGTTGTTATTTGTTTAAAAAAGGATTCAAGATATTTTACTTTCCATACTTCATCATTTGATGAATACCTGGAAGGCAAAAAATTTCTGGTTAAATCAGGCTTTTTCTTTGACGATACAAAAGATATAAATAAGGATACTTCCATCCTTTTTCAAAATGGCAATATTACCATTCAGGCAAACAACAGTATGGAAGATGGAGTTGTCGTGTACAATTTTATCCTTAACGTACAGCAAGTCCCTACTACCATAAAATATGCAGAAGATCTGCTTCAGTTTGATTCCCACGAATTACTTGTCAGTTTTTTTGGTAGCCAAAATGTAAAAAAAGACATGTATTATTTTTCAGAAAAAGAATTAAAAAAATGTTCTGTTTTATTTAGCGGCACGCGGTACCAGGTTCTTTTTGTTTGGGGAGATGAAAATAACCTTAATAACCTGTCATATATTCTGATACCTCATGTGCTCCCAACCAAAGGCGCAGACGGCACCAACGCAATTACCGGAAACAATGAATGGCCATTTAGAAACGGTATTTACCCGGGAATGAATATAAAAGAATTATTAAGACTCAATGAAATGGATTTCGATATTTATGGTAATACATCGGAACTGGCGTTTATGGTAAAACCAATACAAAATGGAAAAATTGATTTTAATAAAACCGCGGTAATGCTTAGTTGTGCCAGTTGTAACGACATTAAAATGTTTAATAAGCAGGAAGTAAGCGCACTGGAAGTTGCGAAACAAGATCTCCCTATGTACGTTAACGATGTTATCATTTATCCCACCCGACATCAATAATTAATATTCAAAATCCTTATTCTTAAGACAAAAAATCAACTTACAATTTGTTTCTTTCTTGAATTCATTTTTAGCAATCAGCATTGTATTAATCAAAGTACACAAAGATTGAATATTTCAAATAAATTTCCGGTTTCAAGAATTGCATAATTTAGCTTTTCATCAAAACTTATTTTATGCCAATTAATACCGGGTTACTTGCAGAGCTACAAAACGAAGCTTCCAATTCAAGGAAAATAATTGAACGCGTACCAACCGATACATTGGGATGGCGGCCCCATGAAAAATCTATGACGATTGGAAGACTTGCCACACACATTGCTGAAATACCCGTGTGGTTTAACCGTGTAATAAATGCAGATGAATTTGATTTAGCTACTGCTGTTCGCAATCGTGAAACTATAGAAAACACAGAAGCAATTTTACAGTGTTTTGATGAAAGGCAAAAAGAAGCAACCCACATACTTGAATCTGCAACCGATGAAACACTTAATGCAGTATGGACTTTACGCCGTGGGGATCATATCTATTTCCAATTACCCGGGAAAGTGTGCCTTAGGAATTTTGCCTACAATCATATTTATCATCATCGGGGACAATTAAGTGTGTACCTGCGTTTGCTTGACATAGCCGTGCCGGGAATGTATGGACCTTCAGCCGATGAAATGATGTAACCGGATTATACTTTTTTACATTCAATCATAAACGACGGATTTTAGAATGAACGACAAGACGAATACCTCCCTGTAACCTGGAAATTTTTACAATATTTTAAATTATCTTTCTGTGATTAAAACCAAGACATGCTATGATACAATTTTGTAAGTTTCCCAGGCTTTTTTTTGCACTTGCCATGTGGGTGCCGATGATGGCGCAGGGGCAGGTAATACAAGCCAACGCAAAAAATAATACCATCGATTACGAAAAAATAGCAAAGATTGACGGTTTGGTGAATGACTACATTGCTAAAAACTGGTTAACCGGCGCGGTAACTATTGTAATAAAAGATAACCAGCTTGTTCAATACAAAGGCTATGGATATTCTGATGCAGAAACAAAAAAACCAATGAGTAATGATGCCATCTTTCGCATCATGTCGCAAACAAAAGCAATAACCAGTGCTGGCATAATGATTTTATACGAACAGGGAAAACTATTGCTTGATGAACCTATTTCAGATTTTATCCCTGAATTTAAAAAACCGGTTGTTCTCGACAAATTCAATGATGCCGATACATCCTACACAACTGTTCCCGCCAAAAGAGAGATCACTTTCCGTGACCTGCTTACGCACACATCAGGACTGGATTATGCCGATATCGGAAGTTCGAAAGTGCAGGCTATTTATGCAAAGAATCATATACCATCGGGACTTGGTTATTTAGATGCAAGCCTGTTGGAAAAAATGAAAGCACTTAGCAAACTACCCCTCTCCTTTCAGCCGGGCGAAAAATGGCAATATGGTTTAAACAGCGATTTGTTGGGAAGTTTAATTGAAATAATCAGCGGAATGAATCTTGAAGAATTTTTAACCAAAAATATTTTTGAACCGCATGGTATGAAGGATACCTATTTCAACGTACCCGTATCAAAAGCAGGCAGGCTTGCCACAGTCTATACAGAAGATTCTTTGCATCACATCATTAAGTGGAGCCATGAATTTCGCCTCATAGATCCGGATTATCCTATCATGGTTAAACGTTATTTTTCCGGAGGCGCGGGCCTTTCTTCCACTGCTTTTGATTATGCTGTTTTTATGCAGATGTTTTTGAATGATGGCATTTATAATGGTCACCGCATTTTATCGAAAAGAAGTGTTGAAATGATGACAAGTGCCCAACTCAATCCGGGTCTTTTTGGCGATGATAATTTTGGGTTAGGTTTTGAAATTACATCAGAAAAATCTGCCGCAAAAGGGCCACGATATGCCGGTTCATTCGCGTGGGGCGGCTATTATGGCACTACGTATTGGGCCGATCCCAAAGCCCACATGGTATGTCTTTTCATGACGCAACATACTCCCAATAGCCATGGAGATGTCGAAAGAAAATTTGAGGCGTTGGTATATTCGAGTCTGAAATAGATAATTTCCATTTTTGTTCTTTCGACTTATTATAGTTGTATGCTCAGCACCCTGGGTTGATACCTCAAAAGTATTATTGGTTTCCCGGTAAACGATGTTAGCCCTCCTTTTTTTTGACTCGTTGCACCCACCGGAAGGTTGGGCTTAAGCCCAATCCCATTCCGGACTAAGCAGCGGTTCCCAAAGAGGGAAGTGATAAAAAAGTAAACAATTGTGCGGTTAAAATTATTGTGCACCCGTATTAGCCAATTCACTTATCAACCTTGCCACCAGTGACGTCCATCCTGTTTGATGGCTGGCACCCAGGCCGTTACCATTATCCCCATGAAAATATTCGTAAAACAAAACGAGGTGTTCGTTGCCCGGCTGCTGATAAAACCAGTTATCCTTGCCATATATATTACGCTTTCCTTCCACATCTTTTTCGAATAGGCTAATCACCCGTTTTGATAGCTCATTAGCCACCTGGCAAAGGTTCATTTTATTCCCTGATCCGGTGGGACATTCCACTAATAAATCATCCCCGTAAAATTCTCCATATTTGCGAATGGATTGAATGAGAATATAATTTATGGGTATCCATACCGGTCCGCGCCAGTTCGAGTTGCCGCCAAAAAAGTCAGAGGTGGAATCCCCCGGGTCATATCTAATGCTGTATTCTGTATTATCAATGTTAACTACATAAGGATTGTTCTCATGATATTTTGACAAAGCCCTTATGCCCCCTGACGACAGGAATTCAGCTTCATTGAGCAGGTGTTCCAGGATGTTTTTTAACCTGTCTTGCTGAACGAGAGATAACAAAATTTTTTCACCATCTGTTCGTTCTTCATTGGGCCAGAAACGATCATTTTTCTTCCGGTATTTTTCGAACCATGAAGTTCTTTTTCTAAAATCGGAGAGTTTATCCCGTACCTTCTTTTCAATAATGGAAACCGCAAACAAGGTCGTAATGCCCACAATGGACTGGATACGCAAATGGATTGGATTTGATCCTGCCTTCGAAAGAATGTCGTAAAAAAATTTGTCATCATCATTCCACAAACCATGTAAATTGAGCGCCTCTGCGATCAATACAAAGTGTTCAAAAAATTTAGTGGCCGTGTCTTCAAAAGTTTCGTCAACTACGGCGATCTCCAATGCCATGTCCATCATGTTCAGTGCATACATCCCCATCCAACTGGTTCCGTCAGCCTGTTCCAGCTTATGATTTCCGGGCATTTCTATACTTCTGTTAAACACCCCAATATTATCCAGGCCGAGGAAACCTCCCTGGAAAATATTATTGCCGCTGGCATCTTTCCGGTTAATCCACCAGGTAAAGTTGATGATCAGCTTTTGAAATATCCTTTTTAAGAAATTAATATCGCCATTGCCCGACATAGATTTTTCAATACGGTAAACCTGCAAGGCAGCCCATGCCTGTACAGGCGGGTTTACGTCACTGAAATGCCATTCGTAAGCTGGTAGCTGGCCATCTGGTTTCATATACCACTCCCTCATGATTAGCAGCAACTGATTTTTAGCAAAACCGGGATCAAGCATGGCCATTGGAATACAATGAAAGGCAAGGTCCCACGCAGCATACCAGGGATATTCCCATTTATCAGGCATTAAAATTATATTCTGATTTTTAAGGTGTCGCCATTCGTGATTACGACCGCTCATTTTATCCGCATTCACAGGTGTAATACCATCGCTGGTTGTAAGCCATCTCTCCACATCATAATGATAAAACTGTTTGCTCCATAACATCCCGGCGAATGCCTGCCGTTGTACGTTGCTGCTTTCTGGTGTGATATTCACTGGAAGAATGGAGTTATAGAAATCATCAGCTTCGGCCTTTCGGGTAGCAAAGATATTTTCAAAACCTTCTTCAAATCCATTACTCAATTCCTTATCTGTGAGTCGTAAATATATCGTCCTTGAACCGCCTCCTTCAATTGTGTAGTCGTAGATGGGGGCAAATTTTGTCCCCGATGTGCTTTTTCGAAGTGACTTTACATTTTTTTTATGAATGATCCCATCATGAAATGCATCCTTAACGAAAGGAGAGGCATTGGGCGTCCCTGAAACTTTTTCGGTATTGGTTATATTATCCGTATAAAACGTGGCCCGGGTCCGTGGGAAATATAAATAGTAGGTTCCTAATCTTTGATGAGTGGCCTTAACGGTTGTTTTATTATAATCAGCAATAACAGGTTTTTCAGCAAGCCGCAAATTGCTTGCACGATTGTAAAACCAAAGGGTAGGCAAGACCGTTATACCCGCACTTTTTGTGGACCGGTTATGAATATTTATCTTTATAAAAATATCCTTTGAATCCTGTTTAGCATAGGTAACCGTCACGTCAAAATATTCATTATTATTAAAAACGCCCGTGTCAAGGATTTCATATTCGGCCTCGTTTTTTGACCGCTGGCGATTTTCCCTTTTTAACGCTTCATATGGAAATTCCTGTTGAGGATATTTATATAAATATTCCATATAATAATGTGTAGGAATATTATCGAGGTAATAGTATAATTCCTTTACATCTTCTCCATGATTGCCTTCACTGTTTCCCAGTCCAAAAAGTCGTTCTTTTAAGATGGGGTCTTTACGGTTCCACAACGTAATGGCAAAACAAAGATTTTGAAACAAATCTGAAATTCCTGCAATACCATCTTCTCCCCAAATATATGCCCTGTAATGAGCCTGATCATATGGAAAATAGTTCCATGCGTCACCTAAATATCCATAATCTTCACGCACGGTTCCCCATTGTCTTTCGCTAAGGTATGGGCCCCATTGTTCGATAGGAACCCTGTTTGGTAAATTTTCCGCAAGTCGCTGATGTTCTGCTGTCATATTTTTTGGATAAGTATTAAACTCTTTAATTCATATTACTTAACATGTTTATCCTCATTCAAGCAAATCCCTGAAAACTTACAACAGATATCATTAATTGCTTTGTTCCTGTATTAGTGTTTATACGGGTAACGATTCAATAGTAACCCGGTTCATATTGTTTTATCAAGGAGGATATAAAACGCAAAACTATTTAATTATGTCCAGAGGATGTAACCATAGAAACATTTAACAAGCAGCGGTTCTTTAAGAGCGTTTTGGCCGCAGCCGTCCGAACAACCGCTTTATCTCATTTTACTTTCAATTTCCGCAAGGTTAATAGATGTCCCAAGGCTTTGGAATTCCGGCTGTTTTAAAAGGCGCTCCTTATCTCTAAAGCCACATCCGGCCGCTTTCAACAAATCCTCCTGTGTAGCTTTTGCATCACTGCTCCGGGCATCCAGTATCGCCGAAAAATACCAGGCTTCACTGTTAGTTGCGTCCGCCATCTTATAGAGATCAACAAAATATAGCGCTTCATTATCTCTTTTGCCGCCTATAAGTTGGTTACTTATAGAATAGAAGGCAAGTGATAAATAAGCCTGCAGGCGCTGGTACATAGCGCCCATAGGTGTTTGGGCTTTCGCATTTGTTTGTACATTGCTGATCGTTTCTTTCCAATAATTCATATCACCCTGCTGGAACTGCTGTTCATATTCCGCCTTTATATTTTGTTCTGTGAGGAGCAGATTTTGTTTGGCCTGCCATTGCTTTTGATATAGAGGATTTTTTTTAAGTGAACCATCTTCTACTTTAAACCAGTTCACCTCGTTGGTTAATCCATCCAGCATGCTGATAGAAAGCCTGGTTTCCGTTTCAGCATTTAAATATTTAGTCATCTTTACATAGAGGGCAATTTGTTTTTTGCAATTGACTACATAATTACTAATGAATGTTTCGTTAATGGGAGTCAGTTTCTGCCGCATCGCGTCAAGTTGCAAACCAGCAAACGCAATATTCATTGTATTTTCGGGCGCCCATTCATGTCTACCATCGAAAAAAATGATTCTATGCACAGCCTGCGTTTTATCAAGATCGCTATTAATGGTTACTAGATCCGTCATATTCAAATCACCTTGGCCTGCAATAGCCGTAAAGCTAAAACCGAAATTCCCGGCGTGAGTTATGTCCGGCAAGCCTGCACCGTTGGCAATAACACCTTTTATTTCCATATGATGTAAAGCTAAATAAGTGGCCACCTTAGCGCCACCGGAAAAGCCGCAGGTGTACACCCGGTTCCTGTTAACCTTTAATCGGTTTTGAGTATCATTTGTCAAAGTGGTCCAGGTATTATTCGCGGTTTGCCAATCATTCCCGTTCTTTGAGTTATTGCTTCCTATCAAGATAAAATTATAAGCGTCAGCCAATGCTTTATATTTTATCAATGGATAAGATCCATCACCATGTGGGTCGAAAAAATAAATAACAGGCAGTGTTTCATTATAACTTTTTCCGGGAATGTAGACAGCATAAGATTCCGCAGGATCTGCTTTGCACAAAACAGGCGTAACAACTTTCCCTCTTTCGATAGTATCGGCTACCACAATACTTGTCGCTGCTACTTTGTCTTTGTCCGTATCGCTTGCTGTATGTGCAGCATTTTTATTTACACAGGCAATTGTGTAAAAGAATAAAATTACCAGCTTTATGAATTGACTTTCTTTCATACATTACACATAGCATCTATAATGCCGCAGAGAGTACAGGTAATTTTTCGAAAACAAGGTATCCCCAGGGCCGTACAAAAACATGATCTTCCAAATCAAAATTTATGTCTCTAACTCCAAATACATTCCTGAAAACACCATGCACTCCTTTAACCTGGAAATTAATTCCACCCGGGGAACAATTTAAAATTACCAGTACCTGGTCGTCATCGTTACTTCTTGCAAAAGCAAACACCTGGTGATCGTCAGGATGCGAAACAATCATTGTTAAAACATTCGGATCGCCCGCACGCAGGCATTTATTTGAACTATGTAGCAGGAGCAGCGTCTTATAAAATTCATGTAATTCAAATTTTCCGTCCCAATCGATTGGATCTTTTTCAAAAAACTTTAAGCGTTTTTTACCGGGCATTTCCTGCCCGCTGTATATCATGGGAATCCCATTCCAGGTGCAGGAGAAAACTGCCATAAGTTGTGCCGCATCGCCGTATTTTTCATACTCAGTTCCATTCCAGCTATTTTCATCATGGTTGCTGGTAAAATAAGCTCTAAACCCATTACAAGGAAATTCAGTTACAGATTTGTATAATACGGTAAGCAGGGCCAGCAAATTCATTCTGCCCTGGTAAAATTCTTCGGATGCATGCATCCATCTCCAGGTATAGGTAGCGTCAAAAACCTCGTGGTAAGCCGGCTCCTCACATTCCGCTAACCAAAAAAGATTTTCTTTGCAAATGGAAAGTTCCTTTTTTGCCTGGATCCAAAAATCAAGAGGAACCAGGTGCGCCATATCACAACGGAATCCGTCAATATCACATTCTGTAATCCAGAACATCATAGACTCAATCATCATTTTACGGAGTTCAGGATTTTCATAATTCAATTGAGCGACATCTGACCATCCATGTGGATGATGCAGTTGGTTTTCGGAATCGTAACAATAAAATTCCGGATGATCAACAGTCCAGGGATGATCATTTCCTGAATGATTGGCCACCCAGTCAATGAGTACCTTAAAGCCTTGTTCATGCGCTTGAGTCACAAGGTTTTTAAAATCACTTATCGTACCGAATTCCGGGTTGGTTTCTGTGTAATTCTGTACTGCATAATAGCTTCCCAGTGTACCCAACCTGCCAAGGTTACTTATGGGTGTTATCGGCATAAACCACAATATTTTTACACCCATGTCTTTCAGGCGGGGCAAATGTCTTGAAAATGCATCAAACGTTCCTTCTGGCGTATATTGCCTTAAGTTTACTTCATAAATATTTGCTGGATAACTCCAATCCGGATGTGTAAGCATTCCTGGCTTTTTCGACATACATTTAAATCTTTTAAAAAAATAAAATTAATCATTATTAATCTTTTATTGGCTTGAACCCTGCCCTGCTGTTTGTAACTTTGGTGAGATTAAATACACATGAAAAAATTTGATGTCCCTGTAAACTACCGCAGTCCTCTAATCTCCGCTATAAAAAATAACCGGAAGCAAAAGGATAATTTAAAAAAAGATTTCAAGCCAAGCCTTTTGGATTTTGGTGCCGTACATATTTATCTTGCCCGTCATTTTGGTTTTTGTTATGGTGTTGAAAACGCGATTGAAATTTCATTTAAAACTGTCGAAGAAAATCCGGGTAAAAAAATTTATTTACTCAGTGAAATGATACACAATCCGCTGGTAAACGATGATCTTGAAAAGAGGGGCATCAAATTCCTGATGGACACTAAAGGTAATATGCTGGTGCCTTTCAGCGATTTGACACCGGGTGATATTGTTATCATTCCTGCCTTTGGTACAACGCTTCAGATTGAAGACCAATTAAAAAACATCGGTATTGAAATTGAAAAATACGATACAACGTGTCCATTTGTAGAAAAAGTATGGAATCGGGCTGAAACCATTGCAAAAAACAAATATTCAATTGTAGTGCATGGTAAGCCTCATCACGAGGAAACGCGGGCCACCTTTAGCCACAGTGCTGCCAATGCGCCTACAGTTGTTGTTACAGATATGGTTGAAACTATCGAACTGGCAAAATATATTACCGGAGAAAAACCATTACAGGAGTTTTATGAAGAATTTTCCGGTAAATTTTCTGAAGGCTTTAATGCTGAAAATGATCTTCAGAGAATTGGTGTCGTAAATCAAACTACTATGCTTGCGAGTGATACGCAGGCCATTGCCGATTACCTGAAAAATGTGATGTTGGAGACGTACCATCTTACTGAAGAAACAGTATCGAAAAGATTTGCAGATACCCGGGACACGCTTTGTTATGCGACGTATGAAAACCAAAGTGCAGTGTATGGCCTGTTAAAAACAGAAGCTGACCTGGCCATAGTCGTTGGAGGTTATAACAGTTCAAACACGTCGCATCTTGTTGAATTATGCGGGGAAAAATTGCCGACTTATTTTATCAGGTCAGCAGAAGATATTATCTCCTCAAAAGAAATAATGCATTTCAACCTACATAAAAAGGAAGTAGTAACCACAATTTCATTTTTGCCCGAAAAAAAACCTGCAAGAATTTTAATAACCAGCGGAGCAAGTTGCCCCGATGCAGTTGTGGAAGGTGTCATTAATAAACTGGTATCTTTTTATAACGTATCAAAGACAGTAAATGAAATTATTGATGAGTTTGTGTGACGTTATTTGTAACTAATTAGAGATTAATTTTTTATGACGTCATTTTTCGAGCTCAACGGTTCTTTGAACTTTCTTAAATAGCCGGAATGCAAAATCAAGCTGTTCTTTTTCCGAAAGATTGGTGTTATCAAGTTCAACGGCATCGGTTGCTTTCCGCAATGGGCTCACTTCCCGGTGGGAATCAATATAATCTCTCATTTCAATATTAGCTCTTATCTCATCTAAGGTGATATTAGGATTTTTGTCAAACATTTCCCTGAACCTACGTTCCACTCTAACCGCCCCGTCTGCCACCATAAAAATTTTAATCGCCGCGTCAGGAAAAACCGTCGTGCCAATGTCCCTCCCATCCATAACAATACCTTTATCTTTGCCCATTTTTTGCTGAACATTTACTGCAAATGTTCTCACATCTTTCAGAGCCGCAACTTCGCTTACTTTTTCTGCTATGATGAGGTCACGTATTATATATTCAACATTTTCGCCGTTCAAATAAATATCAGAATGATGGGAATACTCATTAATAATAAATTCAAGCGTTATGTTTTTAAGGGCATCTTTTATTTGGGTCACATCTTTATAGTCTATATTGTTTCTTAAAAAATAGAGGGTAATTGCCCGGTATATGCCTCCGCTGTCGATGTACCTATAACCTAATTTTTTGGCAAGCTGTTTAGCCAATGTGCTTTTTCCGCAGGACGACCAGCCATCTATCGTGATAATAAATTTATCTGTCATATTACAAAAATGAGACAAATAAAAAGAAGTTCAAAATCCGATTTCTGAAAAAAAAAGCCACCGGTTAAGGTGGTTTTTTTAATTTTTTTGGTATAGACAATACAATATTTATGTATTGGTTAATTGAAAAGGACTATTGCAAATTAACAAAAATAGTATTTA
>JBDTOV010000010.1:0-66303 GCA_039933035.1 Ginsengibacter sp. | reverse complement strand
GCGTAATTTCGCTAAGGTTTGGGTGCAAAAACTCAGAGTGAGATGAAGTTACTTTGTCGTATACTTCATCAATATTAGTCGTTACAAGTCTAAATTCAGGATTGTGTTCTTTTGCTAATTTCTTATTTTGAAAGAGGTTTATACGTAAACCATCCCTTTCGATTACACAAAACGGAGTCTCCGATTTTAATTCATCATGTTGAATTTTGAAGCCAAGACAATCTATAAATAGTTTTAAAGCGTCTTTGATATCTGTGTAAAATACATTGGGAACTAACTTTGTAAAAGTCATAACTGATATAATTTAAGTTTTAAACTCCCTGTTATTGTTTTGGTGTCTCCCTGACAATAATCGCCAACACATAGTATGTATGTTGTTAGCTGTAAGTTATCAAAAAAAATCAATCTTGAAAACCAATAAAAAACCCTTTTCTTTTGGAAATTTTCTATAGCCAATCCGAGCGCCTGAATAAATAGTACAGCAAAATGCAGGCAACAATAGTAAGTACTATCACAGCATGAAAACCATATTGCCACTCTGTTTCAGGCATAAACTTAAAGTTCATTCCCCAGAAACCGGCTACCATTGTCGGTACGGCAATAATTGCAGCCCATCCTGCAAACTTTTTGGAAGTATCATTTTGTGAAATGGAGATAAGTGAAAAATTTGCTTCCAATGCAGTATTTAATAATTCCCTCGTATTTTCCACCATTTCATTAATTCGTACAACGTGGTCGTAAATATCCCTGAAATAAGGTTGTGTCTCCGGTGAAATACATTTAATATCAAATCGCATCAACCGGTTACAAACATCAATTAACGGAGACACTGCTCTTTTAACTTCCAGTAGTTCACGTTTCAGCAGGTATATTTGTTCTGTAGTCTGGCGGCTTGGTTTTGCATTAAATATTTTTTCTTCAATAGTTACCAATTCCTGTTCCAGGTCCTGCACCACCGGGAAATACCGGTCAACAATAAAATCCATTATTGCATATAATACAAACCCCTGGCCATTACTGAGCAATTCGGGCATACTTTCACAGCGGGATCGTACTTCTGTATAAGAAATGGAAGATCCGTGTCTGACAGCAACAATAAAATTTTTACCTACAAAAAAATGAGTTTCGCCAAATTCAATATGATGGTTCTCATTCATATGTGAGGTCCGTAAAACTATAAAAACAGAATCTCCATAAAGCTCTATTTTAGGACGCTGATGCGCCATGTGTGCATCCTCTATGGCCAGGTCGTGAAGGTCAAACTCTTCCTGAACTCTTTGCAATACTTTTTCTGATGGTTCATGCAGCCCAATCCAAACAAACTGGTTAGCATCTTTCAACATTTCATGTACCTTATTTAATTCCACATCAGCAATGCGCCTGCCGCCTGCATACGCGGCACAATTAATAATTTCTTTCATGATCTTTTACAAGATTGTTAAGAGGCAGTAAGGTCGGGAATTTTTTTAGTAATAAAAGTGTCATTTTTCATGTTTCCAGGTGAAGACAATTATGAAGAAAGATAATAGACAGTCATTATAATTGTAATGCCGGCTCTTTACGACTATGTTGTGTTGGAAATACATTGCCTTACCGGTATCTTTTGCAAAGAAAGAATGATCCTGCTACCGGAAAACCTGAATTTATTATTCAGCCTCTGTAGGTGTTCGCTCCGTCATTCAAAGGTCCGACCCATCCGCTCGTTAGAGCCGCCTGGTCTATGACCAACGGCAAAAACATTATAATGAATCCATCTTATCCTTACAAAATATTTTCCAATTAGTTTTATAGATTAGTAAAATGAATAAGAATATTTAAACTTTCCCACAAATTACTTTACGCCTGCTATTCATAAATAGAAACCATTGCTTGCCGGTGACAACTATAAGGATATATAATTGGCAGTTTACAATTTTGATGTATTGAAAAAAAGATAGCGCCAAATGAATTCGTTATTTCGAATAATCATCTTCATCTTACCAGGTAACCCTTACAAATTTTTACCCATTAGAGAGGTGGCTGTTCTTTATGAAACATACCAAACAACAATTATCGTATTCGATAAGCAAAGAAGATAAATATTCTCACATTTCGTTTAACATAAGTAAATACGATCACGATTACCAGGTATTGAAAAAGAAACCATTTTAGTATTGTTCTCCTTAATGAAAAGATGTTTATTCAAACGTCAGTACACACACCCTACAATCCTGTGTCCAGGGTACGTAACACCTTTTCAAAAGGTGTCACCCCTTGGGACTAACACTTCATTTCTTTGCGGACAGGATTATGTGAAGTACCGTAGGATTATCATTATTTATAGGTTGAGAATGTAACAACTTTAAACCAGGCAATAAAACTATGGTTATTTTTCGAGAGCTCTTTATAAAGATTCCATTCAAAGAGGAATATAATTATAAGGATATTATAAGTGGCAGCTTGCAATTTTTATGTGATAAAAAAAGACAGAACTAAATGAAATATATTATCATTAACCAAAAGCTATGAACTTTCTATTGCCGTTTCACTGGCGTAATGCTTGTCGTTTAACCATGTGGGTTAGTTATGCCTGGTACTGAAGACAGGGACGGATTTCTCCCGTCCCTTGCGCAAGAGTGATGCACAGCCTGTAGCTAAGTTTTCTTGTGCCGTTCAGTATCGGTCAATTTATAATAAAATCACTCTTCGGATTTTTGTAAATCAAAGGAAGCAGAATACAAAATCTTCTCCTCATTCCTACGCTACTAAAGACGATTTGTCCGGGAACTACTTTTGCCTATCAAATATAATCTAATGTAGAAGTGATTTGAAGCGACTTGTAAAATATTTTAATGACCTGTACACGAAATATTAAAAGGCTAATTGTAAAAACAAATGGTTTATGATAGCACAAACCATTTGTTATAAAGACGCATATGTTTCTTATTTATATGCCTCATACTGGCATTTCACAGTAACGGCCACATCTTCTGAAATTTGATTGGAAACAACTGATGGGATTTTGATATCGTAGTCGGCAAGTTTAATATTAAATTTTGATTCGCCACTTACCTTTCCACCGGCAACGATAATGGTTGCAGGAATATTTATTTTTTTGGTTTCGCCGTGCATGGTAAGGTCTCCCGCAACAAGTACTTTGTAGGTGCCATCTTTGGTAAAATCAATCTTCGAAGGGTCCGTAAAGTTGCCCTTGAATGAGGCTTTCGGATACTTACTGCTTTCCATGTAGTTTTCATTAAAATGTTCCTGCATCAGTGCCTTATGAAATTTAAATCCTGTGTTAAGTACCTGGAAAGCCATCTCGTTTTTTACCGGGTCAATCATACTGAAAACCTCGTTGTTGTCAGCGTCGATATTTTCGCCGTTTGTTTTAGAGAAAAAATTAATTTTTCCGTTACGGGTGAACCATTTTCCCTGTGCATTGCCTGCAACCGCTGATAAAATCAGCAGGGCGGCTAAAATTGTTCTTACTTTTTTCATAAAATTTTTATTTATTTTTTTTAAGTGAAAAAATTCTTGATAGATTAAATCCCCACCTGAAGCGCCATTGTCTCCAGCTCGTAGTGGTATACGGTATAAATTGGTTTTCCATTATGGCAGTACTGTTAGTGAAAGTGAAATCAAACACGTGGCCACCAGTTTCAAACTCTACGCCGATGCCAAGGGGATTGTAAAAGGACAGCCCGTCATTTTCAAAATTGTTAATACTTGTTTTGTTTCTAAACACCTTGAAATAGTCGGCCACCAGCGCCATTCTCTTTGTAAGTTTAACACGGCCTCCAATACCGATCGCGAAAATATCATTCTGATCATTATGGATCACATAGTTGGTGTGCACCCATGATGGCACGAGCATGAGTGAAAAATTGTCTGAAAATTTACGGGCAATAAGTAGCTGGTTGGCAAAAGATAAACGATCACCGAATGAGTTGAAATGATCCGGCGTGTTGGCCTTGGCGTTAGACGACATCGATGTAACCACAACGTTACTATACGCCGTGACGGTAAAGGGCATCGTATGGCCATCTGTTTGGCGCAGCAATTTATATTTTAATGAAACCTCATACAATTGCCTTACTGATGTCGCCCCTTTTGAACGACTGACGCCTGCAGTGAGCCGGTTAGTGATCCCATAGTCAAAACTTATTTTGACATCAGTGGAATTTTCCAGGCCAAAGAAACTTTTTTCTCCTCCGAACTGGCCGCCAATGTCTCCAAAGCGATGTGATACTCTGAAATCTAGATCACCTTTTCCAATGGTTTCAACGGTACGTGAATTAACCAATTGGGTACCTTTAAAGGTTGCGTAGGTGTATTGCTTTTTCCCCGCCATCTTTGTACTCATTTCTTTATCCAGCAAATTGCTAAGACTGTCTTGCGCATCAACAGATATAAGCAGGAAAAACAAAATAACTGTAATAAAATATCGCATTGTGTTTGGTTTAATGGTTGTTAAAATGTTTTTATTCAGGAGAACCCCGGTTGATCCAGGCCTTGAATAAATTTTTATCTATTTCTGAAAATGGTTTACGAGGGGGGGGTGGCATCGAGCTTTCGACGATGGTTTCCATCATCCTTGTGCCGTGTTCAACTGCATTTTGGTAGGTATTAGTGTTGTACCAATAATGCGGAGCAGACCCTTTCTTGCCATGACAGGTACTACAGTTACTTTGCACCACGTTATGAATATAATTAGTGTAAGTAACGTTTGTGGCATTTATGCTATCAGGTGCAAATTTCGAAACTCCTTTAACCAAATCGCCTTTTTTAACACATCCCGTTATGCAGATTATAATGCCTATTATGCATAGGTATCCCCTATGTGTATCAAATACATGTTTCATATTAGTACTTATAATTTTTGATTCAGTAAAAGACTTTTGATAATAATAACATCATTGAGGTAACCGGTACAGATGCCTTTTACGGTAACTAACGATCCCGGATGTACGCTTTTTTGTAATTTGTCCAATGTACATGCAACACCGAAAAATGGATCGCCACAATCTAGGATTATTTGTGACGGCTCATCTTGATTTTGTTTTACTTCAAGCACTTTGCCGCTTACCTCGAGTGGCCTGTTCAGGTACATTTTATTAGCGCCTTGCTCATTGGTTTGGAAGTCTTTAAAGAGGTTTTCTGCGGTAACAGGTTTTGCGTCGAGCGAAGCTACATCCGGTGACGACCTGTTATATTCATGGTATACAACTCCCCCCGCCACGATGATGAGCATAACAATGGCAGTAAAGAGTATTTTCTTTTTAGTCATAAAAAATACTGTTTAGTTGGTGAATAAATAAAATGAAAAAATTAGGAGAATGTCAGAGATTAAAAAATGATACGAGTGGTTTTAATTTTTTTTAAATAATGAATAAAAGATTTTTACGCCTTGTGTTAAACAAAGTCTGTGCCAGTATAAATGCCTGGGGCGTTCCCGAATAAGGATTTGCCGGATGGGTTTTACGAATGTTTACTATTATATTATTGGTACTGATGCGGTTTTAAAGTTTATGTTCTTTTTTATTATAGAATAATATGTGGAAAAAAAAATGATAGCATTTTTTTAAAGTGGAATTTGTTACACAACCCCATTTTAGGATAAATAGATTTCGCCGTGCAGGAGAATTTTAAAATGCAGTCTCTTTATACATTTGTCTCCCCCGGTTAAAGGCTACGATTGAGGTACTTGAGATTTCCGAAGAATGATGGATCTGTAATTATGTTTTTTACTGAAGCGAATTTCGGCTAATCAGTAACGTTAGAAAGTATACGATTTTTTGAAACGTTGCAAATAAGAGCCCGCCAGCATGACTCGTGGATTGCATTATAAATATTAATCCGGGCTGCCCGGGTTCTCCTTTTTCAATGTAGGCTGGTCATCCGGCGGGCGAGATATTCCTTCGAAAGTTTTATGTAGTATACAAAATTCAAACATACTGTCTCAAAATGGAGGATCGCAATTGCAGGCAGCGGACACACGGTTTCGAACAGCTTACAATTTTGCAAGGTGAATACTACGAAAAAAAACCCGCAATGAGTATGGAAAGTCCGATGGCGTTTATAAAATTTCTTTCAATTAATTGTATAGATTAATAAAATGAAGGAAGAATATGTATACTATCACGCAAACTAATTCACCACATCTATTAATGAAAGGAGTCGTTGCTTGCTGATGCCAACTATAAGGAAATTATCGTTGGCAGTTTACAATTTTTAGTTGATGAAAAAAGGATGGAACTAAATGCATCTGCTATCATGGCTAATCATTTTCGTGTTACCTGGTAAGCCTGGTAAAGTTTTACACCATGGAAATGCCAGGCATCCTTTATAAAATAAAGGCACAACAATTAGTGCATTCAATGAGTACAGTTTTAAAAATTTTCACACTTCGTTTAAAGTAAATAAATATGATCGTGACTACCTGTCTCGATAGCTACCGGCAGCAAAAGAGAACCGTTACATATTGAACTACTGATAAAAAGATTTTATTCAAAAGTTAGCATACATGCACTTCAATATTTTACCCGGGAGAGGGGTTACTTTTTCAAAAGGTGTCACCTCTGTAGCGGAAGATTATCATTATTCATCAGCAAGTTTTTACCTGGTAGCACAAATGATTTTGAAATGTTGACATATTTTTCAGGATAACAGGTATGTATGTACAACCCGCTGGCAGGGAGAACTGGCGGGGGCTTTACATGTCTTAAGCTTTAAAAGCTGCAAAAGTTGACCACCTGCAATGGAGGAAAAAAATGAAGTACGCAAGCTGACAAATCAAAACTATTATTCCGGATTTGTGATTAGAAGAAAAGACAACACAGTTATTACGGGCAACTATTTGTGTACTTTTATTGGCATTATAAAAAATAATGTTTTTCTTTATAATAGCAATTCGATGCGCTGCATTGTCTATAAAATGCCCGATACGAATCAAAAGAATTTCCTAAGATTCATCCCTCGGCTACACGCAGCAACTTTAAATAATCAAAGGTGCGGGCTTACCAATGAACAACCAACTTATTAATCTCAATAGTAAGGCTTGATTTTATTTTATTAATTAAATGCGTTTTATGAAAAAGAAAACAAAGAGTGCAGCCTCCCCAACGGCAGCAATCAAAAACAAACAAACAGCCGCGAAAACCTCAACGGCTGCAACCAAAAAGGCATCTTCAAAAAAAGCTCCATCTAAAAAAGCTCCACCTAAAAAAGCTCCAACCAAAAAAGTTTCACCCCAAAAAGTAGCGGCCCAAAAAGCTTCACCGAAAAAAGCTTCACCGAAAAAAGCAGCGGCCAAAAAAGCACCACTTCCGAAAGCGGCACCCCCAAAAGCACCGCAACCACCAATACCCTCTACCGGTAAAGTTCCTGTTCTAAAGAAGATCGTAGCAGCACAACCAGGACCGCTGGCGATTGAACAAGCCCTGAAGTATGCCGAATACCAGTTAAAAAAAGCCGGTATTAAAAGTTTTCAACTGCAAGATGTAAGCGAGGCACCAAGGGCGGCATTGCAGGCAGTATCGCTTAAAAAACCCGTCGAAAAGAAAGCCGGGCGGGTAAAGGCCGTGGCAACAAGGCCAGTACCAGAAGAGAAGCAGGCTTTTACAGGCCGGGCGATGGCTTTCGGTAATGCGGAAGTGCCTACCCTGTCAATCGTAAGCCAGGATCAAAATGACCTGAACCTGCAGGTCAAAGTAAATGATTTTACATTCGACGATATTTTCGTGGATTTCAATTCCCCGGCAAAAAGCTTTTTTGTTTTTGATGATGTGAATATTCACCTCCGGCAACAAATATCAGGAGACGCCATAACCAGTACCATGCGTTTCAACGGAACCTTACGCATGAACCAGGAACCATTAACAACACTGAAAAACTTCCTGAAATGTGATGAGGGCCTGATGGTTGCCGGGGAAATTGACACTACCGTTACAGATATCAGCCAAAAAATTGCACCCGGTAAGGTTGAGCTAATTAGCGCCGGACAATTCCTCCTTCCTCTTGCAGAAGGCATTATCCTTAAATCGGCCGAATTAAAAATTCTGCTGGAGAAAGAAGATGACCAATGGGTATTTACAGAAACGGTAAATGCAGTTTTGGAAATTAATAAACTTGGTACTTCTCCGGTTGAACTGAATGCCACCGTGACCTATAATAACGGTACGTTGAATGTGGTAGCAGAAGCAGACGCCATCAGTGGTTTATTTGATATCGAAAAACTGAACCTTTCCGATCTTAAACTGGAATTCAATATCGGCGAAGAAAATGATATTTCAGTGTCAGGAAAGTTCATTCCAGGCAATACAACTTATAAACTATCCGGCAAAATTTCCTCCGGCTTTACAGGCCTCCTGGCTTCCGCGTCATCGTTTACCCTGGCCAATCTAAATACGCTCTTTACGTATTTTAGTAACGATATCCTATCGTTGCCTTCGTACGACATGACATTTGAAAATGTTTTCATTGGATTTGCAAACGCTGACGGCACTTTGGATGAACGGGATTTAAAAAAAGGATTTAGCATTGGCGGCTCTGTCAAAGCATATGATTATACGATTTCGGCCACCACGCAGATAAGCAACGACGGGGTAGAGTTTTCCGGCTCGGCAGGCAATATTGTAATTGGACCTGTCAATATCATCAAAACTGCATTGGCGTTAAACCTTTACACAACAGCCAGCAAAAAACAAGCTTCATTTTCTCTAATGGGCGAAACCGTCATAGAAGGAATAACACTGGATTGCAAAGTTGCCTACGAAAAAATTACCGATGGCACATCGAACACGCTCATATATGCAGCCATTCAGGCCAATTCGTTCAGCCTGGGAACTGTCTTTCCCGCCGCGAAAAATACCTTTGTCGATTCGCTTAAATTTTCCAAAGCAGCTTTCATCTATTCATCTACTGATACGGAGACAAAAGATGAAGACTTCAATTTTCATGTAAAGCAAGGATTGACCCTTTCGGCCGTGCTGGAAGAAGTACCTGCCTTGTCATCACTTACCAAACAGAAAAGCGTGGGGCTGGTATTGTCGGCGCATTATGGACAAACCACCGACATTAGCATAGAAATACCGGATACCCGGCTCAATCTTGGCAGTTCGGTAACCTGCGATGCCCTGCAACTGGGGATACAAATTTTGCCCACCCCCGCATTGCAGATGCTTTTTGGTATGAACGTGCAAGTGCCCAAACAAGACAATCCTTTGCATTTTGACCTGGTGTTGGAAATTGGCATTACGGATGCCCGTGGCTCCGCGACCATGAAAGGCTATTGGGTAGAGCCGTTTGGCGTGAGAGGGTTACAAATCGGGCCGGAACTGGCTTTGCAACTCGGCATTATATACGCCAGTTTTGCGGCAACCGGTTTACCCAGCGAGTTCGGCTTTGCCGGCGGTATAGTATTAGGAGATGTAAGCGGAAGACTGGCAGTGAGTGTGAGCGAAAATCCCATGCACGAAATTCTAATGGGGGAGATTGATAAACTCAGTCCGCAAAACCTGGTAGCCTTCGCAGAAAAGTTAACCAATATCTCACTTGACTCTCAAAACGTTCCCAACTTTTTCGATATTGAAAAACTGAAATTATATTGTGCTCCCGCCGGAGGCAGTATCGGTACCATAACTTTCGAGCCTGGTTTCAGCTTTGTGGCCGACATGGTATTGTTCGGCAAGCGCATCAATATTTATACGCTGTTTAACGACTCGGGAATCGTGGCGAAAGGAGAGCTGGATACAATTGAGATTGGTCCGTTAAAGATAACCGGAAGCAACGGTGGCAACGCCAAACTGGACCTGGAATTGACGACCGAAAAACAATCGGTCTATCTCGACTGTGCTTTTGAATTCCTGGGCATAGGAGAAAGTATATTCTTAGATGTTTCAAACCAGGGCGCTTCTTTTATGCTTGAACAGACATTCGTTGACCTGTTGACATATAAAATAATTGCCAAAACAGCCGGGTCGTTCGAAGACCTGGCGAAACTTGATTTTAGCCTGTACGCGGAATTTGAAAATGAATTGACCGATTACATAAAAACAACCGTGGTTGATAAAATAAATGATGCCCGAAGTGCCGTGGATGTGAGTATCACTGAAGCCCGGAAAAAGGTGAATGATGCCGAGAAAGCATATTTAGCCCTATTTACACCCGCTCAAAACAAACTGAACCAGGCGCAGACGGATGCTGACAGATACCTGGCCCAATGTACCAAAGAAGTGAACGACCAGAAAGCTGTATGGGAAGCGAAGGTAAATACTGCGCAAAATGCGGTAAACAAGGCGAGGGCAGATCTGGATAATGCGATAAATGATGCCCGTAATAAAGTTGCCCAGGCAGAAAATGCGTACAACCAGGCTATGCGGAATGCCCAGGACACGGTGAATACTGAACAGGTAAAATACAACGCTGCATTTAACAAAGCCAAAGCCGATGCCGATCAGGCAATCAATGATTATAACAACTCTTTTGGTAAGGCTTACAGCGATTTGAGGAGCGCCCAGGATACAGTTAATTCTTTACAAAGTGACATCAATTACTGTCAAAGTAAAATTGATGGGCTGGCCTGGTATGAAAAACCAGCCGCCATTTATTGGGGTTCAAGACTCGCGGCCGTTTGGCTGAGTATGAATGCAGCCAAGGGTGTATTGGCCGCCTGCCAGGCCATCGTAAACGGATTTCAAAGCTCATCAGTTGCAGTTGCACGTGCAACAACACAGGGAACTTTAAATGCTATTCAGACAACAGGTATGTTGGCGCTGAATGCAGCAAAAGGCACATTAGAAGCCATACGATATGGCGGCGGATATGTGGCCATACAAACCGCGCAACAGGCATTGAATACTGCACAGCTAACAGGCCAGGCATCCTTGAATGCAGCCAACGGAACGCTAACTGCTGCGCAAACAACAGGACGGAGCTTGCTTTCGGCTGCCGAATTTACTTTACAAAATGTAGGAAACTCCGCGGTTTACATTGCATTGGAAACAGCAAAGGCATCGCTGGAAATAATAAAGAAAGGCAGTGCCGCCGTGGCTTTTGAATCAGCCAAAGGAGTATTGGAAGGTGCCAGGCAAGGCACCGAAGGCATCCTTAGCCTGAGTGCCTATATTGCTTCACACATTGGCGACCTGCTGGAGGTTAGGAAGATAACCCTTGCAGCCAGTTTGAAAGGCATAGAGAGTGGCCGGTTTTTTATTGCGACATTTGACGGTTCTGTATTAAGCCAAAACTTCCATTGCACGCTGGATTTCAATGTAAAAAATGCATCAGCGTTTGTAGAAGACCTCTTTAAAAATGTGCTGGCGGAAGCGAAGAAAATCGCAATGTAGATTAGAGGAAAGGGAAATGGTTGGAGGAAAAAACGTTTACATTTTTATAATAACCTGGCAGTTACCCGCAAAGTGGCTGCTATGTTTTATTGGGACGAAATGCTTTTGATAATATGCAGTCGATGGCGGAACAACGTAAGAAATGGCAATTGTTGACGATACAATAACAGGCGTTCTTTATTAGATGCACTACATAACAATTATTGCATTCGATCCCTAACGATGATAAAGATTCTCACACTTCATTCAAAGTAAATAAATACGAACGTGATTCCAGTCGGGATAGCTATCGGGAGGAAAAGAGAACCATTAAATGTTAAACTACTAATAAAAAGGTGTTTATTCAAAAGTTAGCATACACACACAGCGATCCTGGGCTCAAGCGAGGTGACACCTTTTGAAAAGGTGTCACCTCAGGGCACTAACACTACACTCCTGTACGAGAAGGATTATGTTAATTACCGGGAGATTGTCGTTATTAATCAGCAAGATTTTATCTTCATAGCAATCCAGTTCTTGCCGGTATAGTAGAGAAGTCAGAGGAATATATTTATAACAGTACAAGAGATAATTATTGTGGGAAACAATGTGGACTTATTAAAATAGCGTTTTTATTTTGACCTGGAATTTGCAGCTTTCGCTGCTGGATGTTACTATGGATAGCAGGCGGACTAAGAATGACAAAAGCCACCAGTTGTTTCTTTTATGCCCGTAATATTGACCAAAAAAAATCCCGGATTTATTAATATCCGGGACTGAACGTAAAATTTGTCTGAAGCGATCAGGGCAGTAAGACCTGGTCTATAGCATGCACAACACCATTAGTTGTTACGATATCTGCAGCAATAATTTTGGAAGCGGTTGTATTACTATTTCCTTTCACCGACGCACCGGAAGAAAGGTCTATTGTAACTTTTTCTCCATTTACGGTTGCAGGCATAGCTCCATTTGTAAGGTCACTTGAAAAAATTCTTCCCGATATTACATGGTAAGTAAGAATAGCGGTAAGTGTATTGGGGTCAGCAGCGTTTATAGCAGCTTCATTAGCAAAACCTGCGTTTATAAAAGCCTGGTTCACCGGGGCGAATACTGTGAAAGGCCCGGTGCCAGATAACACTTCGGCCACATTGGTATTTCCCTGGCTGGCTCTTAACACCGCGGCTACAAGAAGGCTTAAATTTGGATTGCCAATAGCTGTTTCCACAATAGTTCCGGTAGCGGGCATTAATACCCGGTTAATGCTATGAATAATCCCGTTGGTACACTTAATATCGGCTTTTATAACCTGTACGCCATTGATAAAAACTTTATTGTCACTGGTGCGTGTAGCATAAATGGGTTGCATATTTAAAGTAACTACCGGGGTATTGCTGGCTTGAGGAACCTGGGCTGCTTCCACTTTTGAATCTAAAACATGATACAACAATACTTTGGTTAAAATACTGTCGGGAATTGTAGCAAGATCCGATACACTATTAAAACCGGCAGCTTTAAAGGCTGAATTTGTTGGAGCAAATAAGGTCAGACCTGTTTTGTTAGCTTCATTTAGAGCAGCTACAAGGCCTGCTTTATTTACTGCTGCCGTTAAATAAGAATATTGGGCATCTGTTGAAATGGTTTGATAAATAGTTTTTGCTCCCCCATGATAAGCCTTTTTACAGGATAACACTATCATTCCCAGCATTAGAATTAATAATGCACTTTTTGTCAAGCTTTTCGTTGAAAATCGTTTCATAATTTTTGTTTTAATTGTTTAAGATTTTTTTTAAATGCCTTGTTTAATAATTGGCAATAAAAGATTAAACAAGAAAAGTTACTTAAAGTTTCGTTAGCTATAAAATAGTTATCCACAATTTGTATAATATGTTGATTCAGCCTCCAAAGGCATTCGTTCTTTCTTTCGGAAGTCAGAACTATCCGTATGTAAGAGGCCTGGTCTTATCCACGACGAAACCTTTATAACGAACCCATCTTATCCTTTAGAAAATACCTTCGAATTAATTGTATAGATTAGTAAAATGAAGAAAGAATATGCAAACTTTCCTCAAATTACTTTATGGCAACTATTAATGAATGGAAACCAATGCTTGATGATAGCAACTAAAAGAATATTATAATTGCCACCTCAATATTTTATGTAATTAAAAAAGGAAAGAACCAGATGTTTGTCATCGTGAATCATTATCATCACCTTGCCTGGCAAGCTTTACAAAGGTTTACATCGTCAAAAGCCAGGCGTTCTTTATGAATGTGCTGCACAAAAATTATTGCTTTCAATCAATAACGATGATAAAGATTTTCACACTTCGTTCAAGGAAATTGCCCAATAAATAATTTGTTGGCTCCGGGAAATACGATGACATAAATTCTTTTTCTTCTGAATTTTCTCTATATTTATTTCTCAATTGCTTCGATCCACGAAAAATCTTCTTTCTCCCTGGCAAACACCTGCTGATTTTTAAACAAATATTTTTTAACCAAACTCAGTTTTTTTATGAACAAGTTGTCTTTTGCAACGCTTATTGCCCTTGGGTGTTCCATTTTTATTTTTTCGGAATGCAATGAAAACAAATCAAATGCCGAAGGAAATGTAAAAGATTCCACCGCGGTTTCAGCTACAACTGGTAATGGCGGCTTCGAGAACCAGGTAAAATGGGGAGAACATCTTGTAGCAATTATCGGTTGTAACGATTGCCACACGACAAAAAAAATGGGACCCAGGGGACCTGAACCTGACCTCTCCTTATTATTATCAGGTCATCCATCGGCAATGCCTGCTCTTGACGTAAACCGTAAAGACTTAGAAAGCAAGGGGATTATGGCAACCGGTGACTTAACTGAATTTGTCGGGCCATGGGGAGTTTCTTATGCCGCAAATCTTACTTCAGATTCAACCGGCCTTGGTAACTGGAAAGAGGATCAGTTTATATATTGCATGCGTCACGGTAAATGGATGGGCTCACCCGATAGCCGTGATCTATTACCTCCAATGCCATGGCAAAATTTCGCTCAAATGAGTGATGATGAACTGAAGGCGATGTTTGCTTATTTAAAATCTACCCAACCAATTCATAATATTGTCCCGGTACCCGAACCTCCCGTTTCAGCAATGAAAAACTGATGTTTGTATCACCGGGTTATCACAGCATTCATATTATTAAAAATTAGGGATCCCTTGTTGGCGTCCGTTTAGGCCCTATAATAAAAATGCCAGCCGGTGTGGGTGTTACCTCTTTTTCGCATGCCCACGTCAGCCACGCGTGAAAGCCGCCTGATTTCCCGGCCAACCAGCCATCATTGGGATATTATCTTATGGAATTTAAATCCAAAAGAAGTATCCTAAGCCTGAGAATCATGGCTGTCAGAACCTTGACAGATGATACAGAAAGTAGGTACTTTATCACATTACCTGCCAAATATGTTTACCTATGGATATTAATTCCTGTGCATGGGCACAGCCGTTTCCTGAAATGCCAAAGGCCGGTCTCTTAATGAATATTATAATTATCGCAATATTGCGCAGACATTTATGGTCACTTTCTGTGGACTAATTAGAGAATGATCATAAATTATTATCTTAGCTAAGCGTTTTTTAGAATGTCACTATCTAAAGAAAGAAATTATTAGAACGCCCACACAATCTTTGATCGATCCAACTGAAATAAAGTCGGCCTGGAAAAAGTACGATCACCTATGGAAATTTGAAGAAGCAGGTTCCCGGCATTTGCTTTTAAAAGAGGGCAATATCAGCCGTAAAATTTATGTGATCAGGAAGGGTTGTATCCGCAATTGGTTTTATCACGATGGTAAGGAAATTAGCTTTCAGTTCTTTTTTGAAGGTGATGTTGTTTATTCGCCGGAAAGCTTTCGCAAAAATACGCCCAGTCTTTTCAGTATAGAAACTATAGAGCCTGTAACTTTAAAATGGATGAGCCAAATGGATATGGAAACGGTGCGCGAAGATCTGTTATTGTATAAATACATGATCGGTAAAGCAGTTGATAAGAACGCGGAGTTTATGCGGCATTTTTTTTCTTACTTAAAAAACATCCCGCAAGAACGCTACGAAATATTACTTAGCGAAAACCCCGAAATAATAAAACGTGTGCCGTTACAGCACATAGCTTCATACCTGGGTATAACTGCAGTTTCATTAAGCAGAATTAGAAACAGGCAATAGTTATTTCTTTACAATTGTTAAGTGGCCGCTGGTTTTAGAAACTTAATTTTGAGGGAACTAAATAAATGTAAGAAAAGAAACTTATTAAAGCGATCCCTAAGATCTTTTATTCGGATATACAAATAGGATTAAACTTGTTTGTAGATCATCTCGGCTTCAAGGTAAAATATAAAGAAATTGATCCACAGCCATTTTATATCATCGAGCGCGACCTGGTTACCTTGTTTTTAGTTGAAGATGATGAATATGCTAAAAAAGACCGGCCCGAGATACGGATCGATACCGATGATATAGAAACTTTGCATAGCGAAATTGAAGCTAAAAACACAAAGCTATTTCATCCGAATTTGCCAAAGGTACAAGTACAGCCCTGGGGTTTAAAAGAGTTTGCATTGCTTGATAAAAGTGGGGTTTGCATAATAGTACAGCAAGCTACTTGACGTACTTCCGGTCGGCGTGGGGGTGTTGCACTCTTTTTTCAAGCCCACATCAGCCACGCGTGAGAGCTGCGTGGTATCCCGGGCACCAGTTGGTATCGTTATTCTATAAACCGATAATGGTAGCTCTTTCATTTTCGGTTGTAAAATGAATAAATGCTTCTGCTGCTTTTACACCGGCTTCCAGCCCCCTGAATTCTTCCAGCGGTTTAAAATACTCCTTATAGGTTGCTACCGGACTTTGCGTTTTGTGTGCAAACATGGCTTCTTTTTTGCGTTCTGTTGCAGCGGTAATATCCACGTAATCCGTGGGGGTAAATGCCATGGTTTCTATACCTGTATTTACTTCATAAAAATAGAGATGGAATTGTCTTCGTGATCTTATCCATGCGGTGAGTGCCAGCAAACCGGTAACCTGGTGGTCAGGGTGTGCATCCACCGGCCATTGTGTAAAAACGATATCCGGTTTCAATGCCAGTATCATTTTTGTCATTCCCTCACGTTGGCTTTTATCTACTACCGTATTACCGTCAAGTTGGCCGGCGAACAGTGGAGTAGCATGTAACACTTTGCAGGATATTTTCGCTTCTTCTGTTCTCAGCGCAGCCATTTCTTCATAGCTTGTAGCGGGATCGCATGCGCCACCCCTGGTTAGGTATACAAACGTTACGGAATGTCCTGCATCACTGTACTTTGCCATTGTTCCGCCGCATCCAAATTCCGGATCACCCGGATGCGCTCCTATACAAACAATTTGCAATTTATTAGCAACTTTTTCCTGCCTTGCACTCACAACGGGTGCAACGGCAAGGCTGCTTATACCCATTGCGGAAAGTTTAATAAAATCACGACGGGCAGTTTTATTTTTTTTCATTTTCTAATGTAAACCTTTCTTTTAGAAATGATCGAAGCTTTTTTTACGGTCGGGTCGTTGAAATCCGGCAAAGGAAATAGTCATCTTAGGTTATAGAGTCAATTGCATCTAAATATTAACCATAAGAAGGTGCAGGAGAGCACCCCTGCGCCAGGCCAAACTACCTTTTTTTGCATTGGCAATTTGCTTTTCTATACAAATGTTAGCCGAATTGATTTTAGCGTTTACAATTCAATCTTATAGTTCAGTATTGGAATGATACCTGTCTGATAGTTGGTGACGATCTTGTTTTTTTCTTCATCATAGCTTTGGTCAAAAACATTCAGCCTATTGGTAAGATTTTGAAAATCCAAAGACAAAGTACTTGTAAAATATTTTCGATTCCATGTAATGCTTAACCGCAGATCGGTACGGAAGTAAGCACTATTCTGCAAACTGAAAGCTTCCTTCTCTTTATAAATAGTGTACCCTTTTTGTCGCGAAGCAATGAAGTCGATTGGCGTGGTTCGCATACCGCCGGCGTAAATCGTTTTGATATTAATACCAAAGATTTTTGATTTTCGTTGATTCACAAAATCTTTTCCACCGATCAGCGTAATGATGTAGTTGCCATTGAAACGGGTGTTTCTTTCAACACCGTCTTTAGCCGTGTATTTCGATTGATAAAACGAATTACTGAGTGTTGCGTAAAAATTGTTTTGCAGGTAACGTTCAAACGATAATTCCACGCCATAATTACGTCCCTTCCCTTTATTTTCAAGTGGATCGGTAATATATTCGTACTGGATATTAACAGACGACAAGGTGCTGCTGTCATATACACTTATGGGTACGTGGTACAACTGCTGGTAATAAACTTCTACCTTGGCAAGCAGGTTGTTGGTAAGCCGGTAGTTGTATGAAATTACATAATGATGTGCCTTTGTAAGACCCAGGTTTTTATTGGGATTGATGATGGTTCGATTATCGAGTCGTTGTTGTGCGAAGTAAAGATTGAGTGTCTGCATCTGGCTGTGAGCGCCATACCCGATAGCCACGCTGCTCCTGTTGTTTATATTCCATTTGGCAGAAAATCTTGGTTCAAGGGATGATGTATTATTATGTGCAAGCCTGAAATAATGCAAGCCGGCTATAAAACTGAAATTTTCGGATGGTTTGTATTGCCACTGTGCAAAGTACTGCCTCGTAGATGTGTTACCGGAAGTATTCAGCGTTTCCATGAGTGGTTCGGTGTCATGCTTGCGATAGACCTGGTAAAATGTATACCCTATAAATGATGCGATACCACCCGCACGGAGGTTAAGCCGGTTGCTGAATTTGTAATTGATGGTTGTATTGAATGCCAGCTTACTGGTGTTGAATTTATCAATGTAAGATGTAGATGTGGAATAATCATCTCTTGTATAATCAGCATCATACGCTATCCTGGTTTTGGAATAACCAATACCGGATGTAATGTTGAGTTTATCTCCGATAAGTATCGAATGTGTAAGGCCCGACATGCCGGTATTGGATACGTATTTATTGGAATAACGGTCATCGCTGCTTTCCCATTTTAAAGAATCTTTTTTTGCATGAAACACCTGGTCACTTAAGCCACCAAAACCAAAGAGCGTAAATACACCCAGCTTTTTAGCAGGCAGGTAAATATTATAAGACAGGTCCTGGAAATTGGTGGCTCCGTTATCATCCACTACACCGGCTTTGCCGAGAAGGGCCAGCGTAGAATAGCGGTAATTGACAAGGTACGATCCTTTATAGTTTTTGGAGAAAGGTCCTTCCATTGCGGCGTTTAGCCCCAACACTCCAGCCTGCAATGTGTATTCTCTTTTGTCATTATTACCTTTTCTTAATTTTAAATCAAAAACACCACTTAAGGCATTACCATATTCTGCGGCAAAAGCAGCGGTTACAAAATCTGAGTTAGCGAGCAATTGGGAGCTGAGAATGGAGATGCCGCCGCCGCTGTTGCCGGGTGTGGCAAAATGATTGGGATTGGGTATATCCATGCCCTCCATCCGCCACAATAAACCAGTAGGTGAATTGCCACGAATAATAATACTATTATTCCCATCGTCAGCGGCCTGTACGCCTGCAAAAGCGGTAGCCATCCGCAACGGATCATTTACGGCCGCCGCATATTTTTGTGTTTCCTCCACGGCGAACGCCCTGGCACTCACCACGCTCATATCATTGAGCGGCTTATTCTTTTTGCTTTTTGCTTTTATGATTACTTCATTTTCTTTTACGATCATTGCTTCCAGCGTTATGTTTACAAATGCTTCCTTACCGGAATTGACGGCAATATTGTCAAGCACATTTTCTTTAAAGCCGGCATACGAAACAGTGATGCGATATAGACCAACGGGCACGTTAGCAAACCTGAAAATACCTTCCTCATTAGTCGTGACTGATTTATCCAGGCTGGCAATACTTACCGTTGCGCCTTGCAAAGGCCTTTGCAATACCTGTTCTGTTACCAGGCCTTTTAATTGCTGTGTGTATTGTGCCCCTGCAGTAAAAAGCAAAAGGGACAGGATGAGGCTAAAAAATAATTTCATCTTTCTTATTTGTTGTTATTAATAATGTTTCCTGGCAGTATAACAACTAAGAAAAAGCTTACCCCTATGCGTTCGCAATAATTAATAAAAAAAACGCCGGAAATGTTTTGATGCATTGATTGAAAGGCGATAAAAAACATATAATAAAACACAATTGCCCGGCTAAAGTATCGGAACTCACGTCAGCATTGAATTACCTCACCTCAACCTTCTCCAAAGGAGAGGGGCTGAAACCCTTAGCTACAAAGATTTTAAGCTAAATAAAAGAATTTTTACCCGAACAATAATGATAATGGAAATGAACATCGATCTCACCCGTTGCGAAACATAATTTTAGGATAATCCAGTCAAGCTAACGTACAAGAATAGCCGCTGATAACTGTTTCCTGGCGGGAAATATGGGAAGGAAAGCCGGAACTTAATAGGGCAAATTTTGATCGTGAAATGCCGGGTGAAGGGTGCCCACCGGCCGGGCGGCGAATATATGTTGATACGCAACGAGACTTCACCAGGTTATTTTGGCATTTACTTATGGTGTTTGGTCTCATGATAATGTTCCCACAGAAGATCACGGCCAAAGTCACCATTAAAATCGCGCCACACGGTGTGAATGTGATTGGCATTGTTTTGCGTGTTATCAAACTCAATTAAAAAAGATTTTCCCTGGACCCGGTAATAATGAGCTATCCCTGGTTCGGTGCCTCCTGCCCATCCAAAGCTGATGGCATTCATGTCTTCATCGTTTATTTTTTTCATACGGGTCGTGGCTATATCCGGGGGCATGTTTAGTAGATACGTTACGATCAATTTGTTCAGGATTATTTTTTGATCGTGCGTAATATCTTTCGCGAAAATGCCAACTGGTTGTAAAGGCCCGACTTGTTCAGCATTCGTTGTTACAATATCAGTAAATGCCTTTAAATTAAAAAGCGCCTGTTGTTTTTGTGCGGGCGTGAATGAATTCACGAGTGCAAAGCCAAGGTCTTCTTCATCCTTTAACAGGCGCGTACCTTTTTTAGGACCCTCTTTTACTTCAGCCGGAAAGACGCCAAAAAAGAACGGCGCAAACGCCAGTTCACCATTTACTATTGTAAAGTTCAGGGATACATGGTGGCCGCTAAATTTCCAGCCCCATATGCTGTCCATTCCGGGATCGCCATAAACAGCAGCATAATAATTTTCAGGTATCCGTATCGGGTTACCAGGCTGCATCTCCTTAAGTAAATATTCAAAATTCATTATGTCCTTCGTTCTTGTAAACCCTTCATTACTTAAAAACGCCTGCAACAGTAAATACAATTGCTGCTTTTGCAGGCTATCCAAATCCTTTACACCAATTCCATTGCGACCAATCATTGCGGCGGGAAGATAATGCCATTCATAACGGTTCATTTCATCGAAGGGAAACAAAGCCTTCTTTTTCTGTGCATCCTGTAAGGAATTTACAAAATCCACCGCATTGGCCTTGACACGGTTATTACCGTTGAAATTTTGTGCTATTAAAGAAACAGGTAATAATAGAAGTAAGAGTAATCTCATAAAATTTTTTTTTAATCAAATTTGGAAGAATAAGGGGTTAACTCTTTTTAATCGCTATGTCGCAACAAAGGGACAGTAAATAAGGTTAATATCAAAATTGAAATTGAAATTATTTTCTTTTGTTGGATTTGCATGGTTCGGAGGTTATAATTTGCAAGTAACTTTGGCAGAGTAACCGCAATATAATTTCCCCTTTCCTTGAGGTTATCACCGGATACATCATGAATGATCAAATCAACTGCTTTTGAATATTCCGGAGAACTTGAGGTCATCCAACATTACAGGCAGTTTTTATCCCAATCACCTCATTTACGGAATGGAAACACTTGCCAGGAATAACCGGGTGATAGTAATCCCGAGAAAAAGAATTTCGTAAGCTATTTCTATCTTTGGTTCCTTAAGATAAACCAGGACAGGTCCGGTCAACTTAAAAACAGTAATGATTAACTTAGCGTATATCTGTAAGAACTTCGATAGAACAAACAGAAGGTGTGATATGCGGGTTTGCAATCTTAAAATACAATTTTTATTGTTGGCACTGATTATTTGCCCGGGTTATTGTGTTGTAAAAGCACAATCCTGTCCCGCCAATATTGATTTCGAATCCGGAACATTCGACGGCTGGCAATGCTACATCGGAATAGCGGAAGCATTGAATGGAGAAAATATCATTGATTTGTCACCTTCTTCAACTCCGGTCCTTAACAGGCAGACCATGTATACTGCTAATTCGGGCAATGGGGTAGATCCGTATGGCGGCTTCCCTGTAAATTGCCCTAACGGTAGCGGGCACTCGATAAGGCTGGGAAATAACCAGGCAGGGACGCAGGCAGAAGGGCTATCCTATCAATTCAGTATTCCTCCCAACAAGAATGTGTATGCTCTTGTGTACCATTATGCGGTAGTATTCCAGGATCCCAACCACGAAAAATTTGAACAGCCAAGGCTGGAGATTGAAGTTACAGACGTGTCAGATAATAAAGCTATACAGTGCTCTTCATTTACTTTTATTCCCTACGGTTCGCTGCTGCCCGGGTTTTTTGAATCGCCTAACCCGGATGGTGATACGCCTGTGTGGTGTAAAGATTGGTCGGCAGTTTCCGTTAACCTTGATGGAATGGCCGGAAAGACCATCAGGCTTTTTTTTAAAACGGCTGATTGCACATTTAGGAAACATTTTGGATATGCATATCTTGACGTTGATTCCCAATGTTCCAGTGAATTTATTGGTAGTACGTATTGCCGCGACGATACAACTGTAAACCTGGTTGCGCCTTTCGGTTACCAGTATTACACCTGGTTTGATACCACCTTTACCAGGGTGCTGGGCACAAGGCAAACGATTGCTTTTAAGCCACCGCCACCGGCCGGCACAATTTATCCCGTGATAGTGACGCCTTATAGCGGCTACGGATGTGTGGATACTTTTTACGCCAGGTTAAAAGATAATTTATTAGTTAAAGCAGATGCGGGGAAAGATACCCTTTCCTGCGATCGTATACCCGTAGGCATTGGCGCCAATGCTATACCGGGCCTGGTATATAGCTGGCAACCTGGTGTAGGATTATCTGATCCGAACGCGGCTAATCCTGCTGCCAACCCCCCTGGGTCCACAACTTATATCCTGACGGAAAATAGTGCCGGGGGAGGCTGCCTGAGTAGTGACACGGTATTGGTAAGAACGTCAACTATTGATACAGCATTGCGTTTGACAGGACGAGCCATGTTTTGTTCCGATAGTGGTGACAGCGCCCTACTGCATGTTACTCCAACAAAAAGTATACTATGGTATCAGGATAGTAGTTTAATAAATGATGTAACCGGGATTAATTACAAGGTTAAGGAAACGGGAAGGTATCTAGCCGTGCTTACGAATAATGATGGTTGTGTGCTGCGCAGTCAAAGCCAGTATATTGTTGTTGACAACCCAACGCCTGCTATCAGGTATCCTGATGCGTATGCCATTGGTAACCTGCCCCTGAATTTACAGGCAAGGCAATTTGGAGATGAAGTTGTATGGAGCCCGGGGATTTCATTAAATACGGTAACAAGCTATACACCCGTTTTTAGCGGGCGGTTTGAACAGTTGTATACCATTAAAATAGTAACCAAAGGCGGTTGTGTAACGGTGGACACGCAATTGGTAAAAGCAATTGATAAAGTTGCTATGTATGTGCCCAATGCGTTTACTCCTAACGGTGATGGATTAAATGATGTTTTGCGCCCGGTACTATTTGGGATTAAAGAACTTCATTATTTCAAAATATTTAACAGGCTGGGCCAGCAATTATTTCAAACTAATGTGGCGGGTAAAGGGTGGGATGGAACATTGAATGGGCTTCCACAATTTTCCCAGGTGGTGGTATGGATCGCAGAAGGTGTTGGGGTAGATGATAAAACGTACCTGCTAAAAGGCAGCAGCATCCTCCTGCGATAAACCTGGTTTTGGGACCGGAACCTGGAAGTGGGATTTCTACACTTCCTATAAAAACCGCCGATGTATAGTAATAGCGAGCAGGTTCTTTACACAGTGTTCGTGTGTGCCTTGTACGTTGTTGTGGGATGTAACCGGTTTTGAATAATGGAAAGGGCTGTTACCGAGACCGCGTGAGGTTCAGTTGTTTTTATGTTTTATGGTTTTGTAGAAGCGGTATTACGATCCCGTTATCAGAAGCACTTTTGGACTTATCTGCGTTTGAAACCTTCGTGTCATCGCTCACAAAATACATGTCTATTTCCCCGATATTTTTGGCCTGTATCTTTCCACGGTAGCTACAGTGAAATTTATCTTTAACCAGTTCATAGACGGCAGAGGAAATATTTACCTGTCCGGGTAAACCATTACTTTCCATACGGCTGGCGATGTTTACCGTGCTGCCCCAGATATCATATACATACTTTTTCTTACCTACAACACCCGCTACTACAGGGCCAACATGGATTCCAATTCTCATATCCCACGGCTGTGAACCCGCCTCTTTTCTTTTTTGATTAAAGTCCAAAATAAAATCTCTTATTTCCAGGCTGGCATGTACTATGCTTTCTACATGCTGCTCGTGGAGAGTGGGTATGCCACCGGCACACATATAAGAATCACCAATTGTTTTTATTTTTTCAAGGTTATATTTTTCCGTAATTGCATCGAATCCCAGGAAACAAACGTTCAATTCTTCCAGCAGCTCCTGTGGAGACATCTTATCGGCTATCAAAGTAAATCCTTTAAAGTCTGTGAATAAAACGGCAACCGATTCGTAATATTTTGGCTCGGCATAGCCTTTTACCTGTAATTCTTTTGCCACTTCCGCAGGTAAAATATTTAATAGCAAGCTTTCTATTTCCATCTTCTGTCGATCCAGAATTTTGTTAGTCCTCTTCTTAATAAGGTAACTCCTGAATACGAGTACAGCAATCATGAAGGCTAACGTTAAGCCCACCATGAATGCATTTGTGACAAACTTCTGCCTGTTTAATTCCAGGGCTGTCAGGGCTTTATCTTTTGTAAGAAGATTTATCTGGCTCTGTTTCTTTTCGAGATCAAATTCAAATTGAAGGCTACCCAGTTTTTTATCTGCAGCATAGCTATACAGCGTATCTTTTATATCCGAATAAAGGGTTTGGTAGGTAAAAGCATTTTTGTAATCCTGGATTTTAGCATACGATTCTGCCATATCACGATAGATATCTTTCAGGTCAGGAGCAGCTTTTATTTCCCCCGCAACACCTTTTGCCCTGCTGAGATAGCCCAGTGCGGTGGAATAGTCCTTTTTTCTGACATAGACTTGGGCAATGCCTTCAAGAGCACGGACAATATTGGGCTTACTATTGAATTTTTCGGCGATTGCCAATGCTTTATTGTTATAACTTAAGGCATGTGTAATATCACCTTCCTGCAAATAAACTTTGCCGATACCGGTATATGCAAAAGAACTATTGGGTGATTCACCAAGGGCTTTGATTGATTTTTCAAAATAACTTATCGCATTAGTAAAATCATTTTTCTCAAAATAAATTTCCCCGATATTCTCAGAAATAGTTCCCAAAGCTTCGCTATTGCCTAATTCTTCGCAATATGGCAAGGCCATTAATAAATAATTCAGGGCTTTATCCCAGGTAGCCTTCTTGTTAAAGTAAATACTACCGACCGTATTCAGCGCAGAAAGTATCCGGAGTTTATCTTTCAGTTTCTCGGATATTGCTAATGATTTTAGAGAGTATTCCAGGCCTTTTTCATCGTCACCCTGCTGGGTATATATGGCCGCAATATTGTTTAACAAGTTAGCTTCTCCTGTTTCATCTTTTATCTGTTTAAACGCCGCTAATGATTCGTTCCAGTTTTGAAGCGCCTCAAGATATTTACCCTGGTAATAATAACCCAGCCCAATATTTTTCAAAGCAAATGCAGTTCCTTCAGAAAATTTTATTTTTTCGGCAAGGTTTTTTGCCTCCATCGCCAGGCTGATGGCTTTCGCCGGGTTATCCGAAAAATGCCCTTTACTTTGTTGCAGCAGGCGGTTTACTGCAGCAGTATCAGCCGTGCTCCCCAGGGTTGAATCCTTCGCCGATTGCGAATAGGTAAAAATACAAAACCCGGTGAGTAAGACCAATACATTCAAAGTTTTCCAAATCATATGCGCACAATTTTACCCGAATTTATGGCAAATTTAATAAGGGCAATCATAAAAGTCATCGGCAGGTTCCTACCAAATTGTCGCAAGGTTGCCAACCTTCAATAAGTTTGTTGGTAGGTTGAAAGCATCTATCTCCAAGGTTGACAACCTTGAACCCAAAGCGACAATTTGAAATGTACCCTCACCGGCTGATAATAACTTTATTGCTCATAGTCTTGTCTCCACCGGATACCTGCACCAGGTATATTCCGCTTGAATACTTACTTACATCAATATTTTTAATGTAATGTTTGCCGGCCTGGTGCAAGCCATTTTCGGATTCATAAACCATCTTTTCGTCAATGCTGTAAAGAGCAATTTTAGAATAACCTGTTCTAGCCGGAACAAAGGATATTGTTATATAGCTCGATGCCGGATTGGGAACAATTTGAACTGTTCCCATTTCTGGGCTGCTGGTAATTTCAATTTCTTTTGACAATACAGCATTATCAAAAGCAACAGCCTGGTTAAGGGCAGTTGCCTGGAAACCTGCAGGCACATCACAAGCCGTGAAGTTGTCGTAAGCGCTCGTGCTTCCACAATAATTATCTTTGTCGCCGGTGGTACCTCCCCTCACCAAATATTTTACTTCCGGTATCGGCGTTCCGGCAGGATAATATCTCTGAATTGCAGCAACTTTTCCGGAAGCGGCAATTGAAGAATAGGTAAATTGGGGTTGGTAAGCTGCGATACCATACGCCCATTGCTCACAATAATGCGTTGTGGAATAAAATATTCCTTTAACCGTAGAACCGGGGTAACTATTTGTTTTCACGAACCCGTTACCTGAGTTGATAATAGCGCCTGTAATAAAGACATTTGGCGTGCATTTAAACCCTAATGGCACTTTCGTTATCCATATATTATTTGCAACATCAAAGCTTGTAACCGGTGATGAAACTGTATTATCCGCGATGATCTTACCATCGGGTATAACCACATTATTAATTAATGGTGCGGAAGTAATATTATTTAATGTAATGGTACCGGCAGTAAATAACAGGTAATCTCCATTAGCCTTTAGTTCGCCACTCATTTTAGTTAATACATTCAGCCATAAGCTTGTTGCTTTTGGAGTGGTATTGCCGAAACCCGTAAATGTACTGTGTGTCAATAAACATGGGTTATTCGTAACCGTTAGTGTTCCATTTACAAATTTGAACACGTAGCTGGAAGAAGCCAGTGTGCCTTTAGTTATAATAATCGGGTAAGTCCCCTCGGGGCTCGAAGTTGTTGCCGAAGTACTAATTGACGGAACTCCTGTAACGCTGTTTTCCAAACTATCACCAGCGGCAAATCCACTATATGTTACGGAAAATGCCGGGTTGGCATTGTCATACGGTCTTGATGTATCTTTTACGGCAACAATAAGCGTGTCAGGGTTAATAGTCACTGTTCCCAATCCATAGGTTATATCAAAATCAGGATTAACTAAAACTCCCGGAACCAGGGATTGTTTTCCCGGTGTAAGGCCAGTGATCATATTAATGCCAAACATCGGCCCTATCCAGTTAGTTTGAAGATCAACATCGGTTGTATCGATGATCACCGCAGTATTATTGTTGGCTGAGCCGGCGCCTATCGTATTACTATTTACAAGTTGCACTAAAGATCCGTTAACTAATTGTACCAAAGATCCATTTACCAATTGTACCAAAGATCCATTTACCAGTTGTACCAACGATCCATTTACCATCTGTACTAACGAACCATTCACCAATTGAACCAGTGAGCCATTTAGTATCGGCTTTGGTATGCCATTTACCAGTTGCACCAACGATCCATTAACCAACTGGACCAGTGATCCGTTTATGATCGGTGTTTCTGTTGAACCATCTCCATTTACCAATTGTACGAGAGAGCCATTTACTAATTGTACCAAAGAGCCGTTTACCAACTGAACGAGCGAACCGTTAGGAACCGGGACATAAACGCCATTTACAAACTGAACTAAAGATCCATTCACCAATTGTACCAATGAGCTATTCTCTATGGGAACATATTGGCCATTTACCAATTGTACCAGCGAACCATTCACCAATTGCACAAGCGAACCGTTCACCATTTGTACTAATGAACCGTTCACCAACTGTACTAACGAACCGTTAGGTATTGGGGTAAATACTCCGTTCACTAATTGAACCAATGAGCCATTGACCAATTGAACGGGTGAACTATTTGGAATGGGCACATATTGTCCATTCACCAATTGAACAAGGCTTCCATTTACCAATTGCACCAGCGACCCGTTTGCAATAGGCACCAAAGAACCGTTAGTTCCGTTTACCATTTGCACCAATGAGCCATTCACCATTTGCACCAGCGAACCATTCACATACACTTTAGCTGTATTATTAGTTAATGAAGCGGCGCCTAACAATGCTTTGGAATTAATCCCCGGATGTACGCCGTAAAAATTAGCCCTGGAAGGATCTTTTTTATAATTAAGGATTGATTCGGAAGCAACGTCAACAATATATTGAGCATTGAAACTATTCGGATCAGAAAGAGGTATTAATTGATTATTATTATCTAACTGGAATTTCCCGGAATTATTTACCGCCCTAAAACTTGTCATCATATTCATATTGGTGAGGTCAGCAGGTGTAAGCACTGAACCATCTGATTGTTTTTTCGCGAAATCCTTCACAACCGCCAATGCATTCGTGGGTAAATAACTCTGGTGGTAGGCACTTATCAGGCTATCAAAACTTGTGGTATTCGGAATCTTTGAATGGTCATAGTTATATGCAAATTTTACATTACCAGGATATTGGCCATAGGTAATGGTTTGATTATCGGGTGTAACCGTTAGCGGCATTTTATTAATCGTTACAATGCCTGGTACAAACCTGTAATGATATTTTATTAAAAATGCTGAATCTACAGGATCTGATTTATCAAAATTACCTGAGGGTGAAATAACATAGGTACCAACATCGCTGTTGGTGGCTGCTGCTGTGGTCAACGTTAGTTTGCCCAGGCCTATATCTGCGAGTGTTAACGTTGTATCCTGCAATCGAACTCCATTTATCGTAATTGTTGTATCTAAAGAAGGAAGCAATTCACCATATTTTTTTGTGATGCTATCTGCACTTACTACAATACTTCCCTGGAAAAAATAGGAATTATTTGAATAGCCACCATCCGTCTGCGACGAGCTAAACGGAGGAGTATACAAACGTACAGGAGGATTACTATCAAATTTAGGTATCAATGCAGTTGCTTCGGTTGAATTGATAATTTTTGTAGAGGCCAGCGCTGAATCATTTAAATAAATGATCGAGTTGCTGCTCAAATTTTGCCCCTTGATTGTTACAATGAAAATCGTATCTCCGGGAATTATAACAGGAGCCGCAACAGGGATTAATATAGAATCTATTTCAGGAGTTGGAGCTGCAAATGTTCTCATGGCAGAGTCGGCATTTATTAATCCATAGCCTGAATTATAATCATACCCAACGAGTCCGGTTGGCCTCATGCTGGTGGCACTCGCCTGTAATAATTTTCTTATTTGATAAGGAGTTGTGGTAGTTTGTCCTTCAAATTTTTTCTTTCCCTGGATAATCAACGCGGCTACCGCGGCTGCGTGGGGAGCTGACGCAGATGTGCCGAAGAAATTTGAATATCCGTCCGGTGCCCAATCCGGATAATCCTGGCCTAGTTTAACTGTGGTGTTGACACCATCTGGGGCAACGAGGTCCGGCTTATTTCTTATAACTCCGTTCGTTTGCGTTCCACCCGGTGAAGAGAAGGATTCAATTTGAGGTAATGCGAGTTTTGTAGATGGATTTGCAGGATCATTAGGTACAGTAATGGGATATCCTGCCGGAGCATTATTAATATAATTGGGCACATAATTAAAACGCGCCGCACCAACTGCTATAGCACTATCGGCATTTGCCTGGCCAACGATTGTTGACGTTCCCTGGTTGTATTCCATAAACCTGATGCCACCACTGAAAACGACATATTTGATTCGGGATGGATTGCTGCTGGCAGTGCTATTAACTATAAGAACATTGTAATCAACGGAATCAATACCACTGATTGTAATGGGAATAAATTCGATGGGATCACCGTTAGTATTGTCCCTGTTATAACCAATCAACGCAGTACCATCCGTATTTTTTGTGAGGTAGATATCCATATCATTCTTTGTACCACCCGCTTGTGCGTTAGAATAAATACTATCAACCCATTGTAACACAAAAGTATAATTGCCGGGTGCAAGCCTCACCTTTTGGAACATATCGCCACCTCCAAAGTTATGAGCCTTTTTACCGGCGAATCCAATTGAACCAGCATCAACAGGACTAAAATTATTTTCGTAAGATTTGTTTGCAAAGTTGCCCGCTGCAGAAAAATAAGAAACGCCCTGTGAAGAGACGGTATCAACAGTCTTTGCTACTATACCGTCCTGGAGGAAAGGTTCTGTTATAAATGTTACATCATCTACAATTACATTGCACCCCGCGTCTCTTAATTGTTTAATACCTACAGCAAAATCACCGGCGCTAAAAAAGCCGGTGCGAAAATACAATTGAGCGCCGGGAGCGACATCATGAATTATTTGCAACATGGCCCTGCCTTCATCTGATTGTTGAATTGGAAAGTCCTGCAAAACTGTTACTGGTGTTGTAAAACCATTTGGATTTCCAGGTCCGGGAAGATCACCATTCGTAATATCCTGCGCCGCTGAGTTTGTCGTAAAAGTTTGTGCTATTGGATTCGAAGTGCCTGTTGGATTTGTTTTATACGGCGGAATTATCGTTGGTTGCAAGGGTAAAGTTGCGGTAGTGCCACTGGTAATAGTAGCAAAGCTATTTGAAATAACACCCACACCAACACCAGAACCATTCAGATTGTAACCGCTACGCACCAAAATAGAGCGGACTGTAGTATCCCCGGCTGAATTAACGAGACCATTATTTACAACAGCCAGGTAATAAGGCCGGCAATAATTGATAAGATTACCCAACAAGTTAAGCTTTGGCAAATTGACGATCGGAATTTTGCCCGTTATGATAAAGCTACTGGTGCCGTTAGTAATAATATCCTTTAATCCATAAGGAGTCGTTTGCAGAAGATTTAAAACCGTGGTATAATTACCCGCAAATACAATGATATCTATAGTTATATAACCATCAGGGGTAATCGAAAAAAATGGAGACGGCTGCGCAGTAGTATTAGAGTTATAGTTATCAAAAACAGATTCCAGCTCAGAACCTATTATACTTGACAATTTACTGGTTACAATAGCAGTGTCTGTTTGTGAACAACCAGAAGAAACAGTTAACGTCAAAATGTAAGTGCCTGCTGAACCAACCGTAATTGTCGCCTGGTTTGTTGCTGTATTGATTACTCCTCCATTAATCGTCTTCCAGCTAAAAGATGCATCCGTGGAAGAAGATGTTCCGGTTAATATTGCCTGGGAATTAGCGTCTAATGCTTTATCAAGGCCGGCATTGGCATCGGGCGCCGGGTAAATCGTGAGCGTTTTTGTTGATGTGGCGTTACTACAAGTACCCCCGCCAATCGCAGTCAACGTTAGTACCACGCTTCCCGCTGTACTGTCTGCAGCACTAGACAGGTAAGTTGGTGTTAATGAATTTTCATTTGTAAACGTTCCCGTTCCGCTTGTAGTCCAGCTAACGCCGCTTTGGAAAGTGGCGCTTGCTCCTGTAATAGCCTCACCATTACTATTGGAACAAGTCGACTGGTTTGCTCCCGCATTTGCCGTTGGCGGAGTACAAAAGCTAAACGGCGCAAATATGATGTTATTGCCGCTTTGCAAACTAACCTGGGTTCCGCTCCATAGAGCCCCTGTAATGTTAGTATTACCGGTTCCTGAGCCAATATTAATGGCGGCATAGGGCGCCCAAACTGAGCCCATCCATTTTGAATTTTTTTCGGACGATCCATTGGCAATATTAAACGATACCGTTTTGTTGAAGGACGTAACGCCTGTTCCATGTGTTTCAAGATAAATCCTTGACTCGCTCCCTCCATTTACCAAACTGGCTTGTACCTTATTTAAATCTACATCTCCATATACGTAAATGGTTATGGCACCCGTTGGATCATTTTTAAAATCAAAAACAAAATTATTTGACGAACCTGAGTTTTTAATCAACTTAAAAACATATACCCCCGTTCCAGACAGTGTCAATATTTTATTTCCACTAAGGATGACACTTCCATACGAACCTGGTGTAATGGTTTTGGTAGAGGTTATGGCCGTAGAACCTACAGTGGGAAAATTTGTTACTGCCGGCATAACGGGAAGAACAGGAAGATTGGGCGTGCCGGTAATGATACCTCCGAAGGGAGAAGGACCCAAATAAGTTGCGCCTTCCGGATGAGTAACCTCGCCGGAAACTGTTCCGCCATCAACGGTAATATTTCCGTTTGCATCAATATTTCCACCGATCGTTGCGTTTGAACCAACAGAAATAACCGTTCCTGTAGAACCTGCTGCAGAAAGTCTTCCGGTTACCACATTTTTATTGGCAAGTTGAATCGTTCCACCACTGAAAATATTTCCCGGCATTGAAGTTGTGCCAACCACTAAACCACCGGTCGATTTCACCAAATGGTAACTTCCTATTGAACCCGCAATTTTTTCTCCTTTAACATTACAGGAAGATCCTATCAGCACTCCGTAGCCGGGGGAAGCAGGCATCGTTTGTCCCGGCGCAGTTTTGCCACCAAATATTACATAGTCCGTTATTTGTGTTTGCTGTGCAAAAAGACTTTGCGCAGAAATGATAGAAGCGAGTATTAGGAAATAAATTCCTTTAGAAAATATCTCATGTAGCTGTCTTCTCATAAGTTTAATGTCTAAATGGTAAATAAAAGTAATTGGGTATATAAATTTGGCAAATGGTAAAATGAAGGCATTTGGTAACGTCGCAAAAATTAGAATTGATTCTTCCTGGTTCAAGAGGTCTCATTTCATGTTAAGGGTGTTAATATATTTAATACCAGGATGATAGCCGTTAGGAGAATCCAGGAATAGCAGCGTAGGTTTCATGTGAGAATTCAACTGAATTGCAAAAAAGTTAAACAATTAAGCCTGCCAGGAATTTGGGAGGTTGTAATTATAATTGAATCTTCCTCACATGAATAATCAAAAAATACAGAAAATTAAGGATAAAATTGGAGAGGTTATGTCAAGGTAATATTGTAATAATATTTGTAAATGTAAAAGTTTCATTTACGTTAAAAAAATATTTTATTGCTGACCAGGCATTTAATTTTTTAAACATTATTCCAATCGGGCAGTACTTCCCACCTCCGGTTTTGACTAATGAACCACAAAGAAGGCTGTGTTGAAAATTATTTATTTACATCAATATGCAATGATATTTTTTTGGCAGCTTAACTACGTGAGTTAGCAATACGTTGGTGCTAAATTAAATACCCACTTTAGAAATCAAAAAGGCAGCCTGTTACCAGGGCACCTTTTATTATTAATTTCTGAGCAACCATTAGTTCTCTGTAATGATTTATTTAGATACCACTTGCGTCGTGCCTGGCGTAGTTCGCATAATCTCTTTTATTTACCCGGCTTTCCGCCAGCCTGGCTCCGCGGTAATCAGGCCAGGCCGAAGCGGTCAAGATTCATTACTTTATTCCACGCTGCAATAAAGTCCTTCACGAACTTCCCCTGTGAGTCCTCACATCCGTAGACTTCAGCAATAGCCCGCAACTCTGAGTTTGAGCCAAAAATCAGGTCGACACGGGTACCCGTCCACTTCGGCTCACCGGTTTTCCGATCACTACCCACAAACACATTTTGAGCGTCTGAAGTCGCCCTCCAGGTTATACTCAAATCAAGCAGGTTAATAAAGAAGTCATTGGTTAAGGTCCCTGGCTGCTTCGTGAAGACTCCATGTTCGGATTGATTAAAGTTGGTATTGAGCACACGCATCCCGCCAACCAGTGCAGTCATCTCAGGTGCAGTCAGGGTCATTAGTTGTGCTTTGTCAACCAACATCTCCTCAGCCGAGGCGATGTGTTGAGCATTCAAATAATTGCGGAACCCATCTGCGCCCGGCTCAAGAATGGCGAAAGATTCCACATCAGTTTGTTCCTGCGATGCATCGGCTCGTCCTGGTGCGAAAGGAACGGGCACATCATGACCGGCATTTTTAGCAGCCTGCTCAACGCCGGCGCATCCGCCCAGGACGATCAAGTCTGCAAGTGAAACCATCTTACCGCCTGGTTGAGCGTTGTTATAATCTTTTTGTATTCCCTCAAGCGTTTCCAGCACTTTCACCAGTTGAGTTGGATTGTTTGCTTCCCAATTTTTCTGGGGCGCAAGGCGTATACGACCACCGTTACTACCACCACGTTTATCTGAGTCACGGTATGTTGATGCCGAGGCCCACGCAGTGGTTACCAATTGTGATACAGATAGCCCCGAGCCAAGGATTTTGATTTTTAGTGCAGCGATGTCCTGGTCATTAATCAATTCATGCATAATAACCGGGACAGGATCTTGCCATATTAATTCTTCCGTTGGAACTTCCGGACCGAGGTAGCGCTCTTTTGGTCCCATATCGCGGTGAGTAAGCTTGAACCAGGCCCGTGCAAAGGCATCAGCGAACTCATCCGGGTTTTCGTGGAAATGTTTTGAAATGGTTTCGTAGATAGGGTCTACCCGTAAGGCAATATCTGTCGTGAGCATGAACGGCGCATGGTTCTTTGACGGATCATGTGCATCCGGTACAGTACCTTCTCCCGCGCCATCCTTAGGTTTCCATTGATTGGCACCCGCCGGGCTCTTTGTCAATTCCCATTCATAACCGAACAGGTTGTCAAAATAATTATTACTCCACTTCGTTGGCGTGGTTGTCCATGCTCCTTCCAGGCCACTGGTAATGGTGTCATCTCCATGTCCCGTGCCGAACGTGTTTTTCCAGCCAAGGCTTTGCTCTTCAATGCCTGCCCCTGCGGGTTCCCGCTCTACATATTCAACCGGGTCAGCGGCGCCATGGGTTTTGCCGAAGGTATGCCCGCCTGCAATAAGCGCAACAGTCTCGTAGTCGTTCATAGCCATTCGGCCAAAGGTTTCCCGGATATCTTTCGCAGAAGCTACCGGGTCGGGCTTACCGTTGGGTCCTTCCGGGTTTACATATATCAAACCCATCTGAACGGCACCAAGTGGATTCTCCAGTTCACGGTCACCGGTGTAACGCTTGTCTCCCAGCCACTCGCTTTCAGAACCCCAATAAATGTCTTGCTCAGGCTCCCAAACATCCTCACGTCCGCCGCCAAAACCAAAGGTCTTTAAGCCCATTGATTCGAGGGCGCAGTTACCAGTGAGGACCATCAGGTCTGCCCAGGAAATCTTGTTGCCGTATTTCTTTTTGATTGGCCAGAGCAGCATGCGTGCCTTATCGAGATTGGCATTATCGGGCCAACTGTTGAGTGGTGCAAAGCGTTGAGAGCCGGAACCTGCGCCCCCACGACCATCCGCAATGCGGTAGGTACCCGCGCTGTGCCAAGCCATCCTTATAAATAGAGGCCCATAATGACCGTAGTCGGCTGGCCACCATTCTTGCGAAGTGGTCATCAGTTCAAAGATGTCTTTCTTTACAGCATCCAAATCGAGTTTGTTAAATTCATCAGCGTACTTGAAATCTTTGTCCATCGGATTGGATAGAGCAGATTGTTGACGAAGAATGTTCAGATTCAACTGGTTTGGCCACCAGTCACGGTTTGAGGTACCTCCACCAGCGGTTCGCTTTAGAGCGCCACCACTAAATGGACATTTAGCCTCACTTTCATTGTTCATTTCATGAATTATACCGCCTGCTGATGGATCCGGATGCGTATTATTTTCCATTTTGATTATTTTTTTTGTTTAAAAAATCTAAAGTACAATAAACTTTGCGATAGCGTTTATTTATAAATTCTATGTCTTTATAGATACAATCTATAACTATGGCTCACAGTGATATTTTATGTATCACAGGCTTTATGTTTACTCCAGTCTTTGAGGAGAAGTGGGAAAAGCCGGTCATTAAAAAGAACCCATGATAATCCTGTTTGGTTTTGCCTTACAACCGGCACGGACAATAGGTAACTCTTTTTATGTAAAGCCTTTTATGTGAATTCATATGGATCAATACGGTCGTAAGCTTTTCCCACGACCGGGCCGTAACCGTAAATTTCTTATTTATGATAAAATATCTTTGCAACCATACTAACTGCCATGCGTATCCGAATAGATCAACAAACTAACGTACATATGTATCCTGGCAGTTTCTAAAAGAGCGCAGCATGCGAAATTTCAAATTACACAGCTTATTTTACTGCGGCTATCGCTGATGCATAGTCAGGCTCCTGGCCAATTTCGGGTACCTGTTGCTCATACACAATTTTACCTTCCGGATCAATAACTATAACCGCACGACTGAGCAAACCCCTCATCGGTCCATCGGCTATTTGTACACCGTAAGTTTTTCCAAAATCATTCCTGAAATCAGAAAGCATGATCACATTATTAATCCCCTCGGCTCCGCAAAATGCTTTTTGTGCAAAGGGCAGGTCTTTGGAAATACACAGGACGGTGGTATTTTTTAAACTTGCAGCATCTTCATTAAATTTTCTTACCGATTTGGAACATACACCGGTATTAACACTGGGGAAAATATTCATTATAACATACTTGCCTGTAAAGTCTGCCGATGTTTTTTCCTTAAGGTCTGTACCGGTTAGCGTGAAGTCTTTAATATGCGTACCTGTGGCGGGTAACCTGCCTACGGTATGGATGGCACTTCCGCCTAGTGTAATGGTAGTGCCGTTTGCATATGGTGTATGTGAATTTTTCCCGGCGGTTTTTGTAACATGACCAGTTGGTGTAGTTTGTGCCAGGCAACCGGTGGTAATTAATACAAAGGCAAGCCCCATGTACAGGATTTTGCCAGGTAAGGGAAGATTATTTTTCATTGGAACGCGCATTGGTTTTATTTAAAAATAAAATCGAATATACCAAAAAGGCAGATACTTCTTTCGTGGTCTTCCCAACGCCCGGTTATCAGCATAACCTTTGCTAATGCCTAATGTGCGCTTCAGCCTGCAGTTGGACAATCAACAATAACAGTTGTTCTAATGTAGCACCGGGTTCGGCTATAATCTGATATTTTACTAACAAACCCTGCTTGTTTATTTTTGTGTTAAATATTTTCACCAGTGCTTCTGTCAGCATTAATCGGGCTTTCCAGGTGATGAGTATCTGCCAGTATTTTATTTAAAATATAGAAATTGTTGTTCTGTGTTTTGAGCTTGTTGTGATTGGGTCTGCCGCTTATTACACCGCAACGGGCAACAAAATTAGCTTCCTAAATTTTATGCATTTTTTTTGCATTCCATTTATCGGCATTAGTCCCCCGTTCTTCCTAACCTTTACAAAGAACAGGATAATGTAGCAATGATGAAATATGGCTGAAAAATTATATGTCACTTTCCGGCCACAATTAATAGCTGTTGCGCGTTTTCCTGTCCTAAAAAATTACCCGCTGATACAAAAATATCTTTGTCCTGTAATTTCCAGCCATTGATATCGACGTTCATCTGGACAATGTTTTGTATTTCTATGCCATTGGTTTCATCTAGGTTTACGACGTACACCGCCCCGCTATTTTTAAAGAGCCAGTCAGAGTTTTGATCCCTGTCCATTTTTGCTACAAACTCACCCGCCAGGTCGCCGGAAATAAAATTTTTGTTAGGGATGTTGAGACTGTTAAAAGCTCCATTATCCAATTGCAATACTGCCAGCAATTGAGCGTTGTTGTGAACTATTATTTCCTGGCTTTTCTTTGCAAGATAATTTCCCGGTGAAGCAAATACATTTTTATTGTCAACATTGTATCCGTTGATGTTAGTACCGTTGGGAACCATAGCTACAGAAGTTACGATGCCATTGATCCATTTTAGTATGCCAATGCCCCAGGGACTGCTTATAAAAAATTCATCTACACCATCTCCATCAAAATCACCAAAGCATTGTATGGTATTGTCTGCCCGGTTGAACAACCATTGGCCATAGCGTATTCCTGTTCTCAGGGTAAAGGTCTGGTCAGGATTGTTGATGGACACCAGGTGCATGTCAATATTATTTTCAAAAACAATATTGGTTTCGGTTTCATTAAATAACCTGGCTATTCCGAGGAAGTGATCGCTGGTATTCACCTTCCAATTGGCGTGGAGTTCTCCGTTCTTTACAATTTTTGTAGATACTAAATTGCCTTCCTGCAAACTTAAGGTTACCAGCCCTTGCTTACTGATCAATAACAATTCATTTTGCTGGCCATTGAACTTTGCAATTTTATAACCCCAGTCGCGGGCGCCATTTGCAGCATCATCATACATCCATTCTCCCATAGCGGTTTGGCTTGCTGCCCTCAAAATCAGCCGGAGACTACCTTCCATATATTTTATAATGGCAATACCGGATGCGTCAGTTAGGATTATTTCATCTGTCCCATCATTATCTATATCGCCGGTGCATTGAACTGTGTTCGTGTTTTTATCAAACAACCATCCGTCAATATTGGTTTTATCAGGGATAGAAAAATCACAAATAAGAGAGCCTTTTAATGAAAGTAAACCAAGGCTGTTGTCTACTTCAGACGTGCAGCAAACAAAAGGAACTTCTGTCAAAGGCGACGTACGCAGTATACGATAACGGCCAAGGCTATCCGAAAGAGGAGTTGTAATAGGCCTGGGTTGAAAACTGTTATATGCTTCCTGGGCCCGTCCCTTTTCAGGCAAGTCTATCCCATATTGATTTTGCATTTGGTCTGCCAGTTCCACATAATTGTTTTCCGAATTTACCAGTACGTTGTCCTTGATGATTCTGCGTGTTAACGGAAATCTTTGTACTAATACGCCAGGAACCTGTACGGCAGTATCTACAAATTCCAATTTATTTATTTGCTCTTTTATGTTAGTGATCTGGCCAAATATTTCTACGCATACTACACTCAGTGGCGTATCTGTTGGCAAGCCATACAGATCGAGCGCCTGATCAACCAGTAGATTGTTCCAGGCACCATGTGCCTGCCTGATCATCCTTTGTTTTTCCAACTGGAAGGCTACACTAATTTCCTGGATAAGTGTAACCAGGTCGTATGGCGCAGGAGAAAGCCCATCTTCGTAATCAATTATTTTTTGATTTTCTATTTGCCTTATTTTTTCAAAAATAAAACGCCTGAATAATTCGCTATCGGATACCACAGGGTTAGGTGTTAGTTCCAGTTCAGTCAACAGTATGTTTCGGTAATCCGTGCCATCAGCCTGCTTTACCTGTGCATACAAGACAGCCCAGATAGCAGTGCGGGGAGGATTACTGGTCACGTCCTGCCCGTTAAAAACGGCTTGCGCATAAGGCGCGGAAACAGAGATTTCTTTTTCATTCCTGTTAAGCAAACAGGTAAGGGTAGGGGCCGGAAATTGTAATCCGGCGATGCGCAACGGTGCACCAAACCTGGCCTGTGCCGTGCTCCATATCCTGTCGGAATGTCCAAAGCGAAATTCCTGTGTAAAGAAGCCAAACATTTCCGGGCTTTCGGCGTGCAGGCCCTTCCGCAAAGGCAGCAGATAAAAATGACGATCAACATCCCTGGATTTCGTCATGAGTTGCATGGATCTAAGTCCACTTTGATCGACGCCGGTAACCGGCGTAATTACTTTTACAAATTCGGGCTCAAGATTAAAAGGCAGATCCTGTTCCAGTTTCAGCAACTGATTACTATTATTACTGAGTAATTGGTCGGGTGAATAACCAAGAATTCTCGTGAACAGTTCGTCATTCGGATCCAGCGGCGCTTCATCAAACTCCAGCCATAAAAAACGCTGGCGGGCTTCGGAACTTGAATATGCTGTATTGCGGATGTAAGGAGAAAGTGCAATACCAGCACCAATCAATTTCGGCGATTGGTGTGGATTAACGGTTACGGGTAGTTGCAGCACTTCTGTTTCAAAGGGTTCATCAGCTACGGGTACATGCAATGGCCGGAACATCGGGATCACTTTATACTGCACCTCCGAGATATCCGGAAAGGTACCGTTAACGGGGGTGCTATCTACTACATCTATAAAAATAATTTTAGCATACTCCCGGTGCACCAATCCATCGGCCCCGGATTGTATTGCCTGGAAGGAAGCCGTTTTCTTAAATTCAACGTCGCCTGTTTTTTCATACTGCTTTTCGGCTAGTTTTTCTGCATCTGCACCAAACCTGCGCTTGCGCCAAATTTCAAAACTCAGCGGATCAAGACTGTCCCAACTCCAGTCACGGTTAAGGGTAAGCGTAGTGCAAACCAGCCAGTGATGTTGCAATTCATTTTTATTGGCGAATGTAATACTGCTGTTATCAGGTGCCATATTGTGGCGGATACGACTGCTGCACCAAAATTGTAGGCGCTCTCCGTTGGCCGCTGTTAAAGATTTATCCTTTGCTTCCACTTTTAGTTGCTGTGCTAAGCGTTGTACAATATCCGGCAGTTTGTTAGCTTCAGTGCCATTAAGATTCCCCCTGAATTGAGCAGCAGGTCTGATCTCAACAGGATCGGGCTGCAGGTAAATACCCTGTAATACCTGCGGGTCGGCGATGCCCGTAAAAAGCTTTTGTTCGTTTAAAGATTCCTGCCGGATAGTGATCAGTTTTTGTTTACCTAAACTGGGATCCAGGGAAGCATCCCTGGCGTCGGTGCCCCAATAATTAGGCTGTGTTAATCCTTGTGGCCGTAAGGTAATGCGGATATTCCTGGCGCTTGGTAACACAATTTCACCATTGGTTGCTGCAACACAGGCATTGTCTGTACCTGCGGAAAACGGTGCAAACTTGTTAGTAAAATCAAGCACCGGTTCATCAACAAACCTAACGGGTACGTTGATGGTTTCATCTGCATTATTTTCATCCCAATTATTAAAGTTGCGATGGGTGCTATAGATAGTAATAAAGTTTTGTTTGCCATCATCACTGGCAAGATTATCCAGTTGTAAAGTTTCCACTTCTATTTTTATACTGATACTAACCACATCAGGATCTGCAATACCAAAGGCCCTGCCCCCCTTTGTTATGTCGGCCAGTTGTTCATCCAAAATTGCCTGCGATGCATCGATCAATCTTTGAACCGGGTCGGTATATTTGCCGGTATGCAATACGCCGGGATAACCCATGATGGGCCTTGCCAATACCAGGTCGCCACCATTAAAATTATGATCGTCGGTATTGGGTTGTAAAATAACCGATTCATTCATTATTCTCACCATGTCGGGTGCCACGAAACGTTTGAAATTTACATGTGCCCTATGGCTTTCGGATAATAGCTCAAAAGATTTTTCTGCTACGGCCGGGCCTCCACCACTGATGTCGGAAAGCCTGACCCTGAACTGGTAACTTTCTCCATAGATCAGTTTGGTACGGTTATCGGCCGGCAGATAGGGATTGGTATTGTTTACAGGATGCTTATTATCCAGTTGATTTTTGTAGATACGGGCAGCACTATCATCCGGGATTACAATCGATCCATTACTCCAGTTGGCGAAATACATTGGTAGCCAGTAATTGGCATCAGTATGGGTATTAATTTTTGAAGGATATACCTGGTAAGGAAGTTCGCCGGTATATTGGCCCAGGTTAATATCTTCTAATAACATATCCCCTTTGCTGCTCACTTCGTTCAGGCTTTCCCAGGGATTAAGGTCTTCATCATTTGGATCGGCCGCATTCATGGAACGTACATCAATATTATACCCCATTACGCAAAGTGGCGAATCGGTTCTTTCGGTACTATCCGGATCATTAGCCATTTGCCGCAGGTACCAGATCAAGATCTGCTCATCTTCCCAGCCAATGCGTACACCAATGTCTTTTTGTGGCAACAGGCCATCAGCCGATTCCTGCAATAAATTCTGGCTGGGTGGTTGCATCGCATGAACTATAGTAGCAAAGCCATGATTGTACCGGCCTGCTTCAATAAATATTTCGTCGAAACTTCCATCGGGTGGCGTATCGCCGGGATTTACTACCGGAAATGCGACCGAAGTAAAAAGCGGTCTTGGTTCGGCTAATTTCAAGGCAGGCATTTTAGCAGCATACCTTTTTATAAACGGAGACTCAATTGGAAATTTAATTTTATCAAAAGAGTCGATTAATTCCGTTTTATAATCACTGTCATCTTTCAGATCAACATACAACCAGCCACCTTTTTCAAAATCGCCCGCTTCTAATTGAACTGAGGTTTTGTATAACAGCCCTGCAGCCATCGCCAGCGCAGGCTGCCGTAATAAATAGGCATATACTTTCCCCCAGCTTACTTTGTTATCAATGGATTGTTTAACGATCGGCGTTTGGTCACGCATGGCACAATGGTAACTATCATCCGTAACCGCATTTTTTATGCGTGGACTCGTAAAGTTAAATGCATCCCGGTAACTCACCGGGAGGTATTTTCTAACGGCTGTATCCCTGTCCAAAGCATCCGGCGCCACATGATGCGTACTGCCTGCTTTGCCGGTGCTACGGTCTTCGTCTATGTCAAAATATTTAGGCTTGCCTTTATCATTTTTGGCATCTTTAAGTGTACGGTAAATATTTTCAATCCGGGTAGAATAAACGAGGTTAGCCAGGTCAAGTGGTTTTTCTATTGAACCATCTTTACCGGGAAACTCTTTAGATGTATTTACAATTTTAGCTATAAAGTTAGGACGGGCATCAATAAAGGGCCTGGCGCCTGCGGCATTATAGATGGTATCCACATTTTCGAGCGGACTAAAATTGCGGGGAATAAAAAGTATATGTAATTGCAACAAGCCATTGGCATCAATGCTTTGAGGCAGCGCTATCAGTGTAAATTTTGATTGATCGAAAGGCATAAAATAATTTTTTGTTTGGAGTTACTATTGACGGTTTAGGCTATCTGCCTGCTTTCGCTCCAGCTTTCGCTAAAGTGTATATTGATTACTAAAAATATCGAAACATCAATGGCGAAACTAACCTCTACCTCGCAATTGGCAGGCCCATTCAGGCCATCTTTTACAATGGTACCATGGGCTTCGATCATTATGCAGATACATACCAAACCTGCCAACAATTCTGCCTGACCCTTATAGATCATAAATGCGGTAATGGCCATTTTACCATTTGAATTCACGGACACCTCTACACCTATCATAAACGTTACAGATACCGTGGCAACTACCGGTAAGCCTACACCTATTTGCGCCCCGAAACCAAAGTGCAAGGTCACGCCCACCATAGGGCTTGTATCTGCTTCCACGCGTATACCGGCCTCTCCAATAGCATATATGCTGCCCGCCCCTAAACTAAAACACATCACCATTAAACGGCCTCTGAAGGTGAAGAATGCGCCGGCTGTAGGTAGCAATTGCTTGGGATCGGAAGTAACTTTCAGCGCTGCATTTACATTGAACCCCACCTGGAGGCTGCACTCCAGTTTTAGTGGCACCTGTGGAGACTCATAAGCAGGCCCGGGCGGGAAACGGACGAGGGGGATTTCTTTGGAGGCCTCCATTTTATACTCCCATATATCGCCGGAATTGCTCATGGCTACTTTGAGGCCTTTTTTAAGAGCGCCGGCATAGTCGCCGGTGCTTAACGAAGCCAGGAGTTCTAAAATGCGTATAACAGGTTCGACTTCCTTACTAAATTCTATTTCTGGTGTTGGAAGCGTAAATCCACCCGCATCACTATTGCTGCCGAGGTCGAGGTCTTTTCCTTTTTGTGCGTTAAAGTTTCCTTTCACTGTCATCAGTTCTTTCATGGGCCCCACAGAAACTACCACGGCCATGTTGTTGAGTTTGCCTTTCCAGTTTTCAGTAGCATCGGCAGCTAAAGAGTTTACATCAAAGTCGAACTTGCCCGGATAGCTGGTTTTCGGTTCATCTTTAGGTTTACTGCTTGTTGAATAACGGATGGCGATCACTAATTTGTCAGGAAGATTTACCAAATTGTAATCGGCATTGGGCAGATCAAATTTCAATGCTTTATCGATAACACCGCCCACACTTTTCTTCGCCAGCTCGTATCCCTGTTCAATGAATTTCTCCCCTTCTTTTTTCAGATTTAGATCCAGTATTTCATATACATCTTTTCCCAAATCCTGCAAGCCGGTTTTTACAAACGCTTCGGCGGAAGCGGCACCATCTGCTGCTCCTTTTAGTAAGGAAACTGCTTCACCAAAACTACTTGTTGCATTACCAATGTTAGGGAAGATGGCATTGCTGTTTAATAGCTTAAATGAATCGGCTAACAGGGGTGGTGTTTTGCTTAGCAGTTTCGAGGTACCGTTTTTAAATGAAGGTGTAAGGAACAATACTTTCTGGCTGCCCAAATTTTGAAGAAAGCCATAATTATTGGCTGTCGGGTCAGTCACTATTAAATTGGCGGGGTCAGCAATGCGATGCAACGCATTCGGGGATATATCATCCACAGGATTGTACATATCTATATTGCCGGCAAATCCGGGACGCAAGCCTTCTTTAATAAGCGGCACGCTGAACTGTGCAGGCAAAGGCGTTACATTGCCATTGCCAATTTTATGTTGTACGAGGCTCCAACTTCCATCTTTGGGAAGAAAAGCGCTGCCTCTTGGGCAGGCTACAAAAATAGGATTGCCGGCCCCATCTACTGACGGCGATACATCAAAGCGGTTAAGTTTCATGTGCTGATCTGTACCGGCAATTTTTATTACACAATTAATACTGCCGCCAATACTGCCACCTTCGGATTGTAAGAGTTCTGCAAGAATAGGAGCAAGAATAGGGCTTCCGGCTGGTGATATCTGTATATAGCCCAGAACGCCGGACGATGGAACAAAGGCTTGCCCGTTCACTGTTTGATCTTTGCCACCTTCGGTAACATGATCTATCAAAATATCCGCATCGTAGGTAATAGCCTTTAATTCATAAACCCCTATAACAAATGAGGGCTTATCAACTTCTTTAATATTGCGGATATTAAAAACGCCTTTCACCAGGCCGGGGTGAAAATTAAAAGGGCTGGGTTCTTTTGCCCTCGTTTTGTCATTAAGAAAAGAGAAATCATAGACGCCGGGGCTTTGTGATTTCCAGCCGCTATCGACTCTTGCAACATAACCATTACTCATCCTGAATATCGTTATAGTGCGTACCATTTTTGACCCAAAAGGATATTCCTTACTTACTACCTGCACCAGTTCGTGACTGGTGCGGCCGGTGTATACATTAAATTCCGCCTTACTTACCTGTGCATATACCGCTTCATCGTTGGCCCATTTGCTGGCCATGCTGGTACCATAGCCGCTTATTCCGATGCCGGTTATTGGTACTGCCGGACGATTTGAAAGTGCCGGCAAAGGATCATTTACAGGATCACTTTGGGGTCTGTAACCACCTGAGAGAAATTCGTTGTTGAATATTTGAGTGGGTGTTTGCCCTAATGTACTCTTCGCCGGGATACCTAACTGATCATATAAGTTTACCAGTTGAAAAGTATATCCTTCAAAAAGTCCCTGGCCGTTTTTATCCTGGAAGGACGAACCTGCCACCAGTTCCAATTGTATACCTCCGATGATCGCATCTTCAAATTCGGGCAATACATTATCGATAGATGGTTTTGTTTCTTGCGTGCCATTGTTTTGATTAAGGATGGCAAATGCTACCATGCCAAACGGCAGATTAAACAAGGCATAGGTTTTACCATCCCTGTTACTTTTAAAAGTATCTACCAAATGTTTTGAAAGTGGGATAGGTGCAAGTGTTACCGACTCATTGCTGAGATTACCCATTATCGTGGGTACGCCATCGTTAGGGAAATAATTGAAACCCGGCAATGGGTCAGCAGCGGTTGTAAATGAAAGATTCAGCAGCGGTTCCCACGCGATACCCGGCATGGTAAATGCCTGTGCATTTTTACCTGCCGTGGTTACTGATACACCTTCTATTTTTAAAGGGAAGTCATTATCATTATCTACTGCAACACCATTGTTTGCCAGTTGTTGCATATAAGCAAGCTTGTGGCTAAAGGTGATACCCAACTGATTTGCGTTGGAGCTTACATCAAGCAAAGCAAAATCAGAAAAAATTGGGTTTACATCTTCGTGATGGCTGGTGAATAGTTTTCCAATATCATTGCTTTGATTAATAAATCTTTCTTTGAAAGCCTTGCCGTTTTGTAAATCTGCAGGTTGCAATACAAGCGGCGTAAAAAGTGCGCTCTTAGTGCTGATCTCTGCCGGATTGGGTGATACAAAAGGTAGCCGGAAATTATTTACAATTTTACTTTTGTTATAATCGGCAAGTTCAAAAGATGTATTTAATAATTTGTCTGTCGTTGACCAGTTCACCCTTGCAATAACCCACATCCACACTTCCGTGCCGGCCACTTTGTTCGCGGCTAAGCCTGCCACATCCGCGTTTCTTTCCAGTTGTCGTTTTATTATTCCGAGATTGGCTACATATGGATCGGGTAGGGTGGGCAGGTAAGCATACAGACCAAAATAGATCTCCACCGAGCCTTCGGTAAGCGATTTAAAAACATTGCTCACCGTTGCCTGCATTGATACCGATGCCGGCAGGGTAGTGGTAAGTAATGCATTGCTCAATGCCAGTGCCATCTTTTCCGGAGTAGGTAACAAATCATTCGGGCCGGCATTTTTGTTAATCAGCAATTCATAATCTTCCAGGCTGATAGTTGTTTGTGTTGCATTGGCTATTAAAGTGAGATTGCCTTTATCTGTCCGCAAGGCAACTGCTTCACCTTTAATGTTCACGGGCCTGTCTGCATTAATAGAAAACCCAACAAAGCTGCTGAGCATTTCATCGCCTTCTATCAACGTATTAAATATGAAAGGCACATCTTTTAAAAAGCGTATGCCGGTATCCGTTATAAACTTTTTATCTTCCTGCCACAATGAAAAATTATGTGATTTCCCCCGTCCATTGCTGGCCGTTTCGGTCAGGTTTATCCGACCGGGCTCTATTAAAAACTGCGGGCTCTTCAAATAAATTTCCTGGTTATCAGTTCCTTTTATATTCGCGGTAAGCCCTTCCCCGCATTCTAGTAGCAAGGCGCCATTTCCTGCTGCTTCCAATGGCAGCATCAGTTGTATTTCGGCTAAGGGCAATGCCCACCAAAGGTTATTAATGACAGCCTGCCCGTGAATATCCAAAAGTGGAGATTGGGTTGCCGTAATATTAACCTTTGGGTCTTCCGATAAGTTCAGCGACAAGCCAAGCCGCTTTTGCTGCGCAAAATATTTGCTGTTGGGCTGTGTATTGTCCGGAGCAGATAAGGAATTGCCAAACAAAGTGGTAGCAATGCTGCTAATTTTTGTGATACCGTTCTTTGTAAATGAAAACTCAGCCGGTAACTGAACACTTGCATCTAGCGCATCTTTTCCATATTGCCCGTTTGTTATAATAGCAGGCAGCTCTTTCTGCACCAGGTGGAGATCACAGGAAAAACTTGCTAACGGATCCAGAATGATGCCCGTTTGGCTGGTAGTAAAATTTCCCTGCACCTGTAAAGTTCCGGAAGAAATTTTAAGACCTGCATAAAGTTCCGGTGGTACGAAGGGGTGAATTAATTTCGCCTGCATCCACACAGAGGTCGGCACTATGGTATAAGTAGCCAGTTTTGGAATACCAACCAGGCCGGGAACGATGTTAAAGCTGATTTTAAAATATAGTATAGGTGTAGGATTACCTTGAATAAACAAGGCAATTGATCGCTGGGTACGGATAAAATCTATAAAGATAGGAGGAAGCCGGTTGATTACGAAGGGCCCGGCCGTATTAGCCGCTGTACCGGGAAGAAAGGGGTTAAGGCCGCCTGCTACCTGCGAACTTCTAACGGGGCTGGTACGGGCAAATACATGCACGGGTTCATCTGCCCTATCAATGGTCACCGGCTGTGGTCCCTGCGAAATGCCGGATACATCTATAATGTCGGCTATGTTACTAACATCAAGATGGCTGATATTATCTACCCCGATAAGGCGAAAAGTTTCCTGCAGGGATTGAAATGCTGGTTGTTCCTGTTTTTCTTTTTCAATATGGCCAGCGAGTATTTGCACCAGTGGATGGCTGTTTTCTATTGGCATTTGGAGCGTGTTTAATTAATTATTTTGATGAATCCGTGGTCATAAGGTAGGTATTTAAAAATGGATATTACCAGCGATAGCAAGGGAAAATAAATCTATTCAAAAATTAAATATACTATGCTATTGCCGGATTTGAAAAGTTAATAACGTCAATAAATGTAAAATGGTTTACGGGTATTTTTATACCAATTTTATAAGTGGCAGGTTTGATTGCGCGGAAGGTTGGGTTGAGCTATTAACCCGAAAGTAAATCGTAATGGTGAATTTAAAAAAACGCTACGACAGCCGGGCGTGTTTACATTACGAGGGTGCGTTGTTGTTACTTTGTAATCCAGGATCCAATAAAATAAGTTGTGGAAAACTTTTTTGGTATAATTTAGTTGTGCAAAAAATATTTTTTTCTTCTGAAGAATTATGTTTCACATAAAGCGGCAGCATTTCTTTTTGATAATTGGAAAATATTTTGCATCAATTCCAGGGGAATCATTTTTTGAATATTCATCCTTGCCTTTGAAAGGTTAGATATTGAAGTACCAACTGTACTCCTCAGTTCATTTGTAATTTCTTCCTGCCTGGATCCTTCTAGTACACAATGACTGAATACAATTCTGTAAGTTGGTGAAACACGTTGCATAAACTTTATTAGTTCCCCGTACGGCAATTTATTTATGGCTGATTACGCAATGGCGGGGAATTAAAAGGCGTCTTTGTTGAAGTTTGTCAGATCCATAAATTTTTATAAAATTCCATCATTTACAACTTCGACCATATCTTCAAGTGCTCAAACGAAAACCTTAGAAGTGTTGGTAAAATTTACGTTGGCTTTGCTGGTCGACTTCAATGCAACCCTGGCAATATTTTCCAGTGTCACGCCTGTTTGCACGACGACTATTTTTAAATATTTTATAAGTATGAGCTAACATGCATGTTATTAAAACCAGCCTATTTGATTTTGATATTAAATGGAAAATAGTAATGATAACTTCTCATTGTTTTAAGAGTAGTACCTACATTAAGTTTTTGGCAATAAAAAAGACAGGATTTAATATGCCTGTCTTTCGGAATTAACTGGAGAAAACCTGGGTTAAAAACTCATTTGCTTACTTCTTAAATTGTAACGTTGTTATTCTTCATTAGGTATATCATTTACATTGTAATAAATTTTTAAACCTAATTTCTTTGCCAGCTTTACGTCTTCATCCGCTCCCTTTGAAATTACTTTAATACGTATTATTGCATCACATTTTTCTAAAAGCCTGTGAGCAACCGTGTATTGTATTTCCTTCCATAGGTCATCACCAGGTGTAACAGAAACCGCAAGATGAATAAGTGGCAAAGCAATCTATTCCCCAATTACCGGGACATGTCCTTTTCTAAATAATGGTAAGGCTACAGATTCAAGATTGTTTAAATTCTGTTGAATTAATTTGGGATCGTCATTTTTGCCGCTTCTGCAAGGGCCTGCAATAAGTACTTACATGATGTGTGGAATTTATAATGAGAGAATTAGGCCAGTAGCTTGCCTTGCTTCCGCAAGACAACACAGGAGCCTGGCTTTACTTTTTTGCTCCTGCTACATCTTTTACGGCAACAGGCCATTTACCTACAACAGGAACGCTTACGGCTTTATTGGATCCGCGAATTGAATCTTGTCCAAAGTGGTACAAGGGCCACCCATTATAAGTCATTTGTTTTTTGCCGGCAACCATAATGTTTCCAAAAAGATTTTTATTTAAAATGGAAGGCACAACAATTTTCTCCTCTTGATATATAGGGAAAACGTTGTTGTTGGAAAGATCCGGTTTTGTAAACTTGTTGATGTTAAAACTGTCATTGCCAAAAGTGTAAAGTGTTCTTCCGGCGCCATTGGTGAAATAATTGGTTTTGCCTGTACCGATGCTGTAATCGCTTTTGTAGTTGATGCCGTCCAAACCCGTCAACTGTTTGTTGGCAAGCATGATAGTATAGTCGGGCTTTGCAATAAACCAGGTACCGCCCACGCCATCGCCTTTTGTTGATCCCGCGGTTTCAGCTACGTTATGCGGTATACCATATGAATTATCAGTGGAAGGTGAATAGGTATATAATGGCCATCCTTTATAAGTAACTTGCTTTTTTCCTCCTGCATTTGTGATGGTTGCGAAGTCAATTGCATTTAACCCTTTATCAATTTTTGCTGTGACTAAAACGGTATTGAAAGCAGGCCATGTGAGTTCACATCCGCCTGTGCATGAACTTGCACCATCTGCATCATTGGCAAATATGTATAGTGTAAGTCCGTTATTATTCGTGAGATATTGGCCCAGGATAGCGTTTGTAGAAAGGTTTATATCATTTGTAAATGATGGTACGCCAGGTGTTACCGTTTTATCTTTTTTACAACTACTGAATGCTAACAATAATATGGAATATGCTGTGACTGACGAAAGTAATTTTTTCATTTTTTTTTTAAAACTTCTTAATTGACTAGTAAGCCGGATCTTATAAGAGTGCATTGTTAGCAACTCTTATAATGACCGGATGTGTATTTTAAAAATTATTTCTATTTTTTAAATTGCTGATAAATATCCATAGCTCCATCGCTAATTCTTATCACCTTGAAGTTAGTGTCGCTCTCTATATATGCCAGGTAAGTTGGTTCAGTAGTATTGATGGTTACTATTTCCTGAACATAATTGATCTTGTAATCGTAGTAGCTACTTTTTACAATCCCCCGTACTTTGGAGTCAAATTTTTCTTCTTTATAAGTTTTTGATGAACCCTGCCAGCGCCCTTTTGTGTTGTAATACACTACCGTTTGAATTCCATTAGATGCAAATACCGCCGTAATACCAGGATCGTCTTTTATCCACTTTACGCTTGTTGCTTCCTTATAGGCTTTTCTAAAATTGTTTAGTGCTTTTGTAGGAATAATATCAAGGGTTGCAGTTTTACCTTTAGTTGACTTTGACACATCGATTACTATGGCATTTCCCGGAGCGTCAAATAGTTTCAATTTATTTGAGGTTTGAGCAACTGCTCTGTTTGTGATTGCCAGCATGGAAATTGATCCGGCTATAACGGCAAAAAGAAATTGTTTCATTTTTTAATTGTTTTTAAAGTTTTTTAAATAGTTACCGGATGTAAAATTGCACCGATCGCTTTTGATGACTCTGAGAGTTATTCCCTATTTATTTATAAAAATCCCCTATTTTATTTATCTGTGCCAGGTGTCCCCTGGTACCATATTTTTTTGCGTAATGAAAAACATTCAGAGCAGGATACAATAGAAAATGTCTTGATAACAAACTTTACCGTGTGCTAATTTTTAAAAATATGAGATTTTCTTTTCAACGCTTAAATGACAGGCATTACCACAGGGTACATTTTATTTTACCCTTAAAATAAAAAAGACAGGATTTGAATTCCTGTCTTTTGCTATAAAATGGATTGTTTAATTTTTGCCTTAACGTTTACTGCTTTTTAATAATTGCCGGGTAGCATTCGGTGACTTATTACACATTACCTGTTGCAGGACCAATAACAGCTTTTATTTCTTCAATCTTATCAACGGGAAAGCTTCCGCATTTTCCATGTTCTTTAATGTCTTCTTCATTTGCTGCTTCATGAATACAATAAATTTTGTTTTCAGTTACAAAAGATTCGATCCAAACATACGGTCTACCCAATACGGATATAACTGCATTAGAAGTTTTTGAGATGGCTTGTAATTCTTCTGAAGTCATGTTACCTGCGCCAGGAATGCTTCTTTCAATAATAAACTTTTTCATTTAATAAGTTTTAATGTTAGGCACAAAGCTATTTTCTTAACGGGATTACGATATAGGCATTCTTACCCAATTAATGGAAAGGCTTACCTTATTTTAGAATGCCTAAACGAAGCGCTTCAGCAACTGCCTTCGACCGGGAATTCACGTCTAGTTTAAATAGAATACTGGAAATATGATTGTCAACAGTTTTTGGCGAAATAAAAAGAGTCTCTGCAATTTCCTTATTCTGAACAGCTTTCTGCAACAAATGGATGATGTCCAACTCACGGTTAGTAAGCCGGGCGGGATTTGCCTTTGTACTCTCCCTTATGCCTCTTGGAATATTTTTAATTCCACTGGCACGCATTTCCATTTTTATTTTTTCGCATATGGCTTTTGCACCTAATTGTTGAAAAATTAAAAGCGCCCTTTTCTTATCCTCTTCATTTCCTTCAGCTAAAGACAGTGCCTCCTGGTAAGGGCAATGCAATACGTTCCATATTTTGGCTGCTTTTATGGCCATTTTTACATTGCTTACATCATAGCCTTCATGCATTTCTTTTAGCTGCAGGTCCTGTTTTCTTGCTTTCTGCAGCCAAAAAGCAAATTCACTCTTTTCGGCGCCAGAGATTGACTCTTCAATCCTGTTACTTATACGGTCAAGGTCTTCAGTTTTAATATAGGTCTTTCCAGTCAGCCATTCATATTCTAGCAAAGCTATCAATGACGGAATAACTCTTTGCAATTCCATGGTTTCAAAAGCTTTTGTCTCTGCTTTAAGCAATAAGGGAAGTGGATCTGCACTACCTGTGCGCATATGTATCTTCGCAATTACAACCAGGGCGCCTATTTTATAAGCACGTGGTTTATCTTCAGTTTTTAACAGATGGTCTGCAATTGAGTATGCATTATTCCAATCGCCTGTTTCAAGATGTACGCGTGCTTTCAATGATAGCATATTCAATCTCCAGGAATCAAGATCCCGTTCTTCGCAATAGCGTATTCCCTGGTCTAATATTTTTTTTGCAAATGAATAATCTTTCATTTTCACTCCATTACTTCCTAAATTAGAATACGCCCGGGCCGCATGCTCATGAAAAGAATTCTTTAAGGCAATGGCAAGGCTTTCCTGTAAAAGCTCAATCCCTTTTTGCTTTGATGATTGCATTTCCATCAACACAGAACCCACATTATTCAGTGCATGGGAAAGAGGCGCCTGAGCCCCTACCTCTTGTGCCATGGCGATTGCTTTCTCGCCCCACTCTATACATTCGGCAGGTTGATCGAATAGCATTTTTAGTTGAGACATATTGCTAAAAACCATTGCTTTGGCTGCGGATGAAGGCTGGCTACTTAATAGTTCAATTGCCTTTTCGCCAAAGCTTTCAGCATTTTTGCTATTGCCATCAAGCCACCACAGACGTGAAAGCAGGCGAAGACTATCGCTAATTTTTTCTATCTCATTTTTTTCTTTCCAAAGAGTCAACGATTTTTCGGTGTAGATGATCGCCTCTTTAATCCGGTTCGTGAGATAACATTCATAGGCGTAATCTTCATAAAATTGTAACAACCGGTCTGCATCATTTGCCTCAGAATATTCAATAGCAGTCAGAAATAATTTTGCTGCTTCCATATGCGATCCTACACACGCCGCCTTGCGTGCGACAAGGGGGGCATACTTAACAACCAGCGTTTTTTCGTTGGCATTTTTTGCATAATGGACAATCCGCTCAATCTCTCCTTCCTCTTCAAAAGAAGTTAATAAGAATTCAAGTATTTTCTTATTGAGTGCCATTCGCTTAAAAGGCGAAAGCGATTCTTCAATCGTCCTCCTGTATAATTCATGTTTAAAAAAAACTTTGTCATCTCTCACAATAATTACATTCATTGCGAAACAGTGATCCATACCTTCATCCCACGAAGTTCTGATTTTAGCAAAACGGCTAACTTCTAATCCTTCAGGGATCACAGAACATATTTGCCAGGCGTGTTTAGTTCCTTCGTCCTGACGTTCGTAAACAGAAAGGATGGAATCTTTAATATTGTCAGGTATACCAGGACTGTAGCTCGCTAAAATCTCATTTACATAAAATGGATTTCCTCCGGAAATGCTGTATACGTCTTCGCCGCTATATCCTTTCTCTGTCGCCATCTTTTCAACGGATGGTTTTGATAATGGTGTAACAAAAATTTTTGTAAAGGAATGGGGTGGCAGTTGCCCGAAGACATTTCTTAATGGATGTCTCGAATGAATTTCGTCATCACGGTATGTAAGAATGAAAAGGCACGGCAATTGAGAAATACGTCTTGCAAAAAATTTTATAAAATCGAGTGTCGCTTCGTCAGCCCAATGTATGTCTTCAAAAATAATTAAAAACTTTTTTTGCCGATTTCTAAACTCCTCAAAAAAATTTAAAAATAAACCTGATCTGTCTTTCCCTGCATAACTTTTGGACAAGATATCACTGTTTATTTGCGATAGAATATCATACAACGGAGCGAGCGGACGGGGAGTGAATAAATCATCGCAGGCCCCCTGGAAAATATCACACTCTTTTTCTTTTTGTTTGCAAAAGGCCCTAACCAATGCGGTTTTTCCAATACCTGCTTCACCCCCAATAAATATGCAGTGACCTTCACCGTAGGCGACATTATTAAAATGTTTTTGCAGCAAATCTAAAAATTCATCACGTTCAACAAGTTCCATACGACAATTTATAAAATGAGGAAACCATTTTCATAAAATAGGGGAAAACTCTTAAACGCCAAAGCAGTATAGACGGTTGCTTTGTACCTGAATAAAATATTTATCAAATTTAAAATTATTTAATTATGAAATCTGCATTTATATTGTTCGCGATATCTGCGTTCAGTATTGTTTCCTTTCACTGCTGGGCCCAGAAAAGAATGCCCGGCTCAGCAGGCAGCGGCGCCATCAAAAAAAATCTTTTTATAGACGTGCACCAGTTGCAAGCTGGGAAAGTTAAGTACGAAGATGTGGCAAAAGCACATGCCAAAGACCTCGCCGTTGAAAAAAAGTATGGCGTGGATTTTATCCGGTATTGGGTTAACGAAGAAAAAGGCCTGGTGTATTGTCTTTCATCTTCCAGCGATAGCGGGTCTATAAGAAAGACGCATGCTGAAGCACACGGATTATTACCTGAATATATTTACCAGGTAACAGATGGACATGCTTCCAGCTTAAATAATCAAAAGAATTTCTTTCTTGATGTTCACTACCTGGGAGCGGGCAATGTTTCTGCAAAAGACGTTGCCGGCGCACATGCAAAAGATCTGGCCGTTGAAAAAAAGTATGGGGTAAACTTTATCAATTATTGGGTAGATGAAAAAAATGGAGTGGTGCTGTGTTTGTCCCAGGCAAATGATTCCGCTGCCGTTATTAAGACCCATAAAGAAGCCCATGGACTAATACCCGCCTATGTTTTGAAAGTAAAACAAGGGAAATAACTCCGGCCCCGCTATACCAGATTAACAATCAAAAATCAATTTCACAACTTCTTGCATTAGTTCAATAACGCCATAAAGGATGAATTGGCTGTGCATGATATTATTAAACAAATAAAAATTAAAAAAGTATGAACAAGAAACAAAACACGCGAATTCGCCTGGTGCCTGGGATAAAATCCATGCTAATAATTAGTATCGCATTAGCGGCCTTTGGCTGCAATAAACAACATGTTGGCACACGTGCCATAAGGAATTTTAAACAAGTAAACCTGGTAGCAAATTCATCTGAATATCATCCTGTAACCATCGACCCAACTTTGTTGAATGGTTTCGGTATCGCATGGTCTCCTAACGGTGTGGCATGGGTGAATTCGGTAGGTGGTCATGTAAGCGAGCTTTATAGTGGCGAAGGAGCCATCGTGAGAGCGCCTGTAAATATTCCTTCTCCGACCGACACAATTGGCGGGCTACCTACTGGAATTGTTTTCAGTGGTGGCAAGGGTTTCAACCTGGCGAATGGTGCATCCAGTTTTCTTTTTGCCGGATTTGATGGCGTAGTCTCTGGCTGGAATCCTGCTTCAGGTAATAATGCAAAAAAGACAGGCGGGTTTGCCGGAGCGGCTTATACAGGACAGGCTATAGCATCGAATAACGGGCATAACCTGATATATGCTGCAAATTTCAGCGCCAGAAGAATTGACGTATGGGATACTGCATTTTCCCGTGTTATACTGCCTTTTGCAGATCCGGGAATACCAACCGAATATTCCCCCTATAACATCCAGGCAGTGGGCGATTTGCTTTACGTAGTGTATGCACAGCTAAGCTTAACTGGCGGAATCGTTGGCCATGTCGCAGGTGCAGGTAAAGGGTTTGTGAGTGTTTTTAATACCAACGGATCATTCGTAAAAAGATTTGCATCACGCGGAAGTCTTAATATTCCATGGGGAATAACATTGGCACCTGCAAACTTTTTTGAAGAGCATGATATAAAAACAATCGGTGAACCCAATGACCCGGGTTATGGAGGTAGTAACGGGGGAAATAACGAACTGAAGCAATCCTTAATATTGGTAGGAAATTTTGGGGATGGCCGCATCAATGCGTACAGTGTGGATGGAAAATTCCTGGGTCAATTGCAATCCAATAATCAAACAATAGTTATAGATGGACTTTGGGCATTGTCATTTGCTCCTTCTACAGCAACCTCTATTGACCCTCACAGGTTATACTTTTCAGCAGGCCCGGACAATGAAGCGGACGGCTTGTTTGGATATCTCATCAAATTTTAAAAAAACATCAACGGCTCTTCGTACGGAGAGCCGTTGATTTAAAAGAATGCAATAGTTCTCCTTTTATGCCCGTGCTGAAAATGGTTTGACCGTTATAAGAGAATCTACCTGTCATCTAATGGGTGGCTGTGTTATTTATAATATATCAAAAAATTTTTACATAAAATAAAAAGTAAAAGAAGTTAATTGTAAAATATACATATGAAAAAGAAAATACTATTGATAGATATGGATCAGGTGATTGCTGATCTAACCTCTCAATACATAAAATATTATAAGGAAGCGACCGGCATTGAAATGAGAAGAGAAGACTTATCGGGAAAGCCTGAAGATGAAGCATTTCCTAACCCAAAACTTATTAAAGAGTTTCTGCACACTCCGGGAATTTTCCGCAGTGCGGCTGTCATACCGGATAGTCAATGCATAGTTAAAGAACTGAATGAAATGTTCGATTTGTACATCGTTTCCGCGGCTATGGAATTTCCTCAATCATTAATAGAAAAGTACTATTGGTTGCGTGAACACTTTCCCTTTATAAAATGGACGCAAATAATTTTTTGTGGTTCCAGGAAAAACATCTCAGGTGATTACATGATCGATGACCATGTAAAAAACCTGGATAATTTCAATGGAGTAAAACTTCTTTTTACGGCTACCCATAACACACGTATAAATTTAGAAGGATACCTGCGGGTAAACAACTGGGTTGAAGTGAAGCGATTCCTGATTAAGGAGCCGGCCTTGTGTTAGTATCACTAATTTATTTTATTGGCAACTTTTTTATATTTCGCCAATGCAGGGCTTATTCCCGGCTTTCATAAGAACTGTTTTATTCTGTGGTTATTTGTTGAGAGCACAACATGTTCAAGCCAGAACCCTTACGCTAAACCAAAACATCTTCGTATCATCAGCATAAAATTTTATCAAAAAATAGCTGCATTCTATATGCCTTTGACCCTTCCGAAAAAAGTTTACAGGTAAATAGATACATCCTGGAATAGGTTTACAGGATCCATTTCGTTTCAGTTTTCAAAAGTATTTTGTTTTTAAAATAGTTCTTTCATATTCTGTGATGATCTATTTTTTGACTGTCTTGAAATTTAGTTGGAGTTACATTGCTAATACTCATGTGTGGCTTGTCACTGTTCTACAGGGTGATAGCCTTTAGCAATTGTTTTTTGCTTCCGGTAGATTGTCAGTTGACAGTTGCTCAGGTGTTCTTCTTTGATTATTTCATTGGCTCTTTCAGCTATAACGTTTTCTGATGGGTCCCCATTTTCGGTGATGCCGATCCTGAATTTAACTTGGACAATTGGTATCGACACCGATGATACCGGAGAATCAATTCATGCACCTCATTACTATTGGCAAAAATTTGAAAAAGAATTTTCGGTAATGCCAGATATAAAAAAAATGTGTGATGCTATTGACTGCTAAATTTTGGTATGGTGAAGTATTTTGTGTAACGCCGGTAGTTTGCAACAAAAATGCAACAGTTTTATTGAGGTAATAGAAAAAGAATTTTTTTTCACAGGTAATATGCTCGCGGAAAAAAAATTGAATCCGCTGATTCAATTTAAAGAACGAGATAAAAAAATGAAAATGTATAACGACTGGTTTTTTGAAACCGCTGTTGCCGAACTAATTTCAGCTTATCAATGTAAATCAGTCATTATACATTTCATACTTGTTTAGAAAAGGATGGTACAACAATTGTTTGGACTTGCTACATCATGATTCTTTCTCAATTCCATTTTTTAAAGCATCTTGTATTCCTTCTGAAATTGCTTCAGAATAAAGTGAAGAAAAAGATTTTTGTTTTTTGAAAAATCCCGAAAAGAATGCCTGTAATTTTTTCATATAAAGATGAGTGCTTGTGATTGACTAACGCACAATCACGTTTGGATTGGTGGGATGAAATATGCCTGCAGGATTATAGGACCAAACCCATGCATGTAAGAGCCACAATCCAAAACTGGTATTGTGCTCCCATACATCAGCATTGCCAGGAAATCCTTCCGGGGCATTTACAGATTTATCAAGCGGCACGGCGTATTCAATAGCTACCAGTTGAAAGCTGCTATCTGCTTTTTTATTATACACCAGTAGTTCCGGTTTTGCGGCATCGAAGACAGAATCAAGTATGTCTGATTTCATATAATGATAACCCATATTTGGCATTACAACATGTATATCCGCATACTTATCTGCATAAGCATTCTTGATGTCCTGGTATTTACTGGTTGCTTGCCATGCCTGTTGCAGTTCCGAAGATGCCTGCTTATCCAAAGTGTCTAATTGCGATTGGATTTTTTGGTCAATTCCATTCGTGTTATCCTTTTTACAACGGGTTAATAAAACTGAGGTCAATAAAAAAGATCCGCATAGAATTGGAATTAATTTCCATGAAGGTTTAGCAGGCGGCTCATGCATAGGGATGATCGCGCTAAGACGGTTAAATACAGATTGAAATGTTTGTTTCATGTTGTTTTGTTTTAAGTATTAATGATTAAATCCACGATGCAAAACAACCTCTTTACCTGCGAGGGGAAGCAGGAGTTTCTCCCTATTTTTTGTAACACACCTCTCATTTTATAAAATAAAGCCCTGGAACCTGCAATAGCTTTTGTTTTAAAAATAACAAGGCCGAATGCCGAAAAAATGCATTGATAAATTATCCCGTAAATCTTCGAAAAAATTTAGAATTTTTTTGTTACCAGGCTCCCCGAATGAATCTTATAAGATAGGGTTGAAAAGAAATTAAAATCAGGTAGTCGCCAAATTGACGCAGAGGACGGCGTTGTCAACGAATTAAAACGAAATGAATTTCAAAAAGGATTCCCCATTCCATTGGTTCAATTGTAAAAGGAGTCATAATCGGCGCTACAAAATGGTTTTGGAATAGTGCGGGTATCGCCGGGTGGAAAATCTTCGACCCCTACCGCTATTGTGGCAGAAATTTCGCCTATGAAAAAAATTGGCCGAAATGTTGTAATGATAGGGGTATTAAAAAATGATGCGCCTGCACAACCCTTATCCAGGTTGAACGACTTTGAAAAGGTTATCTGTCTCTGCGGCAATATTCATGATTGCGGAAATAATGTGGCTCTTTTTAAAATTTTAGTAACCCAAAATAAAATAAAACATGAAGTACAATGTATTGGGAAATACCGGGCTTAAAGTTTCTGAGCTTTGCCTTGGTACTATGACCTTTGGCGGCAAAGGAAGGTTCAAGCCTATTGGTAGCCTGCAACAGGATGATGTGGATGCGCTGGTAAAAAGATCCATAGATGCCGGCATTAATTTTATTGATACCGCCAATGTGTATTCTGAAGGATGGAGTGAGGAACTTACCGGCCAGTCTATTCATAATCTCGGGCTTGATCGTGACAGCCTTGTGCTGGCAACAAAGGTGCGTGGCAAAATGGGCGAAGGTCCTAACGATAGCGGTCTCACCCGTAAGCATATTATACAAGAGGCGGAGGCAAGCCTCAAGAGGTTGAAGACAGATTACATAGACCTTTACCAGGTACATAGCTATGATCCGCTTACTCCCTTTGAAGAAACCCTTTGGGCTTTGGATGATCTTATAAAATCAGGAAAAGTGCGGTACATTGGCGCCAGCAACATGGCTGCATGGCAGATGATGAAAGCGCTTGATTATAGCACGTATAACCGGGTAGCAAAATTCGTTTCCTTGCAGGCGTATTACACAATTGCCGGAAGAGACCTGGAACGTGAAATAATACCAATGCTCAATGACCAGAAAGTTGGACTAATGGTTTGGTCGCCTTTGGCAGGCGGATTACTGAGCGGTAAATATAGCCGCAACGAAGAAAATAAAGAAGGTGGCAGAAGGGTCAACTTTGATTTTCCCCCGGTGAATAAGGAGCGTGCTTTTGATATCATAGATGTATTGAACCCGATGGCCAAAGCAAAGGGTGCAAGTGTGGCTCAACTGGCATTGGCATGGCTTCTTAAACAACCTTCTGTAACCACGGTTATCATTGGTGCCAACAAAATGGAACAACTTGATGATAATCTTAAATCAACCAATGTAGATTTCAGCGAAAAAGAGCTACAGAAAATTGCGGAGGTAAGTACACCACCCATGGAATACCCCGGATGGATGCTTGAATTTACCGGCGCAGACAGGCAGAAATAAATTATAACAGATGTTATAGTAAAAATGAAGATTACAAAAAGCAAAAAATATATTCCCCAAAATATTCTTTTTGCTTTCCTACTGTTTTCATTTATTTCTGCTCGTTAATCAACGGATTGAAATTCGTTGTTACAATATTCACCGGGGCTACGTATCTGCAAACCCGTTCAATCGCCAGGCCGTTAACTGAATGATAAACTCCGTTCCCAGGCCTTCTTTCGCCTCCACCTTTTTTTCTCCGCCATGCGCTTTAATTATATGATAGCCTGTCTGAACCATGATTTATCGGATTAACTGATTAACATGATTTATATAGGTAAATAAATGTTGAATGCAGTTCCTTCGCCAGCTTTTGTTTCCACTTTTATTTCTCCGCCATGTGCTTTAATAATATCGTAACTTAAACTCAATCCCAATCCTGTTCCCTGGCCGGTGAGTTTGGTGGTAAAGAAGGGTTGAAATATCTTATCCAATACTTTTTGCGGAATACCGTTACCGTTATCTATTACGTGTATTTCCACCGTACCCCGACCCTCTCCTCCGGGAAGAAAGGAGTGTTTTGTACCTACCCAAACAATTGGTTCGTATCCTTCCCCGGCTGTTTTCTTTTTTTCTGTAACCGCATAAAAAGCATTGGTAATTAAATTTAGAATTACCCCACCTATGTCCTGTGGTACAATATTTATCTTAGGAAGTGCCGCATCAAAATCAGTATTCATCGTAGCATTGAAGGACTTGTCTTTGGCCCTTAAGCCATGATAACAAAGCCGGAGGTATTCGTCAGTTAGTGTATTGATATCCGTTAGTTCTTTTACGCTACTACTGCTGCGTCTGTGTTGCAACATTCCTTTACAATAGAGTCAGCTCTTTTACCGTGATGAAGGATTTTTTCAAGATTTTGTTTTACATCTTCCGCAATGGGCTTTTGCTTCTTTGATGTCTCCTTTATCTAATTCTGTATTCATTTCATCAATTAACTCATTACTAACTTCAGAAAAATTATTCACGAAGTTTAACAGGTTTTGAATTTCATGCGCAATGCATGCCGTTAGTTCACCAAGCGAAGCCATTTTCTCTGATTGAATCAATTGTCTTTGTATGGCCCTCAGATCAGTTAAAGTAACTTCAATACTTTCTTTGGCCTGTTCCAGTTTATTAAAATCTTCATAACGGGCATAGGCAATCGAGAATGTTTCTGCTAATGATCTTACCAAATCTATTTCAGCTTCAGATAGCTGATTGGTGTTGCCCACATACAGCATACCCTGTGTGAAAGGAATAAAATGAAGATCGAAGGTTGCCGGCGGAGCGTCAGCGCCCTGTTAGGTTTGCTGGTTTTGAATTTGCCCTTGTTCCATCATGGATTGTGTCCAGGCAACAAATTCTTCTTTGTGCCAATGCTGATGGAAAACTCTTCTCTTTCGCCAGGCAACTACAGCATTTGTTGTCAGTTCATTTGAATTAAAAGGCAAATTTAATACAGCGAGAGAGTGGCCATCCGGTGAAGACAGGTACACATGTGTCACCGCTTCTTTTTCACTAATAATGAAAACACCACAGCGAATAAAGGGTAGACCCAATGCCGTTAGTTCATGCCATAACAGTGGCGCAATGCGATTTAAATTTTCTGTTGACCGCATGCTGGCAATTTGTCCGCGAACCCTGTCCAATGAAGCCTGGCGGGTGGCTTCTCTTGACTGCGCTTCTGCTTTTTGAAGATCACGGAAACGTATATATGCCTGCTCAAAAACTTTGCCGCAACGTTTTACGATTTCCTTTTCAAGTTCCGAATAAATTTTTTCAGAATAACTAACAAGCAACGTTGCAGAGTTTTTTAATACCGGCCCGGTAAATCCCCAGCCCTTAAAATTAAAAACTGCTTTTTTAACATCCTCAGGCATATACTTATAACTTGTATGGTTAAAAGCCCATTTCCAAAAAGAATTTTTTTCTTCAAATGACCAGGTTTCATTAACAAATTTCTGCCCTTGCTGTCTTGCATGGTATATTGGCGCGTGGATAGGATGTTCAAAAAAAGGAACATAAACACACGAAACGGAGAATAAATCCGGGTTGGCTGCCCATGTAGTATGCCTTTTATCTCCTTCATTAAAAGCCATAATGCAGGCAGAATCCATCGTGACATGTAGTTCCCGTAATTTTTCAAATACCAGGCTGATTACTTCTCCAGGCTCATAACTTTTATGCATCGCTAAAGAACAGGAGCGTAATTTTTCCAATGCTTCTTCTATCTGTTCTTCTCATGCCTGTGCTTCAGCTTTTTGCAGATCATTAAACCGGGTATAGGTTTGTTGGAATACCTTACCAAAACGCATGAGGATCTTATTCTCTTCATCTGTATAAGGAATTCCCTTAAAATTCTCGATTTACAAGCCAACATTCTCTAACAATACAGTAGTTATGGCAAGGCCGGGGCAACTAAAATAATATGCCAATGTTTCCTCCGGTACGTCAGGGACTAACTTAAAAAGATCCTGGTAAAATTTATTTTTTTCTTCAAAACTCAGTTGGTTGGCAAGGAAATCCTGTCCTTTTTCTTTGGCTTCAATAAAACTGTTCCAATGCGGAGAATCAAAATAAGGAATTGTTATCCCGGAGGGAACCTCGTGACGGTAAGCCAGCCAGATATGCATATCATCCCTTGCTTTATAATCTATAATAAACCCGGAATGTTCAATATGGATATGTAAATGAACGAACTGTTCATATACTACCTGGATGACCTCTTTGACCTCGCTGATCTCACATTCTCATTAAGCTCTTTTTTCCGCAGTCAACCGGCCCGATGAGCATTACCGTTTTGCAAGGTTGATCGCTAATTTGTTTTGACATCGCAGATGTATGGCAACCGATGGCCAAAGCAATGAGTGCAAGCGTGGCTCAACTGGAATTGGGGTGGCTTCTTGAATAACCTGCAGTAAGCACGGATCCACTGGCGCCAACAAGACGGAACAACAGGATGATAATCTTACATCAACAGAGTTAGATTTCAGCAAAGAAGAATTACGGAAAATTGCGGAGGTAAGTAAACTACCTGTGGAGTGCCCGGGATGGATGCGTGAATGTACCAGGAAGGTAAGCAGTAATAAATTATAGTAGATGCTTTGTAAAAATGAATGACTATGAAAGGCAAAATGAATATTCCCGGATATATTCTTTTTGGTTCGTAGAAAATCTTTCCACCGGTCTTTTATTTTGTCAATATATTAAATAGTAATTCTCCTTATTTGATTTCAATAAACCAAGGCGGTTTTTAAGAGCGATTATTTTTTGCCATAATGATTGTAATAATGTTGTTTTCATAATATGCTTTTCTATATGGACGATTGCCGGGTATAATTGTTTTAAAGATTTTCATTTTTATTTTTAATTGGGGCCACCCCGGGCAGTCCGTTTTGTGGGTACTTTTATTAACGGTTCCATTATTCATGCTAACTTTTGGTTATTGAAAATTGCATCATCCAGGTGAACAACTTGAAGGATTAGCTAATGGAATGACTGGACCTGTTTATCCGCCAAAAATAGTAAAACCCTTACGGAATAAGGGCTTTTAAAATTAAGATGCGGAGAGTTAGGGATTTGAACATATAATATCAAATAGTTTCATAATGTATAATTAAGTATTAATAACCAATGTTTTATGATTATATAATTTAACAAAATACCGTAAACTATCATGTGCTGTCTATAAAACTGGGTGTAAAATTGGGTGTAGATTTGTGTGTAAATTAAATGTATCCCCAAATGATAATCAAAAGAAACATCATCTTCTCATTAGAGAACAGAAAAAAGGACAATAAGCAAATTATTGAAAACGTTCCCATCAGGCTGCGGTTAATCTATAACGGCAAAAGGATCGATTTCGCAACCGGATATCGGATTGATTTGGCCAAATGGGACGATGAAAAGCAAAGGGTAAAAAACGGATGCACCAACAAGTTAAAACAAACTTCCTCTGAGATAAACGCTGATCTGCTTAAGTATTTCACCGACCTGCAAACCACCTTTAAAGAGTTTGAGATAAAAAATATTTTGCCAGCTCCTGCACAAATAAAAAAAGGCTTTACTCTTAAAAACAAAAAACAGAATATTGAAGGGGCAGGAGAAACTATTTCATTCTTTATTACCCTTGATGAATTTATCAGGGAAAACAGCCGACAGAATGATTGGACAGAATCTACTTTCGAAAAATTCCATGCAGTAAAAAACCATTTGACAGACTTCAACCCGATACTCACCTTCTATGACCTGGATGAAAAAGGGCTTACAGATTATATTATATTTCTTCAAGCCAAAAAGGGCATGCGCAACAGTACAGTCGGCAAACAACTTGGTTACCTAAAATGGTTCCTCCGTTGGGGATTCAACAAAGGCCATCACAACAACAATGCTTTTTTAACCTTCCGGCCAAAATTGAAATCCACCCAGAAAAAAGTTATATTTCTTACATGGCAGGAACTGAACCTACTAAAGGACTATGCCGTCCTGAAAAACAAATCCCACCTGGAAAGAGTTAAGGATGTATTCCTATTTTGTTGCTTTACAGGATTGAGGTATTCGGATGTTTTCAACCTTAAAAGAAGCGATATAAAAGAAAACCACATTGAAATAACCACGATAAAAACTTCTGACAGCCTGGTAATTGAACTTAACAACCATAGCCGCACTATATTAAAGAAATATGAACAGGTCGCATTCGAACACGATAAAGCACTTCCTGTTATATCAAACCAGAAAATGAACGACCAGTTAAAAGAACTTGCTGAACTGGCAGAAATAAATGAACCGGTAAGGGAAACATATTTTAAGGGCAACAAAAGAATGGATGAAGTAAAGCCAAAGTTTAAACTCATCGGCACACATGCAGGGAGAAGGACTTTTATCTGCAACGCCCTTTCACTGGGCATACAAACTGAGGTCGTCATGAAATGGACAGGCCACAGCGATTACAAAGCCATGAAGCCCTATATAGATATCGCAGATGATATCAAAGCCAGCGCAATGGAAAAATTCAATTCAATATAAATAAACCTACGCTACATGAGGGGTAAATATAGCCTGCAAAAATTGATACCCTTTTATAGGGAACTGAACGTTGTTTATAAAAACATTGTTGAAGGACAGCAGCTCGTGTTCACCGATCAAAAGCACATTACCAATTTCTACAAGCACAACAACGATAAGCTGTTGTTTGAACAAATGGTCATAGAGAGTTTGCAGCAAATTGATAAAGGAATATTTTTAAAGGCTACAGCAGTTTTAAAAGAACTGATAGCAGAGAACATCGGTTATTACAATACACACAACAGTTTCCTGTTGCAGCTCGATACTATTAAAGTATGCAAAGGGGAAGAAAAAAAATATGATTCAAGCCTGCAAAGGCAACATGACTCGATAAAATATTACAGTGATCAAATGAAGGAACTTAACGGTTCATATGAATCGGCAAGCTGGAACAAAGACATAGAAAAAATCCGTACAATTGAACAAAGGATAGAAAAATTAAAGCCGCTTTATGATAAAGAAAAAAAAGGGCTTGATGAACTATGCACCCGAAAGAATGCCTTGCAAAAAGAAATGGCCACCTTTAGTGCAAACCTGTTTAAAGATATATTTTTCCTGGGTAAATCCTATATTGACATATTGGGTTCATATACACAAAAAGAAGAGTTTGCCAGTACCAATGACAATACTGATCGACCAGCCTCAAAACAGAAGGACAATACTATTTATTTTGACATGGGACTGATAGCGAAAGTCTATGGAATGTGCAATAGAAACCAATTTGTGGATGTAGATGAAATTGGCTTTTTTAATTTTTTCAATCTGCGGGATAATCATAGTGTAAAAATAAAAGATCATGAAAGGGTAAGGGTATACTATCTCCTTCACAAGATGT
>JBDTOV010000009.1:0-67036 GCA_039933035.1 Ginsengibacter sp. | reverse complement strand
GCTTGCACAATGCATCCATACAGTTCTTTGGGCGGTAACCGTATAATTATCTTTTAGAATTTCAAAGAAATTTTTTCTTCCGCGAAGCCACAATTGCGCCTTTTTATTCCATAGAGAAACGATGCGAATGCCGGCGGAATACATAACCAGGAACAGGTTGTAAAGTATTATCAAATCATTTTATTTCATGCAAATCTAATTTCTTCCAGAGAAATTCGTAACGCAGAATTTGAAATTTCCGTTTCCTGTTTCAATTGTTATCTTTGCCGCTTTTAAAATAAGCATATGAAGCCTATACACATGGTTGACTTAAAACAACAGTATCTCAAAATAAAAGATGATTTGGATACAGCGGTTCTGGATGTTATAGGAAGTTCTGTATTTATAGGAGGGCCACAGGTAAATGCTTTCGCTGAAAGCCTCTCCCGGTATCTTGAAGTAAAGCACGTAATCCCATGTGCAAATGGTACAGATGCACTCCAGATTGCCATGATGGCCTTAGGGCTGGAACCCGGCGATGAAGTGATAACGCCTTCCTTTACTTATATAGCCACAACAGAAGTAATTGCCTTATTAAAATTAAAACCGGTTTTTGTAGAGGTGGATACACAAACTTTTTGTGTCGATCCTGATGCTATTCGCAAAGCGATTACTCCAAAAACCAAAGCGATTGTTCCTGTTCATTTGTATGGCCATTCCGCAAAAATGGAAGAAATAATGGCTATTGCTGCGGAATACAATTTATTTGTGGTCGAAGATAATGCCCAGGCGATAGGCGGTGATTATATCTTTAAAAATGGCACTGCCAAAAAAACAGGGAGCATCGGAACAATTGGTTGCACGTCATTTTTCCCCAGTAAAAATTTGGGTTGTTATGGTGATGGTGGCGCCATGTGTACTGATGATGATGAACTTGCCGAAAAGTTAAAGATGATTGCCAATCACGGGCAAAAAGCAAAATATTACCATGAAATAGTCGGTTGCAATTCAAGGCTGGATGCACTGCAGGCGGCAATATTGAATATTAAGTTGCCGCTGTTAGATACCTACATTGATGCCAGGAGAAAAGCAGCGGATTTTTATGATAAAGCTTTTGCCGGCAATGATAAAGTAAGTACCCCATATCGGGCAGATTATTGCAAACATGTTTTTCATCAATATACACTTACTCTTAAAAATATAGATAACCCCATCAGCTTCCGCGATGGACTGGTATCATTTTTAGCAGAGAATAGTATTCCGTCTATGCTATATTACCCGGTTCCGGCGCACAGGCAAAAGATGTTCGCTGCCTTTGGGGGAGGTGATTGTACGCTGGAGGAAACCGACTGGCTCACAGAAAGAGTGATATCATTGCCCATACATACAGAGTTGGATGAAGAGCAACAAACTTTTATAACAGAAAAAATTTTAAACTACTTAAATGCATAAACATTGAATATATCAGTGATCGGAACGGGCTATGTAGGATTGGTAACAGGAACCTGCTTTGCAGAAACAGGCAATATGGTTACGTGTGTTGATATTGATGAAAACAAAGTAAAAAAATTAGCCTCCGGGAAAGTTACTATTTATGAACCAGGCCTCGAGAAAATTTTTGAAAGAAATGAAAAGGAAGGAAGATTAAAATTTACAACTTCGCTGGAAGAAGGAATAAGGGATGCAAAAATTATCTTTCTTGCATTGCCCACACCGCCTGGTGAAGATGGAAGTGCTGATTTAAAATATGTGCTGGGCGTGGCTAAAAATATAGGCGACTTATTACAAAATGGAGAATATAAAATAGTTATTGATAAAAGCACTGTGCCGGTGGGCACCGCCGACAAAGTGCACCATAATATTTTAACCAGTTTACAATCAAGAAATATATCCAATGCGGGTGAATTATTTGATGTAGTAAGCAATCCTGAGTTTTTAAGAGAGGGAGTAGCTGTGGAAGATTTTATGAAGCCTAACAGGGTGGTTATTGGAACCCGCTCCGAAAAGGCGAAAAAATTATTGGGTGAATTATATGCCCCGTTTGTGCGCCAGGGAAATCCTGTAATTTATATGGATGAAAAATCAGCGGAACTCACCAAATACGCCGCCAATGCATTCCTTGCTACCAAAATCTCTTTCATGAATGAGGTAGCACAATTGTGTGAAAAACTGGGTGCCGATGTTGACATGGTAAGAAGGGGTATTGGCAGCGATGACAGGATCGGCAAAAGATTTTTATTCCCCGGGATAGGATATGGTGGCAGTTGTTTTCCGAAAGATGTACAGGCTCTGACAAAATCGGCGCAACAAACGGGTTATAATTTTAAAATTCTTGAGGCGGTGTTGGTGGTAAATGAAGCACAAAAAATTCATCTTTTGCCGAAAATAAATACCTATTTCAATAACAATCTGCGAGGGAAAAAAATTGCCTTATGGGGATTGGCATTTAAACCCAATACAGATGATATACGGGAAGCACCAGCTTTACAAATAATTAAGGAACTAAACGCTAAGGGAGCTTTTGTAACCGGCTATGATCCTGAAGCAATGGAGAATGTGAAAAGAGAAATTGGAGACACCATTGCCTATGCCGAAAATCAATATGATGCACTAAAAGAAGCAGATGCGTTAGTGATTGCCACAGAGTGGAGCGAATTCAGAACACCGGATTTCGTTAAGATAAAATCCCTGTTAAAAGATCCGGTTATTTTCGATGGAAGAAATCTTTTTGAATTGTATCAAATGGAAGAAAAGGGCTTTCATTATGTAAGCATTGGAAGAAAAATAGTGGAAAAAAAATCACCGGTAGAAGAATTATCAAAGCAAATGTAAATTAGTGACGTGTCTGATAAAAGAATACTCATAACCGGGGCAGCCGGGTTTTTAGGGTCTCATCTTTGTGATAGATTTATTAAAGAAGGGATGCAGGTAATCGGCATGGATAATCTCATAACTGGTGACCTTAAAAATATTGACCATCTTTTCAAACTGGAAAATTTTGAATTTTATCATTGTGATGTGTCAAAATTTATCCATATCCCGGGGGAACTGGATTATATATTAAATTTTGCTTCACCGGCAAGCCCAATAGATTATTTAAAGATTCCAATACAAACATTGAAGGTCGGTTCACTCGGCACACACAATTGCCTGGGTTTGGCACTCTCAAAAAAAGCAAGAATATTGGTAGCCTCCACCAGTGAGGTGTATGGTGATCCGTTGGTGCATCCGCAAAATGAGGCATATTGGGGACATGTGAATCCCGTTGGGCCCCGGGGTGTTTATGATGAGGCCAAGCGTTTCCAGGAAGCTATCACCACGGCGTATCACACTTTTCACGGTTTGGAGACAAGAATTGTAAGAATATTCAACACCTATGGCCCCAGGATGAGACTCAATGATGGCAGGGCTCTGCCCGCTTTTATCGGGCAGGCACTTCGTGGCGAGGACCTGACCGTTTTTGGTGATGGCAGCCAGACAAGAAGTTTCTGTTATGTAGATGATCTTGTGGAAGGCATTTACCGGCTCTTGCTGAGCGATTATTCAATGCCCGTAAACATCGGCAACCCGGACCCTATTTCGCTAAAGGAATTCGCGGAAGAAATCATTGTACTTACCGGAACGAAACAAAAAATAGTGTACAAACCATTGCCACAGGACGATCCCAAACAAAGGCAACCGGATATATCAAAAGCGAAGGAGCTGTTAAACTGGGAACCAAAAGTAAACAGGGCGGAGGGCTTAAAAATTACTTATGAATATTTTAGATCCTTACCAAAAGAAGATTTATTCAAACTTCCCAAGGAGTTTGAAAGTAAAAGAGTAGTTATTTAATTATTTAATTATTTTAAGAGTAAAATCTAACTAAAAAAAGAAAAAAAATGTACAATAAACTAATTGATAAAAAAAAGAAACTTGCCGTAGTTGGATTGGGTTATGTGGGCCTTCCCATTGCGCTGGAATTTGCAAAGAAAATTTCAGTAATTGGTTTCGATATCAATGCCGGTAGAATTGATATGATGCGTAACGCAGTTGATCCAAGTAACGAACTGGAATCCGCTGCCTTTGCTAATTGTGATATAGAATTCACAAATAGCCTGGATAAATTACGGGAAGCAAGTTTCTTTATAGTAGCTGTTCCCACACCAGTTGATAAGCACAATGTACCCGACCTGGTTCCTGTACAAAACGCAAGTGACACCATAGGCAAAGTAATAAAGCCGGGCGATTACGTTGTATTTGAAAGCACCGTGTATCCGGGTTGTACGGAAGAAGATTGCCTGCCCGTTATTGAAAAATTGTCAGGATTAAAAAATATAATTGATTTCAAACTAGGTTATTCACCGGAAAGAATCAATCCGGGCGATAAAGAACATACGCTCGGCAACATAACAAAAGTAGTAAGTGGCTGCGATGCCGAGAGCCTTGATACAATTGCCAGGGTGTATGAATTGGTTGTAAAAGCAGGCGTACACAGAGCGTCCTGCATTAAAGTTGCTGAAGCAGCAAAAATTATTGAGAATACACAAAGAGACCTGAACATTGCACTTATGAACGAGCTTTCTATTATTTTTGATAAAATGAATATCAATACTTTTGAAGTATTGGAAGCCGCAGGAACCAAATGGAATTTCTTAAGATTTCAACCGGGACTTGTGGGCGGACATTGCATCGGTGTTGATCCTTATTATCTCACTTATAAATCGAATAAACTGGGTTATGATTCACGGGTAATTCTTGCAGGCCGTTCTATAAATGATGGAATGGCAGCTTACGTTGCTAAGAAAGTTTTGCTGCATATTATTCAAAACGGTGGAGAGATAAGAAAAGCTAAAGTTTTGGTAATGGGAGCCACTTTCAAAGAAAATGTAAGCGATATCCGGAATTCGAAAGTTGCCGATGTAATTAAAGAATTACAAACTTATTCACTCCATGTTGATGTCACGGATCCCCATGCCAGCAGCGAGCAACTCAAGCACGAATATGGGTTTGAACTTACCACTGATTTGGCAAACGATTATGATGCAGTTATTATTACAGTACCTCACAAGGCTTATAGCAATATGGATGATAGTGCATTTGCCAACATTACCAAACCCCATGCAATCATTGCGGATTTGAAAGGAACATACCGCGATAAAATTACCAGCAGAAAATATTGGAGCCTTTGAGAAACAACTACACTAATTGATTTTAAAAGCATAATCATTTGAATAACAAATTTCATGACCAGGATTTAAGCGCATCATCTTTTCTTGTAACAGGTGGAGCAGGTTTTATAGGAAGCCATATCGCAGAATATTTATTGACAAATAATGCGGGAAAAGTAAGAGTGCTTGATAATATGTCAAATGGTTTTGAAACAAACCTGGAAATATTACAGAAGTATGATGGGTTTGAATTTATAGAAGGCGACATCAGGAATCTTGAAATTTGCAGGCAGGCATGTGTCGGAATTGACTATGTAAGTCACCAGGCTGCTTTGGGTTCAGTGCCCCGTTCTATAAAAGAACCATCTAATACTAACGATGTAAATGTAGGAGGATTTGTAAATATATTAAAAGCTGCTGTTGAAAATAAGGTACAGCAATTCGTCTACGCATCTTCCTCTGCTGTTTATGGTGACGAACCTACTTTACCAAAAAGGGAAGACAGAACCGGTAATTGTTTGTCACCTTATGCGGTAAGTAAAAAAGCAGATGAGATGTACGCTGACGTATTTTCCAGGGTGTATAATATACCCGTTTTGGGATTCCGGTACTTTAATATTTTTGGGCCCAGACAGGATCCTGATGGCCCGTATGCCGCAGTGATTCCACTCTTTGTAAAAGCAATTATGAATAAAACTTCCGCATTTATAAACGGCGATGGCAATCAAACAAGAGATTTTACTTTTGTAGAAAATGCGGTACAGGTGAATATTAAAGGAATGCTTTCAGGAAATGATGCGGCAAAAAATAAAGTGTATAATGTAGCCGTTGGCGAAAATTATTCTGTCAATTATTTATATAATGCCATAAAAGAATATTTAAAAAGCAATATTGAGGCCATACATCGTGAGTCGAGAGAAGGCGATATCCTTAATTCACTTGCCGATATTTCTTTGGCCCAAAATTTATTAGGTTATGAACCCACAACAAAATTTAACAGCGGACTTCTAAAAACAATTGATTTTTTTAAAGAATTATATTCATCCAATCCTTTGCAGTCTTAATCTTTTTTACATGCCATTTACCAAAACACTATTTCCCGGATTATTAATTTTTGAGCCGAATGTATTTGAAGACAGCAGGGGCTATTTTTTTGAGAGTTACAATCAGAAAGTTTTTTCTGAGGAAGGCCTTGAAATTAACTTTATACAGGATAACCAGGCAAGTTCTTCCTATGGAGTAATCCGTGGATTGCATTATCAACGCGACCCATATGCTCAAACAAAGCTGATACGGGTTTTAAGCGGCACTATTCTTGACGCAGTTGTTGATGTAAGGAAAAACTCTCCAACTTACGGCAAGGCTTACGCAATCGAACTATCCGCACAAAATAAGAAACAACTTTTAGTACCAAAAGGCTTTGCGCATGGCTATTCTGTGATCAGCGAAATTGCTGAAGTCACTTATAAATGCGATGGGTTTTACCAAAAGGAAAGTGAAGGTGGCATAGCGTGGAACGATCCTACTTTGCATATTAACTGGCAAATTCCTGCTGATAGTGTAGTAGTGTCTGATAAGGATACCCAATACCCTGCTTTAGAAAATGGTAACCATAATTTTGTTTTTAATAGTTGAAAAAAAATATGAATTCTTTCAATGCTGATTACACGACCATACTGGTAACCGGCGCCAGGGGGCAACTGGGATGTGAGATAAAGCATATCTCTGCACTATATCCTTCCTATAATTTTTTATTTACATCAAGAGCCGAACTTCCTATTGAGAAAGCAGGTGCTGTAAAAAATTTTTTTGAAAAGCAGCAGATAGATTATTGCATTAATTGTGCAGCTTATACTGCGGTTGATAAGGCTGAAGCCGAAAAAGAAAAAGCATTTCTTATAAATGCAGATGCGGCAGGCATCCTGGCCTCAACCTGCAGCGACCATCAAACAAAGCTGATTCATATTTCTACTGATTATGTTTATGACGAAAGTATAAGAAGGCCTTTAAAAGAAAATGACGCCGTTGCTCCTTTAAGTGTGTATGGTTTGTCAAAACTTAAGGGTGAAGAATTTGTTTTAAGTAAAAATCCTTCGTCTTTTATTATCAGAACATCATGGGTTTACTCTTCTTATGGCAATAATTTTGTAAAAACGATGCTTCGTTTATTCAAGGAAAAGGAAAGCATCAATGTCATAAATGACCAGCATGGCTGTCCTACCTATGCGGCGGATATTGCAGCGGTAATTATGAATTGTATCGATGGCATGAAAAATAAAAATGAATACAGTGGCATTGTAAATTATTGCAACGGGGGAATTACCACCTGGTTTGATTTTGCTGTAGCTATAAAAGAATTGGTGGGCAGTTCCTGCAATATATTACCAGTTCCAACTTCCCAATATCTAACGCCAGCAAAAAGGCCACAGTATTCAGTTTTAGATACTTCAAAAATTATTGGGCTGCTTAAAGCAGGCATTCCTTTTTGGAAAGATAGTTTGCAGAAATGCCTTCAATTACTAAAGGAAATTAATTAGATTGACAGGCGATTTTTTTCTCTTTAATTAAAGAAACTTTTGTAAAAAGCAAGTCGGCTTAACCTTCAATTTATTTATTAATATATCATTTGGTTTTGAGTCCATTATATTTGTCATCTATTTTTTAATCAAAGAAACGAATCATGAAATCATTAAGGCTGCTTTTTTTATTGCTGTTTATTTCTTCATCATCACTTTTTGCCCAACAAAATCTTACGGATTCATTACCAGTTGATCCCAATGTAAAGGTTGGAAAACTCAGCAACGGGTTGACTTATTACATAAGACAAAATAAAAAGCCCGAACAAAAAGTGGAGCTGAGGCTCGTTGTAAATGTGGGTTCAATTCTTGAAGATGAAAGTCAACAAGGTATCGCACATCTGAGTGAACACATGGCTTTTAACGGAACCACCCATTTTAAGAAAAACGATATAATTTCTTTTTTGCAATCGATAGGCGTAAGATTTGGAAATGATTTAAATGCCAATACTGGTTTCGATCAAACAATCTATATACTTCCTATCCCTACCGATAAACCTGAAAATATTGACAAAGGGTTTCAAATACTGGAAGACTGGGCACATAATGTTACCTACGATAGTGATGATATTGATGGAGAAAGACCTATAATATTGGAAGAAAGCAGGCTGGGTAAAGGGGCAAATGACCGCATGTACCGGAAAATTTATCCTGATGTTTTTGCAGGCTCCTTATATGCGAACCGGCTTCCTATTGGCCTCGATAGTATCATTAAAACGGCCCCCTATGATACCATCAGGAAATTCTATAAAGATTGGTACCGGCCTGATCTTATGGCTGTAATTGTAGTGGGAGATATTGACCCGGCTAAAGCAGAAAGCCTGGTGAAAAAATATTTCGAAGGACTTAAAAACCCTCATAATGAAAGGCCAAGAATACATCCACCTGTATCGCCCTATGAAAAAAATGAAGCCAAAGTAGTAACCGATAAAGAAGCTACCAGTTATTCAATGAATATATTTTACTCTGCTGAAAAAGCACCGATTGAAGTTTTATTGGGCGACTATAAAAATGATCTTACAAAAGAGATTTTCACAACGCTGTTAAACCAGCGACTCCGTGAACTTACTCAAAAAGAAAATCCCCCGTTTGTGTATGCTTATACTAACTATGGATCTTTTGTAGGTGGTTATGAATCTTTCAGCGCAACGATAGGTATGGGTAATAACGATTCAACTACGGGCCTGAAAGCATTCGAGGAAGAATTGGAAAGAGTGAAGAAATATGGCTTTACCAGGCCAGAACTGGATAGGGCGAAAAGTGATATGCTTACGCAGATGGAAACCATGTATAATGAAAAAAATAAAACAGAATCGGCTAATTATACTGCTGAGTACATACGAAATTTTCTTACACAGGAGCCCATACCGGGTATTGAAAATGAAAATAAATATTACAAAGAATTGCTGCCGCAAATTTCAATCGAAAGCGTCAATGATATTGGCAAAAAACTTGAGAAAAATTCTAACCAGTTTATTGCACTGCTTGGCCCCGAACCCGCTGCAGGAAAGCCATTGCCATCAGGAGATGATCTGCTCGCGGTGGCATCCTCGGTCGAAAAAATGGACATTAAGCCTTATGAAGAAAAAGCAATTTCTTCCTCTTTAATGACGATGGTACCAAAGCCTGGAAAAATTACCAGCACCCAAAAAAATGCTGCATTAGGTACCACAGATTTTATATTGAGTAACGGTGTTACGGTTACCGTGAAACCAACCGATTTTAAAAACGACGAAATATTAATGAGTGCGGTAAGGGCAGGGGGCAAAAATAATTACGGTGTAAAAGATAAGTTTAATGCAGAATATGCAACCGCGGTAGTTAATAGCATGGGCGTTGGTGATTTCTCACCGGTTGATTTGCATAAAGCCCTTACTGGTAAAACGGTAAACGTAAGCCCGGTATTTTCAAATATTTCCGAAGGCCTGACGGGAAGCAGCTCTGTAAAAGACCTGGAGTCCATGATGCAATTAATATATTTATATTGCACAGCGCCAAGGGTTGACACCGGTTTGTTTAAATCGTTTATTCAAAAAAATAAAGCACAACTGGCCTTTTTAAGCGCTAACCCACAGGTAGTATTTGTGGATTCATTTTACAAGGCGATTTATCACGACGATCCCCTCGCCCCGGTAGCCGTTCCGAAACCTGAATATTTCGACCAAATAAATCTTGACAGACTCATGCAGATATACAGGGAACGATTCGGCAACATGAATGGTATGCATTTCACTTTTGTTGGGAATTTTAAAGAAAATGAACTGCAACCATTAATGGAAAAATATATTGCCAGCCTTCCTTCCGCTCCCAAAAAATTCTCTTACGTTGATAATAAACTAAGACCCGCAAAAGGTAAAGTAAACGTTGATGTTTATAAGGGCAAGGAACAAAAAAGCCTTATCCTCGTGGCCTATAGTGGTGAAACGCCTTACAGTAATGAATTGGATATGAAAGCAGATGCTGTAAGCGAAATTTTAAATATCAGGATTATTGAAGAACTGCGCGAAAAAATACAGGGAATATATGGGGGCGGTACACAGGCAAGCTTTGAAAAGCTACCGTATCCACATTATACGTTTTTTCTGCAACTGCCTTGTGGACCTGAAAAAGTAGATACGCTTTTATATGCTGCCAACCAGGAAATCCAGCAACTGATTAAAAATGGTCCTTCCAAAGAAAATCTTGAAAAGGTAAAGCAACAATGGATAGAAAAACATAAAGTTGACGTTAAAGAAAACCAAACGTGGCTTTCCCAGCTTCAGAGTTTTAATTTTCCGGGCGACAATCCCGATTATTTTTTGAACTACGACAAATATGTAAATGCGTTAACAGCAAAAGATGTGCAGGATGCTGCAAAATTATTTTTATCTACCAGCAATGTGGTAACAGGTATATTGCGGCCGGAAGACAAAAAGTGAATTTGCTAAATGGTTTGCGGGTAAAAAGTTACCGGGTAAGTCCTTCTTTTGGAAGAAAAGTAACGCCGGGGTAAGAGGCCTGGAAAATTTAAAAGCCATTATGAACATTGAAGAAATAAGAGAATATGCCCTATCACTACAAAATGTTTCTGAAAGTTTTCCTTTTGGAAATGACACGCTTGTTTTTAAGGTCAGTAACAAAATATTTTTACTGGCCTCACTTTCCGCGGAAAGTCTACAGTTCAACGTAAAATGCAATCCCGAATATGCAATCGAATTGCGGGAACAATACTCCAGCATATTGCCCGGGTACCATATGAATAAAAAGCACTGGAACACAATAATCGTTGACGGGCAACTCAAACCGGCCCAATTGAAAGAGTTTATAAAAAATTCCTATGCGCTAGTTGCTAATAAGAAATAAATTTTTTTAGTAACCAATTGGCAAGGAAGTTAACAGCATATTTAGGGGAATGATATGTCCCTTTGTCTTGGTTTTAATGTTCAGGTAAACTGAATCGATCTCTCCACCTGGAGATTATACCTATGAACTTGTTAACTTATCCTCTTGCGGGCGCCTTCAAATACCGGGTGTATCATTTTTAATTTACTTTTGATGCGCACTATTCACCATTGAGGCAGCATGAAAATTATCGACAGGTATATACTAAAGAAATTTTTTCTTACGTTTTTCTTTTTCCTCATTGCGCTAACGGTACTGGTTGTAATTGTAGATCTAAGTGAAAAGACAGATGATTTCGCCAAAACAAAACTTCCTTTTGAAACAATAATTGTTCAATATTATTTTGGCTTTATTCCCCGCATTGATGCAATGCTTTTTCCACTTTTTATTTTTCTATCTGTAATTTTTTTTACTTCTATTATGGCCAACCGCTCTGAGATTATTGCCATACTGAGCAGTGGTGTCAGCTTCAGCCGTTTTTTGAGACCTTATATTTTTGGCGGATTATTGTTTACCGTTTTCCTATGGTGGTGCAACCAGTATGTACTTCCTGTCGCCAATCAAAAGTGGGCGACATTCAATTCAAAATATATTGATTTCAATTATGGAGGTTACGAGAATACTTCCACCATCACGAATAAATATTTTAAGCTTGATTCGTTTTCTTATGCAGGCGTACGGTATTACGATACCATAAACCGGACAGGTAGTAATTTCTTTATCCAGCGATTTCACAATACAAATCTTGTATATAATTTGAGAGCCCAATCCTTTTCCTGGGATACGGCTACACGAAAATGGAAACTTAATAATATTATTGAACGCAGCATTAATGGTTTGCGCCAGGAGGTGAAGCAAATTCGGGAAAGGCAAATGAATTTCAATTTTAAGCCCCGTGACCTGCAAAATGACGTGTACATGAAAGATAAACTGGCGACTCCGGAACTGAATGAATTCATTCATTTAGAAAAATTACGGGGAGCTGAAGACGTGAATACATTATTGTTGGAAAAACATAACCGCAATGCTAACCCCGTTTCTGTTTTTATCTTAACAGTTATTGGTGCATCCGTGGCCTCCCGTAAGATTCGCGGGGGAAGCGGCTTTCACCTCGCTATTGGTGTAATGATATGCGTGTTATATATTTTGGTGGGCAGGTTTTCGGCTGTATTTTCTATGAAAGGAAATTTCAATCCTCTTGTTGCTGCATGGTTGCCTAACCTGGTTTTCGCTCTACTCGCCTGGTATTTATACCGCCGCAATTCGAGGTAACACCAGGTGCATTTTGCGACATTCATATTCAAAAAGTAATATTTCATTTGTTTAACATTTGTTGTAATGTTAACTTTAGGGCGCTTCATAAAATTGGAGAAAAGCAATCATAATTTTAAATTTTTTTCGATATGGGTGTAATAAAAGATAAGTTTAGAGAAAAGGCTGATATTCTTTCGGCAGATGTAAAAGACATTATAAAAGAGCATGGCGAAAAAATAATAGGTGAGGTGAAGCTTTCCCAAATTTACCAGGGCATGCGGGGCATTACGGGCCTTATTACAGAAACATCATTACTCGATGCACAGGATGGCATCAGGTTTCGCGGCTATTCAATTCCTGAATTGCGGGAAAAACTGCCCAGGCTGGAAGGCGGAAATGAGCCATTACCCGAGGGATTATTTTATTTAATGCTCGTGGGAGAATTGCCGACAGAAGCAGATGTTCAGCATGTGAGCAATGTATGGCAGCGTCGGAGTCATGTGCCGGGACATGTATTTCACACTATCGATGCGCTGCCGATGAGCGCACATCCGATGACACAGTTTGTTGTGGGGATAATGGCTTTGCAAACAGAAAGCCAGTTTGCAAAAAAATATGCTGCGGGAATGAGCAAGAAAGATCATTGGGCCGCAGTATTTGATGATGCTATGGATCTTATCGCAAGGTTGCCGAGAATTGCCGCGTATATCTATCGCCGTAAATATAAGCTGGGAAATCATATTCAACCCGATGGCCTCCTGGATTGGGCGGGAAACTTTGCCCACATGCTGGGATTTGAAGATGAAGGCTTCAGGGAATTAATGCGTTTGTATATGACCATACATTGTGATCATGAAGGTGGCAATGTCTCCGCACATGCAACCCACCTTGTGGGCTCAGCATTAAGCGATCCATATCTTGCTTTTGCCGCGGGTATGAATGGATTGGCTGGCCCATTGCACGGACTCGCAAACCAGGAGGTAATAAAATGGATTTTTGACATGCGTGAGGAACTCAAGACGGAACTTCCGACCAAAGAGCAAATAGCTGAATATGTGAAAAAGACACTTGATGAAGGAAAAGTAGTTCCGGGGTATGGCCACGCGGTTTTACGTAAAACGGATCCGCGTTTTGAGGCTCAGGTAGATTTTGGCAAAAAGCACATGCCCGATGATCCACTCGTACAAACAGTTTGGAATATTTATGAAGTGGTGCCTTCTATATTACAATCCATTGCCAAAATAAAAAATCCATGGCCCAATGTAGATGCACACAGCGGTGCCTTACTTGTTCATTATGGAATGGTAGAATATGAATTTTATACAGTGCTCTTTGGCGTATCCAGGGCATTAGGCGTATTGGCGAGCCTTTGCTGGGACCGGGCTTTGGGCTTCCCACTCGAAAGACCTAAATCAGTTTCCAACAGGGTGGTTAAACTTTGGCTGGAAGGCAAAGAAGAAATATGGGGAGAATAATAAAAAATTCTTTTAGCTACGTTCATATTTATATATTTGCCGCCTCAATGGGGGGTTAGCTCAGTTGGCTAGAGCGCTTGCATGGCATGCAAGAGGTCGTCGGTTCGACCCCGATACTCTCCACTTTTTATCCACGGGGGAATAACGGTGCGAAAGATAAAAGGTAATCCATTTGGCGGATTGCCTTTTATTTAGATGGATAATAGGTAATACTATTGCCTCATGTCAACATATATAATAATTCTAGTACCCAAAATGCACGATAATCAACCAGGGTTAATTTCATCTATAAGCGGGAGAATTCCTATCAACAATTCGAATAATACCGGGGAGACTATGCATGGTTAAATTTCGACTTATATTCCAAAGGTGACATCCCTGTAATTTTTCTAAATAATTCTCTAAATGCCTTCACATCAGTATACCCCACTTCATACATAGCTTCATTAACATTTTTACGGGTACTTTCCAATGCTTTTTTTGCAGATTCTATCTTTACCCGTTGTGCATATTCCAATGGCCTGTTACCAGTGGCTTTTATAAATCTTCTATCGAAGTTTCTACGACCAATGGCAAACCTGGAAGACAAATCTTCTACTGATATTCTTTCATCAATATTATTTTCTATATAACTCTGGGCTTGTTTCACCATAGTATCACTATGCTGCTTTTGTCCCGTAAAAATGGCGAATGCTGACTGGCTGTTTCTGTCTATTTCTATCTGCAATACTTTAGAGCAATATATGGCGGTTAGCCTGTCATAATATTTTTCCACCAGGTAAATTACCAGGTTCAAAAAAGAATATGCCCCACCGTTAGTATAAATGCCATTTTCATCTGTAATCAATTTATCCGATTGCAAATTCACTCTGGGATACATTTCCCTGAAAGTATCTGCAAGCGACCAATGGGTAGAGCAGCTTTTACCATCTATAATTCCGGTAGCGGCTAAAATAAAAGCCCCGGAACACATACTGGCTATTTCAGCCCCTGCTTTATATTGTTGTTGTATCCAATCGAGCATAGCCTGGTTGGCGTTAATATCTTTACCTGGCGATGCTGATGGTATAATGATGAGGTCAGTATTATTAATTTCCGATATGTGAGCATCCGTTTTTATGGCAACCAACCCTTTTACGTATTGCTCGTTAGCTGATGTTCCAGCTACCACCAATTGGCACTTTGGTTTATTGCCCTGCTTTTTCCAGTAATGGCTGGCTTTCGCAAATACTTCCACGGTACCTACAATACAGGCCACAGTGTTCAGCCCGGCATGTTCCTGGGGATATAAAATGGTGATATGTTTCATTGATTTTTGTTGGTAAAGGTATTAAAGAAAGATGTCCGAATCAACCCATCAAAATGTCTATTTTACCACCCGTTGGTTATAATATTAGACAATACTTTTGTAGTGTAATAAACTAAACAAGGATGAATTATTACGAACAATTTTATCAACTCCATCAACAGCAAAGCCCCTTTGTATTGGCCAATGCATGGAATGTAAAGAGCGCCCAACTCATAGAAAAGGCAGGCTTTAAAGCCATCGGCACATCAAGCGGGGCCATTGCTAATTCATGGGGCTATGATGACGGCGAAAAAATACCGTTTAGTGAGTTGTTATACATTGTACAGAGAATAAAAGCATCTACCAATATTCCCTTATCAGTAGATATGGAAAGAGGCTATAGCGATGATTTGAATGTGCTAAACGAACATATTCAAAAGCTGGTTGACATCGGTGTTTCCGGCATTAATATAGAAGATGCGCAAGGCCAAGAAATCTATTTGAAGAAATTGGAAAGCATCAAAAACTATTTGACCAAAACCGGTCAACAGCTTTTTATCAATGCCCGTACCGATGGCTTTTTACAAAAACTGCCATCGCCTTTGGAAACTACTATTAAAAGAGCAAAGCTATACCAGGCTGCGGGAGCTGATGGGCTCTTCGTTACGGCTGTTTCAGATGTTGCTGTTATCAAAGAGATTACTTCATCCGTATCACTCCCGGTAAATGTAGCTGGCACTCCTGCCCTTTCTTCCATCGAAACTCTGACAAACAGTGGCGTGAAGAGAATCAGTATGGCAGTGTTTTTATACCGGGTAACCTACCATCATTTGGAAAAAGTTGCTGAAGCAATTAAAAATGAAAATTCATTTGCACCATTATTTTAAAAAATATGCTTAAGCGATGAAAAAACAATCACAGAAGATTAAAAAGTTCAGGCTCTTTCTACTAAACCAAATAAGTAGTTTGACAACTGAACAATTAAATGTAATTCCACGTGGATTTAACAACAATATCATTTGGAATTTAGGGCACCTGGTTTCTTCAGCCCAAATTATATGTTATAGAAGAGCAGGTTTACCCATATCAATTGACGAGAAATTTTTAACTCCTTTTCTACCAAATACAAAACCTGGAAAATTTATAAGTAACGAGGAAATTGAAATCCTCAAAGAATTACTCATCAGCACCATCGATTGCCTGCAAAGCGACTATGAAAACAAGATTTTTGACAATTATACCAAGTCGGAAAATATTGAAAGGTATTATGGCGTTGAACTATTAACCATAGACGATGCCTTAGATTTTTTGCTATATCACGAAGGATTTCATAGTGGCAGAATAATCGCACTTAAACAATTAGTATAAGCATTTAAAAGAGTTTACATAAAATAAATCAAAACAAAAATAACAATGGAAAATCTACAGGGCGTATTTATCAAAATGGTATTGCATGCATTTCATTCAAAAGTAAATCAGTTCGATAAATTGCTATCAGAATTATCGGATGAACAATTGCTACATGAAGTTTCACCGGGCAGAAACAGGGGCATTTATCTATTGGGTCATTTGACTGTGCTGGTGAATTCTATGCTTCCGTTATTGGGTTATGGAGAAAATCCCGCGCCTTATTTAGTGGAGCCTTTTGTAAAAACTCCGGACAAGCAAACTGATGATTTACCTACCGCAAATGAACTTCGAAAAGAATGGGAAAAAGCAAAAACTACCGTGGAGAAAAACATTAAGAACACCGCACCAGGTGAGTGGTTTCAGAAACATACATCCATTTCAGAAGAAGACTTTGCGAAAGAGCCTCACCGCAACAAACTTAATGTGGTATTAAGCAGGGCAAGTCATGTTGACTACCATTTAGGGCAGTTAATATTCTTAAGAACCAGATGACAAAACTACAAAGGTGAAGATGGCAACATTCGCGATGGCATGTTTCCTTGCAGCAGGATGCGGCAGCAATTCACCTCAGAATTAGAAAACATTTATTCAAATAATATTAATCTAAAAAACGATAAAGAAATGAGTAATAATCAAGATTATACAACAACCATTATGGTAGATAAAACACTCACCGAAGCTTTCGATGCCATTCAAAATTTCAGGGGCTGGTGGAGCGAGGATATTGAAGGCAAGACTGACCAACTCAATGACACATTCTTTTATCATTACAAAGATGTGCACCTATGCAAGATGAAAATGATTGAAAAGATTCTGAACGAAAAATTGGTGTACCGGGTAATTGACAATGAATTCAATTTTACAAAAGACAAGACAGAATGGATAAATACAAAACTTGTTTTCGATATAGCTGCTGAAGGTAAGCAAACGAAAATAACCTTCACGCACCAGGGCCTGGTGCCTGCTTATGAGTGCTACAATATATGTCATGATGCGTGGACCGGGTTTATACAAAAAAGTTTGAAAACCTTTATTGATACAGGAAAAGGAGAAGCTAACCCGAAAGATGGTACCAACAGTATTAACGCAGAGAACCTCAAAAAATGGAAGATTAATTAATGAAACCGGGTGAATTACCCCAAAAAAACATACTATGAAAAATAAAGATTTTACGATGTCTTTTGAAGTAGAACAAACACCGTCAGAAGTATTCGAAGTGATCAAAAATGTCCGCGGATGGTGGTCAGGACTTTATGGTGAAGAATTTGAAGGCACTACAGAAAAAATTGGTGATGAGTTTAGTTTTAGTGCAGGTGACGGCGCTCACTATTCCAAACAAAAAATGGTAGCGTTAATACCGGATAAAAAAATCGTTTGGCTTGTAACGGAAAGCAACCTTAGCTTTCTTGAAAATACAGACGAATGGACGGGAACAAAAATAGGTTTCGACATTTCAAAAGATAAGAACAAAACTAAAATTGTATTTACCCATTTAAAGTTAATACCTGAAATCGAGTGTTATGGCTCCTGCTCTTCGGCATGGACGCAATATTTAGAAGAAAAATTATTAACCGTAATAAATAAAAAATAAAATAATTGCAAACACAACTAATGACGAGGTGATGGCCGCCCGGCGGGGACCCGCATCCTTATTATTAACAATACGAAGGAAAACAAATTTATACAGAGTAAACGGTTTCCTGCATTAATGAAACATGACAAGAAGATCAGTGAGATGTTGACAAAATACGCAAAGGCCCCGGGAACCCTGGCCTTTTTATTTTATAGAAATTATGGATTTTCAAAAAAAAAATAATACCCTGTTAAAAAACCAGCCAAATGAAACGGGAAATTTAAGCATCATTTTCAGTGGAAAAAATTACCCCTTCCAGTTATGGGTGTACCTGTTGACAATAGTTCCGGCGATGGCACAGTTTTTATTTAATATAAGACAAACAAAAAATAATATTATGAACACGACAAATGATGAATTAACTGAAGTTTTAAATGATCTTATCCGGATAAATAACGATAGGACAGCCGGATATATAAATGCATCAGAGGAAGCAAGAGATATTGATGTTGACCTTGAGGCAACTTTTCATACCATGGCGGATGAAAGCAGGAAATATGTTGCAGCACTCAGTAAGGAAGTGATCAGATTGGGAGGCGAACCCGCTACAGGGACTACCAATAGCGGCAAAATTTACAGAACCTGGATGGATGTGAAAGCCGCATTTTCCGGGAAGGACAGGCAGGCTATTCTTGAATCATGCGAATTTGGGGAAGACGCAGCACAAAAGGCGTATAAAGAAGCCCTTGCATCTGATGCCGAAATGAGCGCGGATACCAGGCAGCTAATAACTGGCCAGCAATCATCTTTGAAAACATCTCATGACATCATAAAAAAATACAGGGATGCTCAAAAAGCAGTAAATGCTTAATGCTTTTTTAATCTATTAATGAAATTGCCGGCCTCAATTGGCCGGCTTTTTTTATCGACGGGAAACCGTTTGGAATGGCCTTGAAATGATGTGAGGTCAAAAACTATATAGAATATATTGTTAAGGTAAAAAACCTGGAACCCGGGCCTGGAAAGCTTTGTTTTTTACAACCATGATTGATACAATTATCGCAGAAATAACAAAGACATTGAAAACAAACAAGTCTCCTATAATTATTTGTATAAATGAGTGGCCGCCCGGAAAAAGAAATATACCATGTGCAAGCATCCTTATTATGGCTACAGCCATGGTTGACCAAACAAGAATCAAAAACATTGATTTTAAAACAAATTGTTTTCTTTGAAATAGAGCAACCAATACGCTTATAACAAATGAAGCCGCCGTAACGATCATGGCAATAAGTAACGCAGAAGATTGTAATGCCGGGAAAAGGTTGGCATCCGTAACCAGGTCAATCATGCAATGGCAAAAGGTGAGTGTGACAGCGATTTGAAAAGCGAGAGATGGCCAACGTAGCGCAGTGATTATTAATAAGCAGCCAATACACGTGAAATTTACAAGCACCCTTCCGATAGTCGCTAATGATCCGAAGACAATCCCTTCAGTTTTGTTGATCATGTCCACATACGACTCAAATACTGGCATAGCTCCATAAATAAAAAAGCCAAGTACAATAGTAAGCATCAATTCACCGGCAAATGATTTATTAATTGTTACCGGCTGTTTATGATCAGAGTTATTATGTACATCATCGCTGCACCAGGCTGCGTACCCAAGAAAACCTCCCAATATTAAACCAAATGAAAATTCCATCATTTTCCACCAATCCACAATGAGAAAATGAGCGCCGTATTGAGTTCCTATTGCAATCCAAAGCGAGCCAGGACCAAACCCTAAGGTGCCACCGATTAAACCATACCATGCGAATCGTGAGATTGACCTAAACGCTTTGGCGGTTATTTTGATTTTTAAATATACCAATAATCCAACGGCGCCAAATAACAACCCTGCCCACGACTCATTTCTTGGGCGATCAAAAGGATTAGAAAAATATAGGATTTTGGGATCATTTATTAGTTTCAAACCTATTACAAATGCTATTAAAAATATCAAAAAGCCCGTAAGGATTGTTTTGATATTAATCCGTTGACGAACTAACCCCAGGCCAATAAATAAACCACCCGTTAGTCCCCAAACGCCCCCTTTAAGACTTGTGCCGGCGAAACCCCACCACATGGTACCTGGGTTACGAAGAAAGCCTAAGGTTTGACCATAAGTCATTTCACCACCCATTGCTATTCCTACGGTGCCGAAAGCTACTGCTATCGCGCCAAACTTGCATGGGATATCCAATAACATGCAGATAGCAAGCATTACCATAGCTCCAGGTATCATGGCTCCATAAGGGCCTCCTCCAATAAAGCCGCGTAAGCCCCATCCGAGCAGCATGGCTAATGCAGGAAATAAAATAAAAAATAACAATGAATGTTTTTTCTTAAGCGAAATGTTTTGTTGAGAAATGCCGACTACTCTGTGTTCTTTCATTTTATTAAATTTTCGAACTATAATGATAACGAAAATAACATGTCATGACAGCATTATTTTCCAATTTATTTCTGTCACTGCCGGGTCTCGCGCAGGGATATCCACTACTAATAAAGGACAAGACATATGGCTAAAAGTAAAAGAAGAAATAAAAACCTATTATTTGAAATGGGATTTTACGTATAGATTACAGTCATGCCTGGAGTAAACAAATGAAAGCCGCCCTTAGCAAGCCAGTTAAGTAATTAGATAGAGAGAAAGTATTTATTTCCTAATCCGATCATAAGATTGTATAGCAGGGAAAAGACCTTCTCCTTTACCCGATCTTCTTTTACTTACATCATCCTCTCCATTCCATCTTCTCCTGCAAAGGAACAATGCGCCTGCCTTCTTTTGGCTGTTGATCTGAATAGCCGAGATACAATAAACCAATCATGTGGTCTTCTTCATCTAAGCCAAAATATGTTTTCATTGCTGTATGATAGGTAAGTCCGCCGGTGCTCCACAGTGCTGCAATATCTAAAGTGGATGCACCCAATAAAATATTCTGTATCGCCGCTGCAACAGCGCATATTTCTTCCCTGGCAGTTATTTTTGGATTGGTACCCCGTTTCATATAAACAGCAATGATGTGCGAACAATGGTCACCGTTATGAAGGAGCTTTTCAAATTTGGCTGTTTCAAATTTTTCTTCCGGCGTATGTGCCTTATAAAGCTCTGCATGGTCTTTACAAAATTGCCGTACCGAATCATTCGCAAACACAATAAAGCGCCACGGCTCTGTATGGCCGTGTGTTGGCGCCCAGTCTGCCAATGCAAGCAGTTGACGGATAGCCGCGTCGTCAATTTTTTTTCCATTCATCAACGCAGGCTTGGAACTACGCCTGTTCCTGGTAATGTCTTGCAATATTTCAAAATTCATACGGCGAAAATAAGGCACTAAAGCATAAGTGATGCGGTCAACTTATCTTTACATAAAAACACACAAAGATGAAAACATTTTTAGGAACCGGACTTTTGGGCGCCGGCTTTGTAAGAGCAATGATTGGTAAAGGAGAGCAGGTGCAGGTTTGGAACCGCACTTCTTCTAAAGCAAAAGAATTAGAGCAATATGGCGCAAAGGCTTTTGAAAGCATAGATGAAGCGGTAGTCAATGCGGATGTTGTTCACCTGGCACTAAAGGATGACGCATCAGTAGATGAGGCATTGAAGCAGGCGGAAGCAGGTCTTAAACCCGGAGCTATCATTGCGGATCACACAACCACATCGGTAGAGGGAGCTAAAAAAAGAACAGCCGAATGGCAAAGCAAGGGCTTTTCATACCAACATGCGCCGGTGTTTATGGGGCCGCAGAATGCGCTGGAAAGTACCGGGTTTATGCTGGTCTCCGGCAACCAGGACCTGATCAAAAAATTCGAACCGCAGCTATCCACCATGACAGGAAAACTGGTCAACTTCGGGGAAGAAGTTGGGAAAGCCGCCGCGATGAAGCTGACAGGAAACCTTTTCCTGGTAGCCTTTACAGCCGGCATCGCCGATACGCTTTCTTTTGCACATGCTTTACATATTTCCGACAGCGAGCTGTCACAATTATTTGACGAATGGAACCCCGGCAACTCGCTGTCGGCAAGGCTGAAGCGCATGACGGCTGATGATTTCAGCGAAGCTTCGTGGAAGCTGGATATGGCCAGGAAGGATGCGGGACTTTTCATTAAGGAAGCAGAACAAAAAGGCATCAAACTGAAAGTAATTCCTGCGGTAGCAGCCCTGATGGACGAATGGATTGAAAAAGGACATGGCCAGGATGATTGGACAATTATCGGGAAAGAAGCGGTGTAAATGATTCGGATAGATTTCCTTTTAACACGTAATTCTCGCAATCTCATCGGCATAGCTTGCCCCGACGGGGAGTTCTGCACCATGGATCCAAACAGCATTTCTATCTATTTTGCGGATGTACTTTTTGGCCAAGATGTAAGACCTGTGTATGCGTACAAATGAAGAAGCGGGCAACAATCCCTCTGTTTCGGTCATGGTTAAACGCGACAGTATTTTAGTGTTATCATCTAATACAAACTGCATATAATTGCCGTTGCTTTCTGCATACAAAATTTTATCCATCTCAACTCTTATTTGCTCATAGCCGCTCTTGATAAAAATTGAACGATCAGCAGGTGCCCGGTTACTGCTGTTCTTTTTGAGTTCGTATTGTTCGTTGGCTTTATTGCAGGCTTTTAAAAATCTTGATAAAGAAAATGGCTTTAACAAATAATCGATTGCATCCAGTTCAAAACTCTGCACTGCATGTTCGCTGTAAGCAGTGGTAAATATTACCATTGGCGGATCAGGGATAGATTCTAAAAAATCAATTCCGGAAATATCGGGCATTTTAATATCAAGAAACAGCAGGTCTACTTTTTCTTTTTGCAAAACATCAAGTGCTTTAAATGCGTTTGTAAAAAATCCTTTCCATTCAATAAAAGAAATTTTAGAGGAAAGATTTTTAATCACCTCCAGCGCAATCGGTTCATCATCTATAGCAATGGCTTTTAGCATTATTTTATTTTATTGGCAAATTTTGTTATGCCCTTCTGCAAAATCTTTATACCGTTTACTTTGCCAGTTGTATCCACATCAAACATTACTTCCAAATCTTCATCATGCTCATCATAAAAATCTATATCACTTAAAGGATGTATGACAGACGTAGGGCCCGGATGTCCGTCGCGATACGGCTGTGCTATTAATGTACCATCACCGGCTGTAATATCTATCGTTAAATTCACTTCATCAATTTTATAAGTGCCAACGTATTTCTTTAAAACATCTTGCCTGATGGCAACAGGTGTTCTTTTAACAGGTACACTGTAAGGCTGATGATACAGAACAGCAAGTAATTTATCGGTAATATGCATCACGTCAAAGGTAGACCCGCCTTTATTACTCAACAAAATAATGCAAATATCATCTTCCGGTATGCGTGCAAAATTACTCCCAAAGCCTGAGATGGATCCGCTGTGCGATACCATCTTCTTACCGTACACAGAATCAATTTGCCAGCCATAACCATAGTTATGCAAAGCACAGGGTGTATACGCTTTCTCCATTAAATTTCTGTTCACAATTTTATAAGATTGCAATCCCTGGTGCCATTTGTACATGTCAATTACATTTGAATAAATTGCACCTGCACCAAAAGGAACAGTTGAATCGGCTATGGAAGCGCGTTGCTTTACAGAATCATTCAGCACATCATAACCAACCGCCTTTTCATTGCTTGTAAGGTGTGTAAAATCAAAGCCACTGCCCCGCATTTGCAATGGATCAAAAATATAGGTATGCACCGCCTGCCAGTAACTCATGCCACTCACTTTTTGTATAATATAAGCCAGCATTACATAACCTGAATTACTGTAATGCCAATTGATGGCGGGCGCAAAATCTGGTTGTAACGTTTTTAGATAAGGCACCATTCTTTGTTCATCTGTTTCAGTAATAGAAGAATCTTCTTCAGTAAAATTGCGCAAGCCGGAAGTATGCGTAAGCAGGTTCTCAATCGTGATACTGTCGCCATAAGGAAAGCCGCTGTAATATTTGCTTAGCTTGTCAGCGAGGGACATTTTTTTTAACTCAACTAATTTTAGAACGACGGTTGACGTAAATGTTTTGGTCACAGACGCTATTTGAAATTTTGTATTCGCGTCATTCATACTTCTATCATTGTCGTTCTTTAAACCGTAACCTTTCTCCAATAAAACGTTACCATGCTGTGCAACCAATGCGGAGCCATTGAACCTGCCGATGTTTGCATAAGCGGTTATTAAGGCATCTAATTTTTTTGTAGTTGAATCCTGGGCAGCTATGCATTGGCATATTACCAGCGCGCATGTAAATGCAAGTATTTTTTTCATGTTGATTTTTTTAATTTTTGTTATTTTATGGCTGAATAGCAAGCTTTACAAAAAATTCTTTTCCATCACCATGTACAGAAATGCGGAACCTTCCTCCGTATATTAATTTCAATCGTTCCATAACATTGTTAAACCCAATGCCGGATTTTTCTTTCTCGGTATCATTCACTGTTTTTTCATGCATGCTGTTATATACTTCAAACAGAATTTCTTTCTCGTTGCATTCGAGATTAATCTTTATCCAGGATCTTTCCTTCAAACTAATGCCATGTTTAAAAGCATTTTCAACCAACGGTATTAACAGCATTGGCGCAATCTGGTAATTACAGTTTTGTTCATTGATATTGTCTTCAATAGTTATGTCAGGTGAAGATTGCGTGCGTAACTTTTGTAAAGCGATATAATTTTTGAGATACTCAATTTCTTTATTCATCGCGATAAAATCAAGATTGTTTTCCTGCAGCATAAAGCGCATCATATCGCCAAGGCGTTGAATACCTTCCGCAGTACGTTCAGCGTTTTCATGCAAAGCCGTTCCATATAAAGTATTCAACACATTAAACAAAAAATGCGGATTGATTTGCGAGCGCAGGAACTGAATATCAGCTTTTGATTGTACCAGCTCTTTTTCAACAATACGTAGTTGTAATATTTTATTTTTGTTCGTTTGAAAATACCACCAGGTTAGCGGGGTAATTATAAATAATTGCTCAGCCCAACTGTATAAAAGAGCGATGAGGCCCTGTTCATGAATAAAGAGAGATAAAGGAATTGAATAGAGGAATGAGGTTGCCAATAACCTTATAATAATCTTTCTACTGAAAAAAGGGGCATCACCCTTCATAGGAAACAGCCAATATACGTTGCTGATGTACATGGCAAATAATGCCGGCAGATACAAAGAGAAAGATACAAAAAATTGGTTCTCATGTATGATATTAAATGCCTTTAAGAATACAAATGCACAAATGAATTGCAACACAAACGAGGTAATCTTATTACTTATTAAAATGTTGTATTCTTTTTGTTTCGATACCGTTATTCCCTGAATGATTATTTCCCTTACACCTGCATACACACCATATAAAAAAATCATAGCTGCTGACACAAAAAAACCTTGGGACAGGTTTAATTGCGATTTAGGATTATCAGGATTAAAAAAGATTGAAAACTCCGGGTAATTGAATTGCCACTGATGCCTTAAATAAGTTGCTGAATCAACCACACAGCCCATTATAAAAACCATCAAAATAACCTGTATAAAAAGCCATGCATATTTTCTTATTATTTTTTTTGCCAGCCCCTGTAGTGAGACTTTTGATAAGGATGCTGACATCATCCATGTTCCTGCTTCAATTTTTTTTGGAAACAGTAAGCGCGGAATTGTATAAAGGCTGATCCATACATAAGAAAGATAAGTAACCAATCCTATGCTTATACCTGGCAGCATTATATTTTTAAAAAAGTTAAAGGGAACAGCATTATTAATGAACGGACTTGTATACTGGCTTGCAGAAGTATGATATACTCTCCATAGATAACCAGCTAGAATTATCGCCGCCGTTGCTGTTACCAACATCATTTCATGCTGCCGCCATTTTATTTTATTTCCGGCATGATCCTTATCTGCTGATTTCATGTTGTATAATTTTCAGCAAGATTAATTCATAGAGTGAAGCACTTTTTATAAATGTGAGTAAACCTCTGATAAATGTGATGGAAACAGCATTGCAGGTTGTAAATCAGGGCGATCTCCGGAATTATTTCTTATTCAACATTTTGTAAAGAAAATCCAAGACTTCTTTACCGGGAAGCATTTTTGCTTCGGGTGTTTGCCAGGCAACATTATTGCATTGCTAATTTACTGCAACTCTATAACCGTTCTATTTTTTCCAAAGTCAAGGCTTCTTGCGGCTATCACCGTTAGCTTATTATCATGAAAATTACAGGTAAAGGTTTCTGTGTGCGGACTTTCTATATAACGCAATACCAACTCAAGGGTATGGTCATTTACCCAACTAAAATCAGCCGCAATCTTTGCGGGAAAAATCACATGGGTATTTTCAATTGCAGTTGATGTTAGGGAAGGGCCTGGCATATTGGTTTCTGCAGTCAACCACTTACCGGCGCCAAAAGCAACCTGGTAAGTTCCCGTACCGGTTTTAAAAGACGCATGACAAACGTCCCCGGAAAAAGTGAATGAAATATTTTGCAGATCCATTTTGTTAGGCAGTGCTGTAAAAGTCTTGCCGCTAAGAGTTGTCGCCAGGGCTTCCGCTTTTTTTGCAGGCAATGGTAACGCCAGCGATTTTATTTTCTCTTTTAATCTTGCAGCAGCAGCGGCATCCGGCATCAATTTAGTTTCTTTAAATGCAGGCAGTAAATATTGCCATACGAGATTTATTTCTTCCTGCATATCCGCTGTTTCCGCAGTAATGGCCAGCACGGCATCCTGGTCCGGCATCACTATCATAAACTGGCCATAAGCTCCGTCACCGCGAAAGGCATTGTGCCTGCAACGCCACATCTGGTAACAATATCCCTGGAGCCAGTCACTGGAATCCTTTTTTGACTGCGGTGCATTTGGATCCTGGATGATCTTTATGGTGCTCGCTGCTTCCACCCACGATGCAGGAAGTATTTGCCGGCCATTCCATTTGCCTTTTTGTAAAAACAATTCGGCAAACTTTGCCATATCTTCTGTTTTCAATCTCAGGCCCCAGCCGCCTGTATTGATACCCTGCATATCCGTTTCCCAATCCATCCCCTGTATGCCTAAAGGATCGAATAATCTTGGCTTTAGGTACGCCAATGTATTTTGCCCGGTAACTTTTTGCACTATAGCGGAAAGCATATAAGTACCCAAAGAATTATAAAGAAACTGTGTGCCCGGCTCATGCACAATAGGCGTTTCAAGAAAGCCCCTTATCCAATTAGTATCTTTTCCTGCAACTGCAAATGAGGGATCCGGTTCCTGCCCGTCAGACATCATCAATGCATCTTCTACGGTAAGCTCTGAAAGAAATGGACTCACCGTCACCGGTAAATTATTAGGAAAAAATGATATCACTTTATCCTGCAAAGAAAGCTTTTTCTCCTGTAGTGCAAAACCAATTGCGGTAGCTGTAAAACTTTTACTGCATGAATATAAAGTGTGCTTAAGATCCGCCCGGTATGGATTCCACCAGCCTTCGGCGATTACCTTGCCATGGCGAAGCAGCATGAAGCTATGAAACTCCGTGTTGCTTTTTGCAGTCGCATCCAGGAACTGCGTGATGCCCGCGGATGAAACACCCTCGGCTTCAGGGTCACTTTGGGGCAGCATGGTATTTTTTTGCGCTACAACATTAAGTTGCAGTAGTAAAACCAGCAATGGAGCATAAAAATGTTTGCGAAAAATCATATCGGTTAATTTTTATTTAAAACTATTGTAAATACAGGCAAAAATAAAGATCGTCAATTGTTTTTGATATGACCGGCATCAAGCTGACAAAACTAATCCGCCGGTTTTTGACCAAAGCCTTTTTGAAAAAAGAATATTATGAAAAGAGGTATTCCGTAACTACCGTCAAATTTTTGCCAGCTAATATTCAGACAAGAGATATATACTACGGAATGGAATTTTTAACAATAATTGGATGAAAAAATCTGGTCGGCAGAAAAGCATGTTCATTTCGGGAACTGGTTTCATTCCCCTGGTTCAATTCAAAAAAATCTCATCCGTAAAAATCCACCCCTTATCTCCTTTTCCTTTATGCCACACCGGTAGTTTACTTACCGGCTTCAAAATCACTTTTATAATTTTAATTTCAGCACGATGAAAACTCACATCGTAACCGGTTAAGTATATGGGCGCTACTTTTGATGGTTGTTCCGGCCGCAGGCTCTTCAATAAATGCAGGGACGCTTTGTTGTTACCACCCCAAATTTCTATTTCCTGCGGAGGCATTAAAAAACTATTTATATCAACAACGCTGCTAATAGTAACGGTTGACACACTAACTTCTTTATCAAAATAAAAGAATGCTTCCAATGGCTGAGCCTTGTACCCGAGCCACTTACCGTCACGAAAATTAATACTTCCTGTTATGCCGTCGTGCAGTGTTAAGGCTCCTTGTCCTTTGTATTGGGGATCCGGAGCATTCACCAATTGAACAGAATCAGGCACTACTCCTTCCTTGTAAAATATCTGCTGAACCACATCACTGCTAATCCAGCCGGGCTTAAAAGCTTTTGCTTTTATTGTTTGCTTTTTATCCAGCATCACATTGTCCTGGTAAATGGGAGAATGAATGCTATCCGGTTCTGTGCCGTCATTTGTATAACGAATCGTAACGCCTTTTATATAGTGTTTCATTTGAAGCAGTACCGGTTTCGTTATGATCTGCTCTTCGTTTTCTATAACCGGTGGATTTAATTTAATGACTACCGTGTCTCCCCTGAAACCGGTTTCAACATCGGTAGTTTTTAATTGTCGTTGCAGTGTTTTTATTTCATCAAACGATAGCGTAGTGTTCCAAACGATCAATTGACTCAGTTTTGGTAAACTTGTCAATGCCTGCAGGTTTGCCGATTTTATATTAGTTCCCGATAAAGAGAGCAACTTTAATTCTTTTAGTTTTCCCAATTCGTTCAGGGTAGCACCGGTAATATTGGTAAAAGATAAATTCAGCTTTCGCAAGTTGGCAAACTGGCTGATCGTTTTAAGGTCTTCATCACTAACCGGCATTTTATCCAGGCCAAGCGAAACAATTTGATTTTTTACATCCAGCAATTCTTTTAATTGACCTGGCTTAAATTGTTCTATACTAAAAAATTCAACACCCAACGCAGGAGAGCCAATTGCCAAAGGCCTTACCACGCGGTAATTATTATTTAATGCGTTTACCTTTTTCTCATCCGCGGCGGCAAAAGTATAATCATCTGTTTCTATTGTTTGAAATAACGGAGTGGCTAATAAGCGCAAAGTATCTTTTTGCGGCAGTGACGTCACTTTCGTTGTAAAGTTGGCGCCACTTTTTATCCAATAGTATAAAATGCCAGCTTCTTCCTCTGTTAATTGCGGCTTGCCCTCTGGTGGCATATGCTTTTTACTTTGTGGCGGCAAATGAATCCGCTGCATCATTAACCCAAAATCATTTTCTGTAGAATCCCATAATTTCCCATCCTTGCCACCTTTCAGGAGCAATTCTTTTGTTTCCATAATAAGCCGGCCTTTTGCTTTTTGCGAATTATGGCAGCTCATACATTTGACTTCCAGGATAGGTTGCACCATGTTTGCATATACTTCCGCATCTTCGAATAATACCACCGGTTTTTGGGTTTCAGTACTGACCGGTGCGAAAAGAAAATCCTGCCCGTGGGTAATATTGGCGCCGAGGTGCCCTGTTACAATTATCATAACCATAGCTGCCAGTGCTGTGGTTAGTAGTGCCGGCTTTATCTGGCGCACTTTCACCCTGAAAACATACCAGGCGAGGGAAAGAAATGAAATAAATACACCACCCCATTTATGCCATACCAGCAGGTCGGGCGTGTAACCCGCTTCGCGGGAAAGAAACAAACCCATTAGCGCTGTGATAACAGATGTGATGGCAGCGGCTAATATCAGCTCATCTCCGATCTCTGCCTTTACGCCTATATACGATTTTTTATATCCCGAGAATAATTCCCAAAAAATACAAAGCGCCAGCATTACAATTGGAAAATGTACAAACATCGTGTGCATCCGCCCCACTACCTGCAGCCATGCGGGTATATGCAACCTGTTATCAAAAATCAACAGGAATAACAAAAGGATATTGAGCGCAAATGCGGTATTAAAAAATATATTTTTCCAACGTTGCATGCCTTAATAGATTTTTATTTCATCAATGAATAACCAGGCCTGCTTTCCCTTTCCCGGGTGTCCTTCCGGGATGGATTGTAAAGGTTCTATAATAATTTTAAATTGATCCGCAAATACATTTTTAGTAAATTTTACCATCTCAAACACCATCGCGCTGCCTTTCATTACTGAATCTGAAGCTATAGTTTTCTCCCCAATCCTTTCGTAAGCATTCCTGTTTGCGTTATAATAATAAACCCTTATTGATTGCGGTAAAAATATCCAGCTTGATTCGTTCTGTAAAAAATCAAGCAATATAGATTGTACCTTATGTTTCTTTTCAAGCGTCACTTGTACTGCCACCGAATCCTGTAGATAGCCCAGGAAATTTTTAAGATGCATATCAGCTATGCCTCCTTCATTATCAAAAAGCGTTGCCGGCCCATTGCCGGCAAATTTTTCATTTGCAGCAGGCTGTTCAATCGATCTTATTTTCAATCCATCCTTTATAAAGGTTACCTGTACCTTTTCAGAAGGTAGAAATCCAGCGCCAAATACTTTTGCCTGAAATGTTGTGAGTGATTTATTTATTACAACCGGCTTGGTATACACCACATCTTTTTGAGTTGGTTCAGTATTATTCAGCGTATAGAATATATGGGTACCCGGTTGGGCAAATTTCAATGTAACAGTTGCATACCCGGTAAAAAAAGCAGCATGGTATTGCAAAACGGGAGGCGCTAATTGAAACTGTTGTTGCGCGAAGCAATGGTTCAAAAATAAAAAAGTTAGTGTGGGCAAAAATAATTTCTTCATCAAATAACGGGAGATAATTTATATGGATACACTTTCCCTGAATTCCATTGGGCGATATATAAATTTTCTTCATCATCCACACATACATCATGTGGGTAAGAAAAGCATTTAACGGTTTGATACATATCATCCAGCTTGCCATCCACATAGTTTGGCTCTGAACCTGCCAGGTTGGAGACCACTTTATAATTTTTATCTAAAATAGTTACGAAGCCTGAATGCTCTCCCTGCCTTGAATTTGTTTGCAGCACTGCTGAATATAAATAATCCCCTTTTATAACCGGCCGGCAAACCCATGCACCGGGCAATGATATAGTATTGATATATTCTCCTTCTAATGTATAACGCTTAAACGCATTTTGCTGGCGTGAAGTAACTATTAAATTGGGCTGGCCTTTGTCACGAAAATCAAGGCAAACCCCATGTGCATTTAATAAATGTTTTTCTTCATTACCTCTTCCGCCGAAGTAGCCAAGATAACGGCCGGATGCATCATAATGGATGATAAAATCTTTCCCATATCCATCCGCAACATATATATCACCGCCAGGCGTAATTGCAGTTTCTGTTGGAATATATTCTTCCGGTTTGGTGTATTGACCGGTTTCTTTTGGATAATCCAGCACCATCAAAACTCTTCCATCAATTGTGGTTTTAATTACCTGGTGGCGGCTGTTGTCGCAGATAAACAAAACTTCGGTTCCGTTCTCATCAAACAATGTGAGGCCATGTGCACCGGGATACTCGTGTCCCCATGTGTCTAATATTTTTCCTTTCTTATCATAAATCAGCACATTGTTATGCGTTTCATTAGTAAGCAATAATATGCGCCCCTTACCATCCTGAATCATTTCATGGCAGTCATTTACGGGATACCGGGCTACGTCAGCCTGGCTCCAGTGTGTATTAATCTTATATCTTTTGCTGCCTTGCCCGAGAATGGTATCCTGCTCAAAAGTAATGGATGGTTGAATCATTAATGCTGCCATTGTTAATGATGTATTTTTTATAAAGTTTCTCCGTTGCATAAAAATAATTTATTGTGTTATTAATTGTTATTCTACCTGATTTTATTTGTATTTATCTGCCTCAAGCCGGAATTCATATATTATAGAAACAGCAATCGATCTTCGGATTAAAGATACTGTTTTCAAAAAAAATAACGGTTACTAATTTTCTTATTTTGCAGTAATATTATTTTGAAACAGGTCGAAAGGAAAAGCATCAGGAATATCCGCAGTTTAAAGTTCACCATAATTATATTTCCATTTTATACAAAAAGATTTATAACGTTTGGACCGGTAATTAAAATTTTGTTGCCCGTTAATTCCATCCTTGTTTATTTTAAAATCCTGAGAGGCAAAGGTGCCCCGAAAGAAGGTAAAATGCTTGCAAAATTCCAATCCTGCCATCAATATTATGTACTGCTGATCTTTTGTGGATGACCAGCGATGCAATGATCATAAAAATTTAATATAGAAAAAATACAGATCTACGTAATACTTCGTACATTTACCCGGTTGCTGGTGTTAAAAGATCTGGCAGTGTAGAACCAGCACGTTGACTAACCGGTTGAATTTATCCTTATGTATCATTCAAACCTAATATGCCATGCTGAATGTAATTATTATTGAGGAACAAAAACCGGTGACGGAATTGATGTCACTACTTCTTCGCAACATGCCGGACGAAATTGCTATAAAATCAAAATTACATTCTGTAAGAGAAAGCATCACCTATTTTTCGGAAAAGCAGGATGCAGATTTAATCTTCAGTGAGGTATTGCTACCTGACGGACTTTCTTTTGATATTTTTGACCAAACGCGTATTGTACTTCCTGTAATTTTTATTACGGCGTACGACAAGTATATTATGAGAGCTTTTGAAACCAACGGCATAGACTTCCTGGTAAAACCCTTTGACACAAAAGATATTAAAAATTCCATAGCTAAATACAACAGCCTCCGATCACATTTCATAAATAACAGGACAAATATGCCGATACATAACCTCGAGGATTTTATAAACAAAAGGAAAAAAACCAGGTTGCTGGTAAAAAGTGGTTCCGAAAATATCCCGCTTCTGCTTGAAAATATAGTTATGTTGTACAACCAGGATAAAGTGGTATATGTTGTAGACCGTTCCTCAAAAAAATATATTTCGGATAAAACATTAACGGAACTTGAAGAAGAATTGGATAGCAATACATTTTACCGCGCCAACCGTCAATATATTGTCAACATTGGTTTCGTCAGGAGTTTTAAACCGTATGAGAGAGTAAAATTGCTTGTTGAAACCAGTATTGCAGATGCCAATCACCCGATCATCATCAGCCAGGAATCTTCCCCAAAATTCAGAAAATGGCTGGAGGATGCGTAAATTAATCTTTGTTTATATTTTCCACTACAGCCCAATATTCCCTGCCATAACTTATTAATATTTCGGCCCCTGCCGGAATATTTTTGGTAGCTTCCATGAACACCCTTCCGTTATCTTCTACATATTTACAATTGTTAACCAGGCCGCTAATTTTCATTAATCCTTTCGCATCATTGGCATACCTGGCAAATGTTTCTAATTGATTGTCCGCATCAATAACATGATTTGCATGCAGATAATACAGGTATCTATTGAGGACCTTAGTTTCTTTTTCAATTTGGAGAACTTTTTTCCAGGTGGTAATTTCACCCGTGTACTCCGTAATCCGGGCTCCTCTTGCTATAAATTGTTGTGTAAATAAACCGTTTCCCGCCCCGGGTATCCCGGATTTTTTTACACGCAATTGTATTTGGGGTAGTGACAAAAAAAGAATTTAATTGCATAGTGAAGTAAGCAGAAATCTTTCCCCAAATCCGCCATTTCGGAACATATCTTTTAAGCAATAATATCCTTTACCACCGTGCCCGCAACATCTGTTAAACGATACCTCCTGCCAAGATGCTTAAAAACTAATTTTTCATGATCAAGCCCCATGAGGTTTAAAACGGTCGCATGAAAATCATGTACATGCACACCATTTTGAATAACGTTATAACCAAATTCATCTGTTTCACCATACACTCCCGGTTTCACACCGCCGCCTGCCATCCATATGGTAAAGCAACGCGGATGATGATCACGACCATAATTTTCTTTAGTAAGTTTTCCCTGGCAATAATTGGTTCTTCCAAATTCTCCACCCCAGATCACCAGTGTCTCATCTAACAATCCTCTTTGTTTCAAATCGGTGATCAATGCAGCAGAAGCCTGGTCCGTATCCATAGCTTGTCCTTTAATTTGCGACGGCAAACTATCATGAGCATCCCAACCCTGGTGGTACAGTTGTACAAAACGAACGCCACTTTCTGATAATTTTCTTGCCAGCAAACAATTAGCCGCATAGGTTCCCGGAATAAGGCAATCCGGGCCATATAGTTTTATAGTGTCTTCAGGTTCCTTACTTAAATCCGTTACTTCAGGAACTGCAGTCTGCATACGATATGCTAATTCGTATTGCTGAATCTTTGCATGAATTTCCGGATCGGCTGTTGTCTTGAAAGATTCCTCATTCAACCCTGCTAATACATCAAGCATTTTCCTTCTGTCATTTTTATCAATGCCATCATGATTGTTGAGGTACAACACAGGATTTTCACCGCTACTGAATTGTACGCCCTGGTGAACCGAATCCAAAAAACCATTACTCCATAATTTGGAATATACGCCTTGCCCGTTTCCTTTTCCTCTTGACAATAAAACACAAAAAGCAGGCAGATTTTTATTTTCAGTGCCTAATCCATAACTCATCCATGAACCCATGCTTGGTCGATTACCTACCTGTGCTCCTGTTTGAAAAAAAGTAAGGGCGGGATCATGGTTGATCGCCTCTGTGTACATGCTTTTAATGATGCAAAGGTCATCCACGACTTTAGCAGTATGAGGCATCAACTCGCTAATGTACGCTCCCGTTTGTCCATATTGATTGAATTTAAATACGGTGCCGGCCAACGGAAATTTTTTCTGATCAGCAGTCATCCCGGTCAGGCGCTGCCCCATACGAATAGATGCAGGAAGATCCTCGCCAAACATCTCCTGTAGCTTTGGTTTGTAGTCAAAAAGATCCAATTGTGACGGGGCACCATTTTGGAATAAATAAATAATCCTTTTAGCCTTTGGAGCAAATTGCGGAAGGCCGGTCATCAACATTTCTTCTTCACTTTTACTTCCGAAAAGATCGGGAATAAGTAGAGAACCTAATGCAACACTTCCAACTCCTAAACTAAGCCTTGAAAGAAATTTGCGGCGGTTAATACCAAGATTGTGTTCTAAAAATTCTTTATTCATGATCAGGATTTTGTTATGGCTTCCTCCATATTATAAATTGTGGAGATCACCTTCATTAAAGCTGCTGTTGTATTTACATCTAATTTATCATCACCGGGAAATTCTCCCACTTTAATAGTTGCAGCAGCATCCAGCTTTTTTTGTTTGAATTGCTGCAACTGGTCTGTAAAATAATTTTTAAGAATTTCTGTTTCTTTTTTATCAGGTATGCGACAAATGATCCGATGAAAAGCTCTTGTTATTTTTTCATCCATGGAGCTTTTTTCTTCCAATAGCTTTTGCGAAAGAACCCGGGATGCCTCGAGTACGGTTGGATCATTCATCATCATGAGCGCCTGCAATGGCGTAGTAGTTACCGATCTCTTCACTTCACAGAGATCCCTGTTGCTGGCGTCAAAAATAGCCATATTGGGAGGAGGCACTGTAAGTTTAATAAAGGTATAGATACCTCTTCTGTAGAGGCTTTCACCTTTATCCTGTTTATAGGTTGCAAGTTCGCCCCTGCCGGATGTGGCACCCTCCCAAAGACCTTTGGGCTGGTAAGGCTTTACACTTGGGCCGCCAATAGTTTTAACCAACAGGCCACTGCTTGCCAAAATAATATCCTTTACCAACTCTGCTTTTACTCTCAGCCTTGGCGCGTGCGACAGGTATACATTTTCCGGATCCTTTTTATAATTGTCTTCAACAATATTTACGGATTGCCGGTAGGTAGCGGATGTTACAATCTGTTTCATCAGTCTTTTAATATCCCATCCATGTTCCATAAAATCAACAGCCAGCCAATCCAGCAATTCAGGGTGGGAAGGTAATTCTCCCTGCGCTCCGAAATCACCGGATGTTTTTACTAACCCCCGCCCAAAAATCTCCTGCCATATTTGATTCACAAAAACCCGTGCAGTTAAAGGATTATTTTTATCGACTGTCCAGTCTGCGAGGCCCAGGCGATTTCTCGGCAATTTCGTCGTATCAAAATACAAAACAGATTTCGGTGCCGAGGGCATTACTTCAAGAGTAGGCTGATCATACACTCCACGATTTAAAATAAATGTTTTACGAAGCGTATCAGGATCGCCCATCACCGATACGGTTAGTTTACCGGTATCCTTATCATTAATGAAAGAAAGTGTACTATGAAGATCGCTGCTATCCAGCGTGAGAATGGGGGTTTTAGCGGGTTTGGACGTACCTACGTCACCTTCAAATCCCGGTTCTTTACTTATATTGAAAAAGGCGAACATCTGGTAATATTCTCTTTGAGAAATGGGATCGTATTTGTGATCATGGCATTGTGCGCATTCAACAGTCAACCCGATAATACCTCTTCCAAATGTTTTGGTTTTGTCAATATTATATTCCACCCTGTATTCTTCCGGAATAATGCCGCCTTCCTCGGTGTATTTATGATTGCGAAGAAAAGCCGTGGCCAGTATTTCCTCTTTATTTGCCCCGGGTAACAAATCACCGGCAAGCTGCCAGGTAACAAATTTATCGTAAGGCATGTTTTCATTGAAGGCATGGATTACCCAATCGCGCCATGGCCATTGGGTTCTTACATTGTCATCCTGGTAGCCGTAGCTGTCCGCATACCTTGCTATGTCAAGCCAATGAAGCGCCATTTTTTCTCCATACTGCGGGCTATGTAATAATTCTTCCACAACGGCATTATAAGCTTTGGGATCCTGGTTCGCCATAAACCTATTCATCATTTCTTCAGATGGTGGCAACCCTGTAAGATCCAGTGATACTCTTTTTAAAAGTCTTTCTTTATCGGCTTCAACATTTGGTTTTAATCCTTCTTCTTCCTGCTTTTTTAGAATGAAATAATCAATTTCGTTTGCAGGCCATTTCTTATTTTCTACTGCCGGCAAGGCAGTTTTTTTAGGTTTGATAAATGCCCAATGTGTTTCATATTTCGCTCCTTGCTGAATCCATTTCTTAAATAATTTTATTTCATAAGAGCTTAAGGCACCAAGATGTGATTCAGGATCCGGCATCATATAAGTTGAATCAGTTGAAGATATCCGCTTGTATAATTCTGATTCGTCAGGCTTGCCGGGAACGATCGCGAAAGCGCCTTTTGTTTCTGTAAGAGGTGCATAAGCAAATTTTGCGTAATCCAACCGAAGGCTGGCTTTCTGTTTACTTACATCGGGACCATGGCATTTAAAACACTTGTCGGATAAGACAGGGCGAATATGAAAGTTGTAGCTGACGACATCCGGCAATGCAGGTTCTTTAGTATCATCGTTACGCATACACGAAATCCATGTGCAAACGATTCCAAAAAACAAAATAATTACATACAATAATTTTGATCTCATATTTATATCCTGGTTATAAAAGTGTCGTCAGCAAATATTTTGATCCAAAATACAAAACAATCATTTGTTCTGCCGACTGTATTGGAAATTTTTAAAGTTCGGTATTTCTTCGAATAGGTGCGCATTTATTTTCATTCTGTGCTTTTCCTGTTTATTTTCCATTTATAACCTTAATTACTATGCGGGTATTTTATTGTAATCGCAGGTATTCCTTTCGTCGCTGTTGCCCGTTTCGTTGCTGTAGCAATTCTATTGGAGTTACGGCGACCTATAAGCAGGTTGCTGTTTACTGCCCGGTACCGGGCTATGGGAACTTAGTAAACGCCGTGCTCCTCTTTCGGTTCAGTATGACGGTTAGTTGCCGGTTCATTTCATAAAAGAAATTATTTTATAGAATGCGTACAAGTTCTCTTATCGATAGTCAGCGCTTTTGTAAAGTAATGTGAAAACCCCGGACCATTTGTTAGGATACCTATAATTCTATAAATTACTTTGTATTTTACAATTAAAAAAAGCAATATGAATAATTCATCTTCCGGGGATCATGATTCGTTCGTTGGCAGGAGAAAGTTTATTGCCAGGTCATTACAATCGGCCGGGGCATTATTGGCAATACCGGCAATAAGTAAAGCCACAAATAGTGCTTCGGGTGCCGGGAACTACACAGTAGGACAAGTAATGGACCTGTTTATAAAAGAGGTTCCTGGCGGTGCTCTTCCACATACGGTGGATACTTTAAAAGCCGGCAGCCGGGATACAACGGTAACCGGGATAGTAACTACCATGTTCGCCACTATTGAAGTGATCCGGAAAGCTGTTGACCTCGGCGCTAACTTTATCATTGCCCATGAACCGACCTTTTACAATCATATGGACGACACATCGTGGCTGCTGAAGGATGACGTTTACAACTATAAAGCCACATTGCTGCAACGGAATAACATCGCGATTTGGCGAAACCACGATTATATACACAGCCTGGTTCCGGATGGGGTTACCACGGGAGTACTGGAAAAATTACATTGGAAAAAATATGCCGGAGATAATGTACCTACCATCGTTACTTTGCCTGGCGTTAGCTTAAAAGATTTGATTGCCAATGTAAAAGAAAAACTGGCGATTGAAAAAGTGAGGTATATCGGTGATCCCGATCAATCATGCAGTCGTGTGTTACTGATGCCCGGAGCAGCCGGTGGCAGAAGCCAGGTAACCGCAATCGTAAAAGTAAAACCTGATGTACTGGTGTGCGGCGAAATACAGGAATGGGAGACCGCCGAATATGTTCGTGATGCAAGGGCCAAAGGAGATAATATATCATTAGTGGTTTTGGGCCATATCGCGAGCGAAGCACCCGGGTCGGAATTTATGCTGAACTGGCTAAAAGAAAAGATACCATCCATTACAAGTACGCATATTTCATCCGGCAATTCTTTATCATTTCTGTAACCTGGCCGGTTGTTATCCGCACTAAAGTAAGTTGCAATTTACTTTGCCAAATACTATTACGTTTCTTGCCCTCACTTCCGCGGTCCAAAACGCTCTTTTAATACTACGCCCAGGTGGTAAAGAAGTAAGACTCCCATAAGCAGTAGCGCAAGTTTATAAAACAAAGGCCCATAGCAAACAAAAAAAGTTTCTCCTGCTATTGCAGGAATGGAATACTTAATAAATGTTGCTTCGTCCCAACCCCTTTTTTCGACTACATCCCCATTGCTGTTTATCACCGCAGAAATACCGGTATTAGCGCTTCGCACAATCCATTTCCGGGTCTCTATTGCACGCAGCCTTGCATAGTCCAGATGTTGCCGGTAGCCGGGGGTATTACCCCACCATCCATCATTGGTCATGATGGTTAAAAGATTGGCACCTTTATGCACATATTGGCTAACATATTCTCCGTAAATGCTTTCATAGCAAATAATAGGTGCTGTTACATAAGGATTGCCTGCAGTAGCAAAAGCCATGGCCTTTTTATCGTGTCCATAGCCCCCCGCGGTGCCCCCAAATTTCTCAAAGACAGGTCCCATCCAAAGCAAAAAATCCGGTAAGCTTTCCACCCCCGGTACCAATTTGCTTTTGTTATAAAACTGTATAGGTTCGCCCGCCTTTATAGAGACCGCCGAGTTGAAAGCATCGTAATAAAAGCCACCGGGTTCACTTTTTCTCGCTGTTTTGGTGGCTTTCTCCGTTCCATAATCCAGGTAAGTTTCGATGCCTGTTTGCAATGTCACCTGTGGATGTCGCTTTACAAAATCAAATACAATTGAATAATCGCTGCTTAGTTGAAACTGGCTCTGCAAAACCGAAACAGGCAACGCAGTTTCGGGCCACAATACCAGCCTCGTGTTGGTATCTATATTCTTTTCAGATAAGTTAATTAATTGTTGAATCTGAACTTCGGTGGAACCAGCATCGTATTTTTCAGTGTAAGGGTCAATGTTCGGCTGCACAATGATCACGTTGTTTGCGGCCGCAACAACGCTATTTCCCGGATGAACTAAATAAGACACACCAAGCGGCAGGATTAATACAGCCATTGTTATGATGGTTGATGATATTGGCGGTGAAGCTTTCCATGATTTGAGTAAAAGAAAAATTGCCATGTTAGCTAATAATACCCATAGACTTCCGCCGCTGGTTCCGGTAAATTCATACCATTGTATCCAGCCTGTATGGGTGGCGAAAACATTTCCCAGCGTAAGCCACGGCCAACTCAACTGCCAGTTGAGGTGAACGTATTCAAAACTCAGCCAGAATACCATGAGGCTCAGATAACCAATATTATTTCCGTATTTCCTTTTGAAAATGTAAAAACCCCAAAGAGGAATGCACATTAAAAAGCTATTGGCAATTATGGCGCTGACTGCACCCGGGCCGGTAGCGTTCCATATCCACCACGTAGTTCCGGTATTCCATATTAACACGCTCAATAAGGCAAAAAGAAAAAACCTATACTGCCTTTTTTCCCTTTCAGCAAGAAAGAGGATCGGAATCCAGGCAACAAAAATCAGCGGCGTAAGTCCGCCATCAGGCCATGCCGCTATCAACAGTAACCCGGAAATAATACTTAATGAGAAAGATGAAATTTTTTTCAAAAAAATGAGGTATGTTATAATGGTAAGATCGTAAAAAATAAATAAGAAAGCGGGAAGATACCAATCTCTTCTTACATGCGGGCAACAACACCCGGATTATGATTCTGTAAAAGCATACGTCGCTAACGGTATTGCCCACCTTCGCATTTTGATACAACCATTCCAACACGAAAGGGGTTTTTATTTACCGGCAATACGAGGCAGGGAAGAAATCCGTTTTCAGTTACAACTCCTGGTTGAATAACGGGTAAAATTTTATCAATAAACAGGTTGGTTCATTAGCAATATACTTCAGAAAAAAGAAAAAAAATATCCGCGATTTGCCAGGTTATCCTACATCCATTTTTCAAGAAATAAATGATACTCATTTTTTAATTCAATGAATAATTTATCATAGGTATTTGCCCGGTCTCTTAATGCAGTTTGGTCCTTTGCTTCTATAAGTTCACTATCCGGCCCTTCTCCAGCATCCAATGCAAGTTCATGATCCGTCGCATGAAGGTCATGAAGCAATTCATCAGATACTTCCAGTTGCCTGATAAACTGGTTTTGAAAATGCTCTACGGCTTTCAATAATTCCTCACTGTTATTTTTTCTAACGATTTCTTTTAGCTGTTGTTGATAAATCGAAATGTCTTCTCTTACCAATTCTATATTACTTTTCCACCCGGTAATTTCAGCATGAAGTTCAGTGATAGGTCTATTATGTATTGCCATTTCGCTAGTCATTTTAAATATGAGCAGTCTAAGATAGGTCAAAAAGTTTCAGCCGAAAATTAAAAGGTGAATCACAGAATGCCTTTGCCGGGTATACCATGACGATGACGGTTACTTTTTTATAATGAAAGTCAGCGATATATTCCCGGCGGTAAATAAATAAAACTCAATAAAGTACAGCAGCTACTATAACGTAAACGATCATCCGTATTTTGTTCTATATCTTTACAGAAAAAAACACCTGGATCTGCCACCTTTATATAAAAAAATTAAATCCATTTCTGCCAAAATATATTGGAGAGAAATCTTGGCCGTATTAATGATATTGCTGGCGTTTATTTTTTTTAGAAGTGAACGAAAAGAGCTACTGCAAATCATTCCTAATATTGAAAACGCTGATGGACGCTGGCTCCTGGCAGGAATTGGTATGACGCTGCTGTATATCTTGTTACAAAGTGGTATGTATATCAGCAGTTTTTCATCTATTGGGCTTTCTTTACAATGGGTCGATGCCATTGAACTTTTTTTGAAAAGAAATTTTTTAAGCATTTTTTTACCTGCCGGGGGTGTCAGCGCGTTGGCCTATACACCATCGCAATTAAGAAAAAGAACATTTAATAAAACACAAATACATCAGGCAAGCGGGCTGTACGCGTTTGCTGGTTTATTTACCGTGTTCCTGGTAGGCTTTCCCGTAATCATCCTATATGCATTATCGGCAAACAAACATGTGCGGAGCGCGTGGATGGGTTTAACACTAGTTGTATTTATATTGGCAGGAATTATCTGGATTGCCAGGTCTCTCAAAGTAAAAGGAAAACTTTACAGGTTTATTGAGAATAAATTTCCTCGCATTATTCCCGTGATAGATGAACTTTTTGCTGCGAACATCAACAATGAGAAATATGCGGGTGCTATTCTTTTTTCAACCGGGGTAGAGTTCAGTGGTATGTTTCACATCCTGATTGCCATGCTGGCGCTGGGTCTTCCCGCTTCTTTCAGCGTCGCGGCCATTGCCTATATTGTTTCTGTTTTATTAATGATATCCTCACCTTTTTTAAGGGGTTTGGGTGCAGTAGAAATATCCCTCGTGTTTATATTGGAGATGTATGGTTACTCCACCGTTCAGGCGTTATCCATTACGGTTTTATATCGCGTGTTTGAATTCTGGCTTCCCATGGTTTTCGGCATCCTCGCTTTCGCATGGAGAGGAAGAAATTTATTTATCAGGATTATTCCGGCCTTGCTCATTTTCGTGCTGGGATTAATTAATATCATTTCTGTTGTAACACCCCCCTTGCGCATACGCCTAAGATTGATTCGTCAGTTCTTGCCGCTGGAAGCTATCAATGCTTCTAATATATTAGTATTGTTTATCGGGTTAGCATTGCTGATCACCTCTGCATTTATGTTTAAGGGCTTAAAAAATGCCTGGCGATTAGCGCTATTGCTGTCTGTTCTTTCATTAATCGGCAATCTTACCAAGGCTTTTGATTATGAGGAGGCGACTGTTGCCGGAATAGTCATTATTTTATTGTTGCTAAGCCGGAGTCAATACAAGATTCGGAGCAGTATTAAATGGATACGGCTTGGCTTAATATCTGTTGCCATTATTTTTTTATCGGTATTAATTTTCGGCTATGTTGGTTTTTATTTTATTGACGTTAAACATTTTGGAATTGATTTTACGTGGAAGCAGTCTTTGTTGTACACCATGCAGATTTTCTTATTAGGCGGGGATGATAACCTGCACCCACTCACTCCTTTCGGTTATGAATTTGTATGGCTTACTCACATATTGGGTTTTCTAAGTTGGGGATTTCTTTTATTTACGTTGATTAAACCTTTCTTAAAAACAGAGATCTCAAATGAATCAGGGCGCGAAAGGGCAAAGTTTTTGCTTGCACAATATGGCAACTCATCGGTAGATTATTTTAAAATATACAGGGACAAACTTTTTTTCTTTTCAGAATTGCACGATGCCTTTGTATCCTATCGTATCGCGAATGGCTTTGCAATTGTTTTGGAAGAGCCAGTCTGTGCCGAAGAAAATAAAATGGAAGTGCTCGAAGAATTTTATAAACAGTGCAGCCGTATGGGATTAAAAACCGCTTTTTACCGTGTAGACGAAAACAGTATTGTATGGTTTAACCAATTAAGAAAACAAAAAATGCTCATAGGCCAGGAAGCCATATTGGACGCAGAAAATTTTAAATTGGAAGGAAAAGATAAAAAGTCTTTGCGCAATGCTTTGAACAGCCTGCAAAAAAAAGGGTTTGCCGCAACGGTTCATAAAGCGCCGCTGGAGAACGACCTGGTAACGAAACTTGCCAACATCTCCAACGAATGGCTGTCAGCATTTGATAAAGAAGAACAGGTGTTTTCGCAAGGCATGTTTGATGTAAAAGAAATCGTGCTGCAGGATGTAATCACCATTACAGATGGTGAAGGAAACATTGGTGCCTTTTTGAATATAATCCCGGATTATTCGCCGGATGAATGTACCTATGATCTTATCAGGAAAACGGCGGATGCACCGGCCGGATGCATGGATGCACTCATCATTAAATTGATTGAATACGCAAAAGAAAATAAATGGAAATACATCAATCTCGGGCTGGTACCGATGACGGGTATTACGGAACCAGAAAGCCCTGCGGAGCAGCTTATAAAATATTTAGGCAAACATTTGAAACGTTTCAGGCATTACCAGGGCCTTCGGGATTTTAAAGAGAAATATGCAACCATTTGGGAAGATAAATTCCTGGTATATGAAAATGATTATGACCTGCTGCAATTACCTGCAGCATTAAATAAAGTAATGCAGCCCTGATCTATGAATACAAAAATCCTGTTACTCATTCTTTCCGCGTCATTTATTGGCACGTCAATGGCTAATGCCGAAAGTTTCCCCATAACAGAGTGGGAAGCCGCTTCGCATGATAAACCTGTGCTGTTCTACATTTCCGGCGATGGAGGTATGAATACGTTCTCAACGGATCTATGTGCATCTTTAAACAAAAAAGGTTACGATGTAATTGCATTGAATGCAAAATCCTATTTCTGGAAAAAGAAAACCCCGGAGCAAACGGCCATTGATATTAATAATTGTTTGGTTAAAAAGTTAGCGGGCAGAAAGAATCAGCAAATTGTTTTTATTGGTTATTCATATGGGGCTGACGTGTTACCATTTATTTTAAACCGCATCTCAAAAGGCATCAATGAAAAAGTAGTCGTCTCCTATCTTATGGCTTCTTCCGGCAATACGGATTTTGAAATTCACTGGGCTGATATTTTTGGCGGCAATACTAAAAGAAGCATGGATGTGGTAACAGAATTGAATAAACTGGATAATGAAAAAATTGTACTTATAAGCGCCAGTGATGAAGAGCATTTGGCTTTAAATAAAATCACTTTAAAAAGATATACACATGAAGTGCTTCCCGGCGGTCATCATTTTGATGGGGATACCGATGAGATAATTAAAGTGATTTTAAATGATATGGAATGAAAAAAATCAATGCCAGGAAGATTATACCTGGTGCAATCAACAGGCATATCCCTGCTACGGGCTATATTGAATTTTGAAAGGTATTAAAAAATAAACCGCTAACTGGCTATTAAAGCGATTTTAGATGATTTCAATAAAAATAAATGTGAGAATTGAACTTTAATTTCTGACCTGATTAAAAAACATGTTTGTTTGCAGATAAATATCCATTAAATGATTTCTGCAAAAACGCTGTTACGAATTTTCATCCTGTTATCAATTTTATATGTAAGCTGTATTCTATTTGACTTAGCAACTCTTGTGTTCTATTTAAAACCTTTGTTGCTGCTACCTTTAATATTTGCTGTATTCATTTCTACATCCTTCAAAAATAAAATCATCCTGCTTGCAGCGTTAGTCTTTTCGTGGCTTGGCGACATACTGCTGCTCTTTGTATTTAAAGATGCGATTTATTTTATCCTGGGGTTAGTTGCATTTTTAACAGCGCATATTTTCTATATTGTTTTGTTTATAAAAGAAATAAAAAAAGCAAATGGTAGCATTCAATTTAAAAATGGGCTCACCTTAATTGCCATTTATTTGACCATACTGTTGCTGATGCTAATTCCACATTTAGGCGGCTTAGTTATACCTGTGATTATTTATGCGGTTGTAATAAGCACGATGCTGTACATGGCATACCTGCTTAGTTTTTATCGCCCCAAACCAACATCTGCCTATTTATTAACGGGAGCTATTTCATTTATTCTTTCGGACAGTATTTTGGCATTTAATAAATTTTACCATCCCGTGCCGATAGCAGGCTTTTTAATAATGGTTACTTACTTGTACGCACAATGGGCATTGGTGAAGAGTTGTATAAAATGAGCGTGGCATGGTATACAGTTGCACTTTTGTTTATACAAGTATCATTCATTCATATTGCCAGGGATATGCATTTAGCAATTCCGGTTATATTTTTAAATGTTGAAAGAACTGCAAATTTTATTATCAGTTTATTTGGGTATTTTAACTTCCGGGAGTTTAAAAAATTGCAAAAAGCAGTCGCTTTCTATCTTAACCTTCCAAAGAACATCTGGTTATCGAACGACAGTCAATGGGTTAAACATCTTCCGCAATTTTCCAAAATCAGCCAATGTAATTATCCTAATCTTGATTTTTTCAATATCGCTTCTATTAATGCCCGATAAGTATCCAGTTCAGAATAGGTAAGTAAATTTTATCTTAGAGCAAGTAGTAGTCAATGAAAAAAGTATTTCCTGGTGTCACCTGTAACGGATCATCATGGAGAGATGCATTGATAAATGATTTGCGGATTGATTATTTTCAGCCGTGTGCCGAACACTGGACCCCTGGCATGATGGAAGAAGAAATTAAACAAAGAGCCGAATGTGATTTTTGCCTGTATGTGATTACGCCAAAAATGACTGGCGTTTATTCGATTGCAGAAGTGGTAGACGACAGTAATAAACGACCGGCCAAAACAATTTTTTGTTATCTTACTTCCGATGAAGATCAACAATTTTCCGCTGACCAGTTAAGGTCATGGGAACAAACCGGGAAAATGATCCGGGAAAATGGCGCTGCATATTTTAAAACTTTTGCCGAAATTGCTGGTTATTTAAACACGCAATAAAATTTAATTTATATGTCCGATTTGCTTGACCGGTTCACCAGACCGGGACAAAAAAAAATATTATCATTAGATGGCGGCGGTATTCGCGGCGCTCTTACGTTAGGCTATTTAAAAAAACTGGAAGATATTCTTAAAGCCAAATTTCCGGATCAGCCAGATTTTCGTTTGTGCGATTATTTTGATTTGATAGGCGGCACTTCAACAGGATCTATTATTGCCGCATCGCTGGCCATTGGTAAAACTGTAGACGAGATCACTAAATTGTATATGGATCTTGGCGGAAAAATCTTTGGCGAAAAAAGAAACTGGTGGAACCCGCTGGAAACCATGAAATGGCTAAAAGCAAATTACAGTTACCAGGCGATGGAAGACGGTTTGAAATTCGCATTTGGCGATTTGACGCTCGGAAGCAAAGAATTAAAAACAGGATTGTGTATTGTAGCCAAGAGAGCCGACACCAACAGCATCTGGCCTTTGATCAATCATCCTAACGGAAAATTTTACGATACTGACATAGGAAAAAATAAAGATATTCCTCTTTGGATGGCCGTACGCGCAAGTTCGGCGGCCCCTACTTATTTTGCGCCTCAAATGATTGAGGTAATGAAGGACCAGCAGGCTGCTTTTATTGATGGCGGATTAAGCATGGCCAATAACCCCTCATTGACATTACTAATGATTGCCACCCTGAAAGGCTTTCCATTTCACTGGGAAATGAGTGAAGATAACTTGCTGTTTGTTTCTGTAGGAACCGGTTACAGTATTTTTAAAAAATATGCAAAAGAGATCGATGATTCCACTATGCTTAACTGGGCATCTAACATTCCGGATATGCTTATGCAGGATGCAAGCTGGCAGAACCGTATTATGATGCAATGGCTTTCCAATTCTCCAACTGCCGATTCAATGGATATGGAAATTGACAAAATGGAAGGCGACTATCTTGCGGGCAAACCGGTTATTTCTTACCTGCGTTATAATTTCGCGATTACAGAAAAAGATCTTAACGAATTGAACCTGGACAGAATATTTACAGCCGCTGATGTAAAAAGCTTAACCGATATGAGTAATGCATCTAACAGGCAACTGCTCTATCAAGTAGGATGGGCGGCCTCGGGCTCAATTAAGACGGAACATTTTGACAAATTCTAATCTCTTATCGTAGATTCAATCGTTCTTTTCAAAAGCTGTAAAATATTTTTTTGGAATGGTTTATTTTTCGCGGCGTTGTAGCCGTTAGTTCATTATTCAACCGCAGACCGGGCTAATCCCCTGTAATAAAAAGCATACTAATCCAACCTCAATCAATGTCTAAAAAAATTAACATGAAATATCTCTTACGAAATTCAGGAATAACCCTATTGGCCTTGATGTGCTTTTCAGGATCATTTGCCCAAAAAAGAGAAATGGTAAAAGTGGTAAAATCAGCACCGGAAAAAAAGATAACTATTTTAATCGGGGACAAATTATTTACAAGTTTCCTGTATCCCGACACTTTGGAAAAACCAGTACTATATCCTGTGCATGCAGCCTGCGGAACCATTGTTACCAGGGGATTTCCACTACAACCACAACCCCGTGACCCAACAGACCACCCACATCACCTGGGTATTTGGTTCACTTATGAAAATGTAAACGGGCTTGACTTTTGGAATAATTCATACGCCATCGCCCCGGAAAAAAAACATTTATATGGATGGATCAGGACGGACAGCATTCTTAAAACATCAGGTGGTGAAAAAGGGATCATTTCGTATCATGCCAACTGGACCAACCAACAAAAAGATGTGCTGCTCGAAGAAACAACCCAACTGGAATTTAGTGGCTCTACCCATCAGCGCATCATAGACAGGACCACGGTATTAACAGCAGATACGACCATTAATTTTACCGATGCTAAAGACGGTTTATATGGCATGCGCCTGGCGCATGCACTGCAAATTCCATATAATAAAGACAAGGAATTTAAAGATGATAAAGGCAATGTAACAATTGTAAAAGGAGTAAAGGATGCCATCGCAAATGGCAATTATATCACCAGCGAGGGCAAGCAGGGAGATGATGCATGGAGTACCAGGGGCAGGTGGTGCAAAGTATATGGCAAAATGGGAAATGATTCGATAAGTATTACCATCATTGATCACCCGGGTAACCCCAACTACCCTACGTTTTGGCATGCCCGGGGTTATGGTCTATTCGCCGCCAATCCACTTGGAGAAAAAATATTTACGAATGGAAAATCTTCCAGGAACCTGGCATTGCAAAAAGGTGAATCGGTTACTTTTCGTTATAGGATCATAATTGATGATGGAAATAAAACGATCTCTGCTGAAAAATTAAATCACCTGGCAGATGGGTTCGCCAAGACGAAATGAACTTTAAAGCCTTCATGCCTTTTCGCGGGGGGGTATGGCGATTACCGTAGCATCTACGGTGCGATTTTTTTAAGGTGGAAAAAACAGGCGCTATCAACTAGACTACTACCGCGCCTTCCAGGTCATAGTCAAATGCATTGGTAATTTTTACATTGACAAAATCACCGGGAGATAACTTTTTTAGGGAATGTACGATTACTTCATTGTCTACTTCCACACTATCAAATTCGGTACGTCCCAAATATTTTCCCGCTTCCTTCCTATCAATAATTACCTTAAAAGTTTTACCAATTTTTTCTTCATTTTTCCGGTAAGAAATTTCCTGTTGTACCTCCATAATTTCCTGTGCCCGCTGCTCTTTTATCTCTCCCGGTATATCGTCAATAAGCAAATGGGCGGATGTATTTTCTTCATGCGAATACGTGAATATGCCCACCCGGTCAAATTCAATTTTCTTTAAAAATATTTTTAATTCTTCCACATCACCGGGAGTTTCTCCCGGAAAACCTGCGATAAGCGTGGTTCTTAAGCAGATGCCCGGAATCCTGCATATTACTTCTCCCAGGATATCTTCCATTTCTTCCCTGGTAATTTTCCTGTTCATTGCCTGAAGCATCTTATTGCTGGCATGTTGCAGAGGCATATCAAGATAGTTACAAATATTTTCCCGCTCCTTCATTGCATCAATTATCTCCATCGGGAATTTTGACGGATATGCATAATGTAATCTTATCCATTCCAACCCCGGGATATCGGCCAGCGCATGCAGTAACCGGGGCAGTTCTCTTTTTTTATAAATATCCAATCCATAATAAGTAAGCTCCTGTGCAATCAACATGATTTCTTTTACGCCGCGTGCTACCAGTTTTTTTGCTTCATCTACCAGTGATTCTATTGAACGGCTCACATGTTTTCCCCTCATTAAGGGGATGGCGCAAAATGAACAGGTACGATTACAGCCTTCACTTATTTTCAGGTAGGCGTAATGGTTAGGTGTACTCAGTAACCTGTCACCCAGTAATTCGGCTTTATAATCAACGTCAAATTTTTTCAGCAAAAAAGGCAATTCCATCGTGCCGAAAAAGGCGTCCACTTCGGGAATTTCATCCTCAAGATTTTGCTTGTAGCGTTCGCTTAGGCAGCCGGTAACATACACCTTATCGAGCTTTCCGCGTTTTTTCAGTTCTACCTGTTCCAGGATCGTATTAATACTTTCTTCTTTGGCTTTGTCAATAAAACCACAGGTATTGATTACAACGATATTGTGATCAGATTTTCTACTTTCATGCAATACATTAATTTCTGCGGCGGCAAGCTGGCCACTAAGCACTTCACTGTCCACAAGGTTTTTGCTACAACCCAGGGTAATGATATTTACTTTATCTTTCTTTTGTTTCGTTTTCATGATTTTCTTTTGTTACGAATTATGTGCATTGGTACGAACGAACTTTCACAACAAGTAACAAATTAACCGTTTCACTATTTAATGATGTAACCCATAAACTTATTAACTTTTAACCCCTTCAAACAGGCTGTCTACAAATTCTTTTTTGTCAAAAACCAGGAGATCCGTAGCTTTTTCGCCAACACCTATAAATTTTACAGGAATTTTAAACTGGTCGGCTATGGCCAGCACTATGCCTCCTTTTGCAGTGCCATCAAGCTTGGTAATCGCAAGTGCAGTTACTTCTGTAGCGGCTGTAAAATGCCGTGCCTGTTCAAGTGCATTTTGGCCCGTGCTTCCATCCAGCACCAACATCACCTCGTGGGGGGCACCATCAAGCGCTTTATTTACGGAACGCTTAATCTTACTCAATTCATCCATCAAATGAATTTTATTGTGAAGCCGCCCTGCCGTATCAATTAATACTACATCAATATTTTTAGCAACGGCACTCTGCACGGCATCAAATGCAACCGCACTGGGATCCGCCCCCATGGAGTGTTTTACAATAGGCACCTTAGCTCTTTGGCTCCATATCTCCAGTTGCTCTACCGCCGCCGCCCGGAAAGTATCCGCTGCGCCCAGCAAAACAGATTTGCCCGCCAGTGAAAAATTATGCGCCAGTTTGCCAATAGTGGTCGTTTTTCCGGCGCCGTTTACGCCCACTACCAGGATCACGTGCGGCGTATGGCCCGGAGGCAATTCATAGCTTTTATAGGAAGTATCCCCCGGTGAATCAACAAGAACAGATTGTATTTCTTCCTTTAATATCTTGTTGAGCTCCGAAGTATTAATGTATTTATCTTTTGCAACTCTTTTTTCTATCCCATCAATGATTTTTACCGTAGTATCTACCCCAACATCTGCACTTACCAAAGCATTTTCAAGGTCATCCAGCACTTCTTCATCCACTGTATTTTTACCGGCAATAGCTTTGGTAATCTTATCAAAAAAACCTTCCTTGGTTTTCTGCAAACCCTGGTCAAGGCTTTCCTTTTGCTCCTTCTTTCCAAAAATTTTATCAAAAATTCCCATGGTATGAAATTTTAGTAAAGGGTAAAAATAAATAAAGCTATCCGCAATTATGCCGGATAGCCTTACCTGAATTATGTTGAAGCCTGAATTTAGCTTGCCAAATAATCTTTAATCTTATCCTTATGAATGATAGATTCTTTAAAAGTATAAGAACCGGATTTAGCGCTGCGAACCGTACGAACCACTTTGGTCCAGTTTTTTGCTTCTGCAGCCGATTTCTGATCTTTTGTTTTAATAGCGGTTTTTGCTGATTTTGCCATTGTAATTTAATTTGATAAGATGATCACATATTGAGGTGCCTATGAAGTAATTCCATTTATGCCACCAGGTAATTAGCCAATTATTTTATTTCTTTATGAACCGTTACTTTTTTTAAGATCGGGTTGAATTTTTTCAACTCTAAACGTTCAGGGGTATTCTTTTTGTTCTTTTTGGTAATATAGCGGCTGGTGCCGGGCATGCCAGAAGTTTTATGCTCCGTACATTCCAAAATTACCTGTACCCTGTTTCCTTTTCTTGCCATTGTATTAATTTGATATTGTGATAATATGATAATCCGGTAATATGCTATGATTCGGTATAATCAGCATATCAGCAAACTTATATCCTGGCGCCGCTGGCCCTCATTTTTTTTACTACGTTAAAAAGACCATTTTTGTTGATCGTACGTATAGCCTCGGACGACAATTTTAAAGTGATCCATTTATCTTCTTCTGCAAGGAAATATCTTTTCTTTTGAAGATTGGGTAAAAATCTCCTGCGGGTCTTTATATTTGAATGCGAAACAGTGTTCCCGGTGATGGGTCTCTTTCCGGTAACCTGACATACTCTGGCCATAATGATCTTTTTTTTCGGACGGCAAAGGTAATAAAGAATTGGTTACCTGAAAAATAATTAAGCTACTTTTTTCCTAATCGCTGCTTAACTGACATTATGCGCCATTTTTAACGCTAAACATGCAGGCATAATTTATGCAATACAGCTATAAAACAATTTATGGAAACATTTAGCAAAATAATTAATGATGATAAGCCTGTGCTGGTTGATTTTCATGCAGAATGGTGCGGCCCCTGCAAAATGATGGCTCCTGAATTGAAACGATTTGCTGAAAATAATAAAGAAAATGTAAGGGTTTTAAAAATTGATATTGATAAAAACCAGCCTACTGCCTCACATTTTAACATCCAAGGTGTGCCGACACTCATTCTATTTAAAAAGGGACAAATTCTTTGGCGTCAATCGGGTGCTATGAGCGCAAAGCAGATTTCAGATGCTGTTAACTCGAAATTATAACGCATTCGCGGTTATATAAAATCAATTAATATATGGCAACAAACACTATTGTTTCTGTTTACCGGGGTGGTATGGATTTTTCAACGGCCATAAAAGGACATGAGGTAATAATAGATTTAGCTAAAACAGCAGGTGGTAATGATTTGGGAACGAGCCCCAAAATACTAATGCTGGTGTCACTGGCAGGTTGTACCGGCGTGGATGTGGTCGGTATTCTTAATAAAATGAAAGTAAATTTTTCTGATTTTACCATACAAATAGCAGCACACCTTACGGAGGCAGACCCCAAAATTTATGACGAAGTTGCCATAACCTACACCATAAAAGTGAACAAGACGGATGAAACAAAAGTTAAAAAAGCTGTTAAACTCTCACAAGATAAGTATTGTGGTGTAAGCGAGATGTTCAGGTCTTTCGCAAAGCTTACCGATACAATTGTGTTCCTTCCATCACCCGGTCACGAGAAGTAATTGAATTCATCTGGGAAAGTATGATACAAATTTTAGAATTCACCCCGGGGGCTCTTCCCCTTTTTCTCCAACTTTCTCCCATGCCATACCCTGGCCATTTGTATGGAAACAGCCAGCAAAATCAGGCTCACTCCAAAATAAAACCCGGTCCCAAGAAACCGGTTCTCTTTAAAAATTATGAATGCCAGGATAACTGAATAAACCGGCTCGAGATTGTAGGAAAGGTTAACCGTAAAAGCAGATATGTGTTGTAAGGCATTTAAGCCAAGGATAAAAGCTAAAACAGTACATAGCCAGGCTAAAATTAAAAGCCACCCCCAATCTTTGGGCGTAGGGAAAAAATAATTTGCGGGAAAAAAATGCCAATATACCGGGAGGATACAACATAGGAATATGGCGCCTCCTGTCATTTCATACAACGTAAGTATTTTGGGTGGAAATTCATTCACTATCTCTTTATTGAAAATAGGAAAAAGACTGGCCATCATTGCCGAAATAATCCCAAAAATAATTCCCGTTTTATATTCAGGATAGAAATTAAAGATGAGATAAATGCCGGCAATGGCAAGCAATCCCAGCAATACTTCTATTGCATCTATCCTGCGCTTCATAATAGCAGGTTCAAAAAATGCAGTGAAAAATCCTATAGCGGAAAGGCAGGTTACTGATACCGAAACGTTGGAATATTTTATACTTCCATAAAAACTGACCCAATGCAGCGAGATGATACCACCGACACCAAACATTTTCATCATTTTTAAAAAGGAAATCCGGAAAAATTCTTTTCGGAAAAATAATATTAAGGCAAGCGTCAAAGCACTCAGCACCATCCTGTACCAAACTATCATGCCTTCATTTAAATCAATAAGTTTCCCCAGGATGGCGGTAAATCCCGCTAAAAGTACAGCCACATGCAGTTGGAGAAAGGCTTTTTTCATGCGAGGCAAAAGTAGGATATTTGAAATGTCGCCCCGCAGTGATTTACTGGTTATCGAAACCCGGGATATCCTGCCCATCAACCCCGCTTTTTACAACAAAATCCATTTAACATTAACATTCCTTTGTATAAAAAAAAATTACCTCTTGTAATTGTACCATGCATAGTTTTATATTTGCCCCTGTTTATATAAGACCAACTATGAGCTTTAAAAAAATCAACAACGTTACAGGATGGGCCATCTGTATTATCGCCTGTATAGTATATTTAATGACAATGGAAGCCACCGGAAGTTTTTGGGATTGCGGTGAATTCGCTTCCAGCGCCTATAAACTTCAGATTCCGCATCCGCCGGGAGCCCCCCTATTTATATTAATTGGAAGGCTTTTTATGATCCCTTTTTCAAATCCGAATAACGCCATCCTGGGTTTAAACAGTATGAGCGCATTGATGAGTGGGTTTACTATTTTATTTTTATTCTGGACTATTACACACTTTGCGAGAAAAATTCTTGAAAAAGGTAATTCCGGGCCCCTGACAAATAACCAGGTTTTTTCCATTATGGCAGCAGGCGTTGTAGGCGCCTTGGCCTATACGTTTAGCGATTCCTTTTGGTACAGTGCGGTAGAATCTGAAGTTTACGCCAGTTCATCTTTCTTTACCGCAATTGTTTTTTGGCTGGTTCTTAAATGGGAACAGGATGTAACCATAGAACAATCAAATGGCATAAGAGGACATTTTACCCGGGCAGACCGGTGGTTAATATTAATATTTTATATGATAGGATTGGCGGTAGGCGTGCATTTACTGCCCATACTTACCATTCCTGCCATTGTAATGGTGTATTATTTCAAGAGATATGATAACAGAACTAAATGGAAAACTTTCCGGGCGTTAATAGTAGCCTGCATAATTACTGGCATTGTACAGGTGCCAATGATCCAATGGTCAATTAAATTTGCAGGCGATTTCGATATATTCTTTAAGAACAGCCTCGGTCTTCCATTCTTTACCGGGTTTACTTTCTTTTTTGTAATGCTTGCAGTTATTATCTATTACATGCTACGGCTGGCCAAGAAAAAAAACTGGAACTTTTTAAAGCTGGCCATGTGGAGTTTTGCATTTATAATATTGGGATTTTCTACCTATTTCACTACGATGATCCGTTCGCTTGCAGATCCTGCAGTTGATATGTTTAATGTCGATAACCCGGTGAGCCTGGTGGGGTACCTCAGCCGGGAGCAATATGGAGACTGGCCCATTTTGTTTGGGCAGGATTTTACGGCGCAAGCTACCGCTCAAAATCCGGTAGACACCTATGTAAAAGGTACCGACAAATATGAGAAGAAGGGCAAAAAATACGTAACCGAATATGCACCGGAAGACAAGCATTTTTTCCCCAGGATGTGGGATAATAGTAATGACCAGGGGCATGCTGATTATTATGCAAGTTTCGCGGGTATCGGCAAAGATCAGAAAACGGGCAGCTACCTTGATAAACCTACCGTTGCAGACAATTTCAGCTTCTTTATAAGCTACCAGTTTAACTGGATGTATTTGCGCTATTTCATGTGGAATTTTGCGGGTAAGCAAAACGATATACAAGGTGTTGATATGGGCAATGTAAGAGATGGAAACTGGCTTACCGGCATCCCTTTTTGGGATACGGCAAGGCTTGGCGATCAAAGCAAAATGCCGGATAGCATCAAACATAATAAATCGCATAATACGCTCTTTTGTCTTCCTTTTATCCTCGGCATACTCGGATTTATTTACCAGTATAAGAAAGATAAAAATGATACCCTTATTACAGGATTACTTTTCTTTTTTACGGGCATCGCTATCGTCTTTTATCTTAACCAGGCCGGTAACCAGCCCCGTGAACGGGACTATGCTTATGTAGGTTCTTTTTATGCTTTTGCCATTTGGATAGGACTTGGTGTATTATATGTAAAAGAACTCTTTGAAAAATTTGCGAATAGTACGATGGCTAATTATGCTTCAGCCGGACTTTGTCTTCTTGCGGTACCCGTATTAATGGCGAGCCAGGAATGGGATGATCATGATCGCAGCCACAAAGCAATAGCAAGAGATATTGGAGTTGATTATTTACAAAGTTGCGCGCCCAACGCCATATTGATTACGTTTGGCGATAATGATACCTACCCGCTGTGGTTTGACCAGGAGGTATTGGGTATACGACGAGATATCAGGGTAATTAACTCCAGCCTTATGGGAACTGACTGGTACCTCAACCAGCTACGCTATAAGGTAAATCAGAGTGATCCCATTGATGTTATCTGGTCTGCCGACCAAATGATTGGAAGTAAGAGAGATGCCATTTATTTTTATCCTGATGCGCCTGGTGCAAAGGTTGACCAGACAAAACCCATGGATCTCTACACCATGATGAAAGACTATGCAGGAAGTGATGATGCTAACCGCATGGCCCAGAATGGCGATGACTACCTGAATATTTTTCCTGATAAAAAAGTAAAGATTCCTGTGGATACAAATCTTGTGAGGCAAAATGGTACCGTGAATCCTGGAGACAGTGTGGTTAGCGAAGTTGATTTTGACATACCTAAAAATGCTCTGGGCAAAAATGAAAGCGCCATATTAAATATCATGGCAGCCAATAAATGGAAACGGCCTATATACTTTACATCGCCTTATGATGAACTGGGCTTTCAGCAATATTTAAGAACTGATGGCTTAGCCTACCGGTTTGTTCCTGTAAAAAATAGCGAAGTAAACCGTGATTGGGCTTACCAGCAAATGATGAACAAGTTTGCTTTTGGGAATGCCGATAAACCGGGCGTATATTATGACGAAGAAAACCGAAGGCACCTCAACACTTTGAGAATGCAATTTGCACAGGTGGCTGTTAATTTAGCAGATCACGACAGAAAAGATGAGGCAAAAAAAATGCTCGAAAAATGTGATAAAATGATGCTGCAGCAAAACTTCCCGTACGGACTCGTGTCACGCCGCGAGCAACAGGATCAAATCTCGGGGCAGTTTTTACTGGCTGCCTATAAAGCAGGAGATACCGTGCTGGCAAAAAAAGTTTCTGACGCATTGCGGAAAGATCTTGAACAACAAGTTACTTATTTCAACAGCCTGGATGAAAATAAGCAAGCTGCGCTTTCGTATGAAAACCAGATCGTTCAGCAGTTATTACAACAACTGCAAGGTATGGAGCAATACTTTAAAGCTCGTATAGATACAAGTCCTGAAATCAAAAACCCGGTGATAAATAATATCCCGGTTCCTAAAAAAGAAAAGTCGGTAAATGATAAAACACAATAATTTTTATAACCTTGCCTGGCCAACCCCGCCAGGCAAGGTTATTGGCCGTGGCGCAAAACAAACCTATTGAGACTATCGTTTAATCACGGCCACCAGTCATAGTGACACGGTACCCCGGGATTTTTTATTTAACAATCGAACCAAAGTTTAAGTTGAATTGTTTAGTAATTTGCTTTCGCCCGGTTTTTGCCAGCCTGTTAACATCCCGGAACATTAAGACCCGTTTAATAATAATTGGCTGCGGATCCATGCAAAACTCCAGATTCATGATTTAAAATATTTCAAATAAATTTGAAATATTACTTCTTCAATTAAAACACAATTATGCGCGGTCACAATTTTTCAAAATACGATCCTAACGAAGATGCTAAAACTTCTTTTGAAAAGCTTTTAGACATTTTCATGCAACTACTCACTTATACCAGCGGCGATGTAGGCGAAGCTTTAAGCTGGCTTACAGAACTCGACAAAGAATACAAACTTACCAACGATGAATATGGAATGGGCGATTTTATCGAAGACCTCAAGAGCAAAGGTTATATTGATGACAAAGGGAAAAATGGAGAAATTAAAATTACTCCTAAAACAGAACAGGGAATAAGAAAGCGCAGCCTTGAAGAGATTTTTGGGAAACTCAAAAAAACCAAACAGGGAAATCACAACACGTTCAAACCTGGTGGCGGTGATGAGATCAACCCCGAAACAAGACCTTTCCAGTTTGGTGATACACTGGAACAGATAGACTTCACAGAATCTATCCGCAACGCACAAATCAATCATGGTGTAGATAGCTTTACCATGCACGAAGATGATCTTGAAATCAGGGAAACTGATTTCAAAGCCCAAACATCTACGGTGCTGATGATTGATATTTCGCACAGTATGATATTATATGGCGAAGACAGGATAACGCCCGCAAAAAAAGTAGCGATGGCATTGAGTGAGCTCATCACTACAAAATATCCAAAAGATACTTTAGATATTGTAGTTTTTGGCAACGACGCATGGACTGTAGAAATTAAAGATCTTCCCTACCTGCAAGTGGGGCCTTATCATACCAATACTGTTGCAGGCCTTGAGCTGGCCATGGATATTTTACGAAAAAGAAAAAACCCAAACAAACAAATTTTTATGATAACAGATGGCAAGCCTACCTGCCTCAAAATCGGAAGACGATATTATAAAAATAGTTTTGGTGTGGATAGAAGAATATTGAACCGTTGCCTGAACCTTGCCGCACAATGTAAAAAAATAAAGATTCCTATTACTACCTTTATGATAGCCAGCGATCCGTATTTACAAAGGTTTGTAACAGAATTTACTGAAACCAATAATGGCAAGGCGTTTTTTGCATCCCTTGACAGGTTGGGGGCATTCATCTTTAAGGATTTTGAAAGCGGGAAAAGGAAGACGGTATATTGACCCATTTATACAGATGAAAATTTACATCTGAGCGGGTAGTTTTTAATCTAAAAAAAACCAAAAATAATTAATGGACATCCAAAAAATAAAAACTTTAGGCGAACTGAAAGCAAGCAGTTACAAACCGAGATCAATCAAAGAAGAACTGCGTGAAAACCTTATTAAAAAAATCACCAAAAAAGAAATTACATTTCCAGGTATCATTGGTTATGAAGATTCTGTAATTCCCGATACCGAAAGGGCTTTGTTATCAAGACACAACATTTTGTTCCTCGGGTTACGGGGACAGGCGAAAACACGTATGGCAAGGCAAATGACAGAGTTGCTGGATGAATATATTCCCATAATATCAGGAAGTGAAGTCAATGACGATCCTTTTAAACCATTGAGCAAATATGCTAAAGATATGGTTGAGGATAAGGGCGATGCCACGCCCATTGAATGGCTGCACCGCAGCAAACGCTATGGCGAAAAGCTGGCTACACCAGACGTAAGTGTTGCTGATCTTATTGGGGATATAGATCCCATTAAAGCTGCGAATCTTAAATTGAGTTATGCTGATGAAAGAGTAATTCATTACGGCATTATACCCAGGAGTAACCGCGGTATTTTTGTAATAAACGAATTACCCGATCTCCAGGCCCGCATACAGGTTGCGTTATTCAATATTTTAGAAGAAGGCGATTTGCAAATAAGAGGGTTTAAGTTACGATTGCCCTTGGATATTATGTTTGTTTTCACAGCTAACCCTGAAGACTATACGAACCGTGGCGCCATTGTAACACCGTTAAAAGACAGGATAGAAAGCCAGATATTAACCCACTACCCTACTACTATCGAAACCTCATTATCTATTACGGAACAAGAAGCTGGTATTCATGAAGACCAGGTAAAAAAAATACTGGTAAGCGACCTGGTAAAACGATTGATAGAACAGGTATCTTTTGAAGCACGGGCCAGCGAATACGTTGATAAAAAAAGCGGCGTTTCTGCAAGACTTACTATTGCTGCTTATGAAAATGCCGTAAGTTCTGCTGAGCGGCGTGCGATCATGAATAAGGAAAAAGAAACGCAGGTATGGATCAGTGATCTTGCCGGCATCATTCCTTCTATAACTGGGAAAATTGAACTGGTATACGAGGGCGAGCAGGAAGGCCCGTTCCAGGTTGCCTATAATTTAATGGAGAAAGCAATCCGTACTCAATTTGCCACTTATTTTCCCAATCCCGAAACATTTAAAAAGAGAAGAGCGAAAGATGCGGCTGCCGATGAAAATCCCTATAAAACAATCATAAGGTGGTTTGATTCGGGCAATCATCTAAACCTTTTTTACGGGATAAAAGATGAAGATAAAATTCAGTTATTGTATAAAGTGGATGGATTATATGGCCTGGTAAAAAAACACTTCCCTAACTCCAATGCAAAAGAGAATGCATTGCTTATGGAATTTGTTTTGCATGGCCTTTCTACCTATTCCCTTATAAGCAAAAAAGTGGTTGAAGGGAAAATAGAATTTAAAGATCTAATGGGGAGTATGCTTAACATGAGTCCTCAATCTTTTAGAGATGAAGAACTGGATGATGAAGATTTTAAATAAAACTACGCAAGCATCAATAGCCGGTAACAACCTCGTGGAATATACAATCGAAAAGGGTTTCAATTAAACGAATTGGAACCCTTTTTACATAACAACGTATTCATCATCCGGTCGAAATATTCTTTTTTTACTTAATAAGCAATCCAATTTTTAAACCGCCACTCAAACCCAGGTTAGCGCCGGGACCCGCTTTTTGTATAACAAAATGATTATACACATTGCTCGAATAATAACTGTTATATGAATCATCTTTTACATTATCAAATGCATAGCCAAGTCCGTAATACACATCTACTAAAAATTTATCGCCAAAAACCCATTGATGGCCGAAGTTTAAAATAATGGCGCCAAAAACATTGTTTCTTTTTTCGATTACCGGATTTCCGGTTTTGTAGTTTATCACATGATCACTGTAAAAACCAATAGTTGCTGATGGCTTTACATAACTACCCTGCATGATATGCGTCATCCTCATTCCTTTACCAAAAAAATTTGGAAGCTTATTAAATTTATAACCGGCCTCGGCGAATCCGCCAAAGGCATTTCTTTTATAGGGTTGGTATTGGCCATTTATATAATAATCTTCAACCTGGTAATTTTTTCCGGCGCCAATAATTCCAACACCCAACTCATAGCTTTTTAATGGGGAGATTGATTTCTCATAAGACACCTGCGAATAACCTAACAGCGGTGCAATAAAATTAATCTTTATTGCCTTAGTAAGTTGTCCCTCATAGTTCTGCGGATCTTTATAGCTGATTTTAAATTTTTCTACCCGGCCGTCAGCATATTCTATCCGGTTCAGCGTAGATTTATCAACGACATATACCGGCCCTTCCGAATGATCGTACAATGTATACTTAATCTCATCCGTACCAATTTCTATTACTTTGGCAATAACTACGGGGCCCTTCAGTTTGTAGATTTTATCCTGGGCGAAAAGTGGAGAGGTTAATTTGATAATTATTATCAGTAGAATAAGTTTTTTCATAAAGCACTTTGAAAAAAGACACGGGAAGTCACCAATGTGCTGCATTCAATTAGTTAATATTGACTTCCGTTTGCAGCGTAATACCAAATTTTTGCTTCACCGAACGGGCAATAGCGTCGCCAAGCGCTTCAATTTCGTTACCGGTTGCATGGCCATAATTCACTAAAACCAATGCCTGTTTTTCAAAACAGCCTGCGTCGCCCTTCCGGTAACCTTTCCATCCGCACTGCTCAATAAGCCAGCCGGCAGGGATTTTATAGTAATCCTCATTTATTTTATAAAATGGCAGATTGGATTCATCGGGAATTAACTTGCGTAGATCGTTAAATGCATGGCTGTTGATTTCCGGGTTTTTAAAAAAACTTCCTGCATTACCAATCAAAGCCGGGTCCGGTAGTTTTGATGTGCGGATGCTGATTACTGCATCCGATATAGATTGAATGCTCAATTCTTTTATGCTCATTTTTTTTAATTCTTCTTCAATAGCTCCATAGGAAACAGTAAAATGCGGTATTTTACTAAGCCTGAATGTCACGTTCAAAATGGCAAATTGATCTTTGTACTTATGTTTAAAGATACTATCCCGGTACCCAAACTCACAATCATTTAAAGTAAAATTCATTATTTTTTTTTCTTCATAATTATACGCTTCCAGCGAATGAAATACATCTTTAATTTCTACCCCGTACGCCCCAATATTTTGCATCGGCGCAGCGCCAACATTTCCGGGGATTAGCGAAAGATTTTCTAACCCACTAAAGTTCTTATGAATACAATTCAGTACGAATTGATGCCAGTTCCCGCCTGCACCTGCTTTTACGTACACATGTTTTTCCTCTTCATGTACGGTTTCTATACCGCGGATTTCATTTTTTAAAACGAGGCCATCAAAGTTTTTTGTAAAAAGTATATTACTTCCTCCTCCTAAAATAAGTATGGGACGGCCCGGAACAGTACCATGTTGAAAGAGCGCCTGTAACTCATATACTGAATTGAATTCTGCAAACTTATTCGCATACACTTCTATTCCGAAAGTGTTATATTTTTTAAGTGAAAAGTTTTCATAAATATGCATAGGTCAAATTATTAATAAATTACCAGGTTGATGAATAGCAGAACAAAAGTGATCACAGCAAATAATTGATGCAATCCAACAAATCAAACAGGATCCACATCAGGAAGCACTATTACACTTCTAAATCTTTTTTCAGCTTTTAAAAGGTCAATATAATTGCCAATAACTTTTTTTTGAATCTGGATCTGTGCAGCGTCCTTTGACAGTTTGATCAATATCTCCATTAAATACATGCTTCGCACCCTGTTAATGACAGGTGCTGCCGGCCCCACTAAATTTTTAAAATCCTTTTGTAATGAGCGCCCCAATACTTCTGCCGCTTCCTGCACCAGTTCTTTTATTTTATGTTTTAAAGTCAACCGAATGAGCCTGCTGAAAGGCGGATAAAAAAATTGCTTTCTCATCGCGATTTCGTTGTCATAAAATTTTTGATAGTCATGCTCCTGCAAAAACAATAAAACAGGATGGTTAATTTTCGATGCCTGGATGAGTACCAGTCCCCGCTCCGTTTTGCGACCCGCTCTCCCACTCACCTGCTCCATCAACTGGAATGCCCTTTCATTCACCCTGAAGTCTGCGAAGCTCAACAGGCCATCCGCATCAAGAATGCCAACAAGGCTTACCTTTTCAAAATCAAGGCCTTTAACGACCATCTGTGTGCCTGCAAGGATATCAATACGGTGTTGTTCAAATAATTTTATTAACGTGTCGTGTGCATTTTTACCTTTTACGGCATCTACGTCCATACGGGCTATCCGGTTATTGGGAAAAGCTGTAGTAAGTTCTTCTTCTATTTTTTCCGTACCAAAATTTTTCTCGATCCAGTTTACACTTCCGCATGCAGGGCAGGTCGTAAGTTTCGAATAGGTGTTACCACAATAGTGGCAATGAAGTTTATTTGAATATTTATGCAGTGTTAAAGTAACATCACAGTTTTCGCACCGCGGAATAAACCCACAAGTACCACAAATTAAAAATGGTGCATAACCCCTCCGGTTTTGGAAGAGAATTACCTGCCGGTCATTTTGTAACGCCTGCTCCATGGCTTCTTTTAACTGCGGCGAAATCATCACTTTACCTTTCTTTGAAACGGCAACCGTCCTGGTATCAATAATTTTTATCTCAGGCAATTGTAAGCCACCATATCTTTCATTCAGGCTTACAAGCGCGTATTTATTTTTCAATGCATTGTAATAGCTCTCAACAGAAGGTGTAGCGCTTCCCATCAAAACTTTCGCCTTAAAAAGAGAAGCATAAAAAACAGCCGTATCGCGTGCGTTATATCTCGGTGCAGGCTCCTGTTGTTTAAAGGAAGGATCATGCTCTTCATCAATAATTATCAATCCGAGATTTTTAAACGGAAGAAACAAAGCGCTCCGTGCACCGAGTATAATTTTCAGCTCCCCGGTTTTTATTTTGTTCCAAAGCTCCACTCTTTCATTATTATTGAACTTCGAATGATATATAGCAATATTACCGCCGAAATTTAATTGCAACCTGCGTATAATCTGCGCCGTTAGTGTTATCTCGGGAAGCAGGTACAATGCCTGTTTTCCTTCGTTGATGAATTTTTCAATTTGTTTTATATACAATTGGGTTTTGCCGCTGCTCGTAATTCCGTGTAACAGGCACACATCCTTTTTTGCCAACGCACCTTCCAGTTCAGCGAAAGCTTTTTTTTGCGCATCATTTAATTCGAAACTTACGTCCATTTTTTTAGGAAGCCCCCTGAGCCTGTCAACACTACGCTTTTCTATAAAAAGAATATTTTTATCAGCAAGCCCTTTTAATTGCGCGCCGGTAGCACCGGATTTTTTTAAAAGCTCAACCTGCGAAACTTCTCCCTGTGTTTTTAAGAGATGCAAGAAACTTAGCAACAATTCCATTTGTTTGGGAGCCTTCAAATTATTCAATAGCTCACTTAGTTTATCATCATTGCCATATCCAGGATTTAATTGTACGAAGTTTTCTTTTTTTTCTTTGTACTTATCGGTCATAGCTTCCCAAACAAAACAGACTTTTTTATCTATAAGCCTTTTTATCAAAGGATACACATGAATGATATCTGCTACCAGCTGGACCTCTGCGAGCTTTAGTTCTTTTTTTATCAGGAGAGCTTCCGCTACAAGATATTCTTCGTTATCAAGCTCAGAAAAATTATCGCCATATTCTTCATTGTAAATTAAAATCGCTTCGCTGCTTAATTTTAAATGGGTAGGTAAAGCGGCAGCCATAACTTCTCCCTCGCTACACATATAATAGTTGCTTATCCATTTCCAAAGTGCTAATTGTTCCGGGTATACTATTGGTTCGTCATCTATAATGCTTATGATCTCTTTTGTTTCGTACGCGGGTTGTATAGTGATTACCGATTTTATGATGCCGGCATACTTTTTATTTTTGCCGAAAACAACTTCTGCCCGGCAGCCAATTTGTATTTTATTGTAGAGATATTCCGGAACCGAGTAAGTATAGGTTTTAGGCAGAGCCAGCGGCAGGATCACCTCAATCCAAACATTTGCCTGGCTGGAAATTACATCAAATAAATTTGGCTCCTGCAAATTTTCATTTTTCATTTATACAAATATAATTTCAAACGGCTAAAGAGATTTAACTATACGGAACACACGCACTTCCCCGGCTATTTATTTAATCCAGCTTGCCCCGTAACGTATCAATCCTTCTTCCATTTGCCTGAAAATTTTTTCTCTCAATAATTGCACATCGTGTATTCCTAATCCTTCCGTAGAAGTTTCTGCAAGAAAAACTGCCCGGCATTTACCAGGGTTGAGGGAAAAGATGCTTTCATAATTGAGCCTGTCGTATGTATCTAAAAATAAAACGGGCTTAATAGGTTTTTGCGTTTCAATTGCTATTCGAAAAGCGCCATCATAAAAATTTTTTAAAGGCTGGTGCGTTGTATTAAAAGTTCCTTCAGGGCAAATGAAAACGGAAATTTTGTTATCCAGGAAATAAATAAGCTCTTGTACACTCTCGGCTCTTTTATCTGCATTTTCCCGGTTTACCAAAATGGCACCTTGCTTATATATAAAACCAAAAATCGGAATCTTCGCCATTGCTGATTTTCCTAAAATCCGAACATGCTGTTTCCTGATTACCTTCATGATCATTGGTATATCAAGATAAGAAATATGATTACTTACAAAAATGGATGGCTTACGCAGATCGTGCTTTTCTTCATAGATATTCAAATGCCTTATACCGGCAAGGAAAAAGAACACATCCGCCCATACCCGGCAAACTGCATACAAAATATTTCCCCCTTTTACAGGGCCTAACAAAAAAGAATATATAAAAAATGGAAGCAGCAGGAACATTAGCCCCAGGAAAACCGTAAACCCATATATACTAAAAAAAAAGCGGGATATATTTTTAAAAGTACTCACGGTAAAGGTTTACTGTAAAAAATAGCATAATTATGTTCATACAGGCCAGATTTCTCAGGAAAGAAAAGCGAAATTTAACCTAAAATCGCAAAAACCGGTATAACTCCTATTTTAATAGAAAATTTATACATAAATCCCTTACATTTGCACTCCAAAAATCTGGAATATATGTTTGCAGTAATCAAAATCGCCGGTCAGCAGTTTAAAGTTCAGCCCGGACAAAATTTATACGTACCACATCTTGCTGGTAAATCCGGTGATAAAATTGAATTTTCTGAAATTCTTTTGCATGACAATGATGGAAAAATTTCCATGGGTGACGATGCTAAAGTTATTGTAAAAGCAGAAATAGTGAATGACCTCATTAAAGGGGAAAAAGTGATCGCTTTCAAAATGAAAAGGAGAAAAGGCTTTAGAAAAAAACATGGTCATCGTACTCAATACACGCAGATAAAAGTGACAGATATTGCATAAATACATGTCGCAGGAAAACTGAAGGAAGCAAAATTTATTTTGCATGATTTCATAAATTATCATTTTTAATTTTTAAGATTATGGCTCACAAAAAAGGGGAAGGTTCTGTAAAAAACGGGCGCGATTCGCAAAGCAAAAGATTAGGCGTAAAAATTTTTGGCGGCCAGGCTGCTATATCAGGAAATATTATTATTCGCCAGCGAGGTACTGTATATCATCCCGGTAAAAATGTTGGTCTCGGAAAAGATTTTACCATCTTCGCAACAACAAATGGGGTTGTTGAATTCAGAAAAACAAAGGGTGATAAAACATACGTTTCGGTAAATGCAGTTGAAGTCAGCGCGTGACTTTAATAAATAATTTTTGGCAGTTAAAAAAATGTTTTTATTTTTAATTATTATTTACTAACAATTAAATTCTAAAAACATGGCAATGGCAAAAAAAGCTGCTCCTAAAAAAGCTGCTGCAAAAAAAGCCGCTCCTAAAAAAGCCGCTGCAAAAAAAGCCGCTCCTAAAAAAGC
>JBDTOV010000008.1:0-69359 GCA_039933035.1 Ginsengibacter sp. | reverse complement strand
GTTGGGTTCATTTAAAATATCATAACCTCCAATCCATTTTTCATTTTTATAACGCCCTGCTAATTTTTTCCAAAGCGCGATAGTTTTTTGTTGGTTAGCTTCATTTTGCCACAAGGAAGGCTTGCTGCTATCGCGATCAGAAATATTCAGATCATTGCCCTGCCCGCCAGGTGCCGCATGCAGATCCAGTAAAAGGTACATACGGTTTGCCATGCACCATGCGAGTAAGCTATCTGTTAACACAAAGCCTCTATCAAGCCATGTATTTTCCCCCGCGACAGGTTCTTCATCTACCGGCAATGTGAAAAGATTGTAATGCATTGGGAGTCTTACGGAGTTAAACCCCCAGGCATGCATAGAATCAATGTCAATTTTTCTCACAAAATTATTTAGCCATGCATTGTAAAATTCTTCTGTTTCGGCCCGTCCCATTAATGCTTCAATCCGCTTCCTGATGTTATGCTGTTGCGCATCTTTATGAATGCCTAGCATATAACCTTCCTGCAGCATCCAGCCGCCAAGACCCATTCCTCTTAATAAAACATTTTCTCCTTTTGCATTTACAATTCTTTTTCCATCGGCTTTTAAAAAACCCTGCGCATGAGAGGTAACAAAGAAAATATGGCAAAATAAAAACAAGCTGATATAATGTAATTTCCCGGGGGCGAATACTTTTTGTTCCATACTAATTTGTTATTTCTTTATAAATAAAATATGATATTTAATGCATCGATGAAAGGCTTTTTACCAAACGAAAGTTGCTACTGCTTTACCTTCAAGGGATGCAACCGCATCTTTTCCATGATACCTGATCGTAAAAGTTTGCGGGTCTTTATTTTCATTGGCAACAACCAGGATTGTTTTTCCGGAAGGTGTTGTAAAAGCAACATTGGGCAATGAATCAATATAATTGGATGCTATGCGCAGGGAGCCTGGTCTTACAAATTTTGATACATGAGCCATGGCATAATAAGCAATATTTTTAGTAAATGTATTGCCATCAATTGTAACAGCGCCCTGGCACATGGAGCATCCGCCCCTGTTAGTATACGGTTTAAAATCAGGGCCCGCAGCAAGATTCCACAGCAGTACATTTCGGCACCAGTTGCGGGTGGCTCCAATAAAAATGCGGCTTATTGGAGATGCTATGAGCATCCTGGCAGTATCACGAAACTGCACTACCATCTGTTCGGTAAAATAAATATTTTTTCCAGAATGTTCATTGTGTACCTCAGTTAGTGCTTCTATATTGCCTCCATATAAATGAAAGGCCGAGCCATCGATATACCTGGCTGTTTCGGGATCATCCAGAATGGTAATGGCGTAATCCGGCCTGTCAGCATTGTGGTCATAAATCAAAATTTTTGTACGAATTCCTGCAGCTTTAAACGCAGGCCCTAAATTATTTTTTATAAAATCTTTTTCTTCAGGTGCCGTTAGTAACAGGCTGGGATTATTGCCCGGGTGTAAAGGCTCATTTTGAACAGTAATGGCATCAATCGCTATGCCTGCCGCCTTCATTTGCTGAATATACTTTACAAAGTATTTTGCATAAGCCGCATAATATTCCGGCAGCAACCTTCCGCCTCTCGTGTCATGATTTGTTTTCATCCAGGTTGGAGGCGACCAAGGAGATCCCAATATTTTTATGGAAGGATTAATCGCAAATATTTCTTTTAGCACCGGTATTACATCTTTCCGGTCAGGACCGAGTTCAAACTTTTTCATTGCGGTATCTGTTTCTTCGTCCACCAAATCATCATAAGAAAAAACATGCTCATTCAAATCAGAAGCGCCAATGCTCAGGCGCAGGTAACTCACGCCAATATCATCACCTTGTGTTGCAAATACTTCGTGTAATAATTTGGCACGGCTCTCTGCACTCATATTTATAATGTGCATAGCGCTTCCACCGGTCAATGCAAATCCAAAGCCAACAACAGACTGGTAAGTTTGTTTATTATCTACATTAATTACAGGATAATTATTTTGTGTCGTTTCAAATTGAAGTTGCTTATCCCCGTGTGCAAACAAGGCAGACTTATCAGGATTAGTAAGCCACACGTCAATTCCTGTTTTCGTTTGTGCGTTACCGCTTGCCATGCACAAAAAAGGAATAGCCACGATTAAATATTTCATTTTATACTTCATGAAACAATGTTTATAAATGATCAGAAAATATAAACTCCTGGAAAAATTAAAGAAATTACTGTATCGCAAAAGATGATACTAAAGGTAAAAATTAAATAAACGATACAATTCGATTTCATGCATAATAGAAAAGGCTGAACAGGTATACAACTGTTCAGCCTTTTTAATAAAAAATATTTATTGTTTAAGCTTTGCTACCTGGTCGTTATAAAATTTTACCGTTTCAATCACATCAGGCAGACTATGGTACCAATTGGATTCGTGTTCTATTGAAAACATTCCGCTGAAGCCCTGGCGTTTTAGTTCCTGGAATATAGGAGGAAAATCAATTACCCCTTTACCGACAATGGTGTCTTCGGCTTTGGTATCATCAAATTTTACGATGTCTTTTAAATGCACACCAAACACATGACCTTCCAGTTTTTTAAGTGCATCAACCGGATTGATTCCATTGCGGGCCCAGTGGCCTACATCTGCACATGAGCCAATGTTTGGATGGCCGACAGTGGCGGCTAGAACAGAATCAGGGCTCCAGTAACCATTAGGTTTTGGATGATCATGAATGGCCACTTTAATACCATAAGAGCCGGCCATACTGTCTACCATATCCCATTCGTTTTTGAGTGGCTCTGCTGTGATATAACTAAGTCCAAATTCTTTGGCAAGATCAAATGCCTGTTTCCATTCTCCCCGCGTTTTAGGAACAATTACGCCCATCGCAACGATGCTGATGCCTTTTGATTGAAGCATTTGTTTCAATTTGGCTTTACTGTCATCTGACATCCTGATACCAAAACTATCTTTCATCCCGGCGCCCAGGGGCTGGCCCCAAAAAGCTTCAATATTTTTAACGCCTGCACTGTCTACTTTATCCAATGCTTCTGCGAAAGTAAACATCCTGAATGTCCACATCTGTACACCAATTTTCCAGTTGGCTGTAACGTCGCTGGCGTCCATTGCGCTTGTTGTTGTTGAATCCGTGGTAGTTTCTGTGTTAGAAGTGGAATTGTTACATTGAGTCAATGTCATAATACAAATACAACTAAGAAAAGTGAAAGCAATCTTTTTCATTATGTGTGGGTTTATTGTAAAAAAAGGATCCGCAAGATAGTTATAAATGAGAAAAGTTCATCATCTTACAGATTTCGGGATAGCGTTTCAAATAATATCTTTATCATGCCAGACACGCCTTCCTGATCCGATTGTATAAAAGCTGCCACGTTTTTTTAAAATCATGTTTGAAATACTATTTTTAAAAGCTTTATATGCTTACAATAAATTTTTCACCATTTCCAAATTTGAAAACCGGGCGGCTAATTATCATTAAGGAAGATGATAAAGAAATTTTTTTTCTCCGCTCTGATGAAGGCGTGAATACGTATGTTGACAGGGCGAGACCAATTTCCCTGGAAGAAGCAAAGAACCATATTAAGAAATTAAATAATGGTATTAATAGCAATGAATTAATTTTTTAGGGCATCACCCTTTTGAATAACCGCGCGATTATCGGTACAATTTGCTTATGGAATATTAAAAAATCAAATGATGCGGCAGAAGTTGGATTGATTTACTGACGGACTACCAGGGAAAAGGATTATGAAAGAAGCATTTTCAGCAGTAGCGGATTTCGGATTTGACATGTTGAAAATGGAAAGATTAACCGCCTGGGTACGTCAAGACAACAGTAAGTCAATATGTCATTGATGTAAATTTAATTTCAAAAGAAACCTGCATGAGGAAAAAAAGGTGCATACAATTGAGTTGGGTAACATGGTAATTTATACACTGGATGCTACAGCGTATTTTAAAAAGAATTCCTTTTCCGAATTAAATAACACATTCTTATCCAGCGAGGGCAACACTCAAAAAACCCATACTTTCGAATGGGCTTTTGCAATTCCTAATAAAACCTCCGCCTTTTTTATTACGCTTCCCTTTTCCTGAAAAAAGAGCTACCATTTTTTTTTACTATTCCACGACCAACTTCTGCGTTTGCACATTACCGCTAGTTATAATACTGACCAGGTACATACCTTTAGAGAAAGCAGCAATATTTATTCTTTGTTCGGTAGCATTACTGAATTTCTGGCTAATGAGAGTGCGACCGGTCATATCGCGTACCAGTACATTCGCTGCCTTTACATCAATATTATTATAATTACCAATTATGAAATAACTATGAGCAGGATTTGGATGTATCACCATACCTGCAAAATTCCCGATAGTTATATAAACAATTTTACTGTGGGTAAATTTTCCATCCTTATCCATCATTTGCAAACGATAAAATACTTTGCCCGCATTCAAATTGGCTATATCATCACGATAGAAATAATCGTTTGGCAGGCCAGCGCCGCCTTTGGCTGCAACAGTGCCAACAGTAATAAAGTTTGTACCATCTGCACTGCGTTGTACATTGAAATAAGCTGTGTTTACTTCGTTCTCCGTTTTCCACGAAAGCTGCGCGTTAGCGTTTTCCTTTTCAACAATAAAGTCAAGTAGTGTGAGAGGCAAAGTACCCGTTATACCATTCCTCCATTGTGTAAGAGACCATTTGTTTTCTATATCATCCTGTACCCTTACAAATAAGGTATCTGCACTGGCAGGGATAGAATTGCGTGGTATATTAAAAGAAAAGCTTCCGTCTGCTGCAGGGTTTGCAAAAGTAACCGAAGCACATTCGCCGAAACCCAGGTCGGCCCTGAAAAAATATTCAACTTTTACTACGTTCGTGTTGATGCTTTTATATACTTCCATGTTACGGCGGAATGTTAAACTCCACCTTCCGAGGTAATCTCTAAAGCGCCCGTACAATTTATGATAGCCCTCAGAAAGGCCCGAAGCAATAGCAGCGAAATTTTGGAGTAACAATGAATCAGGAGTGGTGATAGTTATAGGCGTTCCACTACCAAATCCCGGATCGGTATCTATAAAATATTCGCCCTTAACAATGGTAGTCTTAGCTTCTGAAGCCAGCACTTCAATATTTCTTCTTGCTGTGAGGCTCCATTTTCCATCGCCGTCCCTGGTACGGATATATAATTTATGATAGCCTGGCTGAAAACCACTAACGGGAACGGTTAACTGAAAAGTGCCGTCAGAAACAGGAGTGAAATTCACAGGATGATTGTTACCGTATCCTAAATCCATATCAATAAAATACTCCCCCTGTATCACGTTTTGCGACAGGGAAGCAAGGCTTAACCCCATACAAAGGAATAAGATTATACAATTTTTCATGATAAATCATTTAATGGTTCTCGCACTAATGGTTACCGGCAAATTGGTCGAGGTTGCCCCTGGCGTAGTGATTTCGTAGACAACAGGTATGGCAGCCAACCCTGAAAGCGTATAGCGGCTGGTAACTGCTGAACCACCAAAAGCGCCACGGTCAGTTCCATCAGAACCATTATTGCCGGCTTGCGAAGCATTTGCTATTTGATATGCGCCATCTGTTGAAGCCGAAGAAACAAAAAGAGAAGTTATAGCCGGAACAACAAGATTATTATCAGCGGTACCGAATTGGGTTGAAAGGGTTCCGATATTATAAGCGATTACGCCTGCTGAAGCAGCAATATTTACTTTGGCATTCGTGGGCATCAGGATGTTATTTTTGAACTCGCTGGTTGAAAAAGCCAGGTTAGGTGTGGCAAGGTTATCCGGCCCGTCGAATACATTGTTATTGCATTGCAAAATCGGCCAAAGTGTTGTGGGGTTTGCCAGTGGACTCCCCCACGTTAAAGTTTTTTGGCAAATATTATTATTGAAAATAATATCGGTAGGTGGTGTAAAAGTCGTATTTCCATTAGTAGAAATCGCGTTAGAAATAGATGTATTGGGGAAAAAGTTCTCCAGGATATAAACATCCGAAAGTAAAAATCCAAATTCCACTGTTTGTTCAATGAGACATCGTTTTATAGTGATTCCACTAACGTTTACATATACAATCCCATCGGCTGTATTTCCTCCATGTACGATGCGTATTCCAATGACCTGCGATCCTTGCGAATTTGCATTAAAAGTAAAAAATCTCACCCTGGTTTCTAGGGTATTGCTGTTCGTTTTAGGATTGTTTGTTAAAAAATATCCTGTACCTATGATTACTAATTTTTTAGATATGGTTGCCCCGGTGTAGTTATCCGTTGAGCCTTCAACATGGATTGTATCACCGTCATTGACTATTCCAAACGCAACAGCCTGGTTAATCTGGGCAAATACCGGCTTCGCAGCGGTTCCTCCAAAATTATCTCCGTATAAGTTAGAGCCATTATAATTGGAATGATTATTTACCCGCCAAATTTCGGCACCGGCTTTTTGCGTATAACAGGTAACAATGAAAAGTACAGCGATAAAAAGTAATAATTTCTTTTTCATAAAAATTTTTTTTTAAATTTTAAATAAATTGAACGATGCCTTTTTTTATTCCTGGGTCACAAAGAAAAAGCGGCAATCTTTTACAGGATATTGAGGGGGAATTTTATTCTGGCGTGATGCCTCGCATCTTTTTTGAACCTAATCACTAAATTTTTTTTCACCACTTCTTTCCTTCTCCTGTATACTCTTGCTTCTTTTTAGCTCTTTAATGCGGTTTACTTTAGAATCGGATTTTTTATAACTAAAAAGGAATAAGAGAAACGCATATACTACAACTGATACGGCAACAAAAGCAATGAGAGCAGGTGTCTTCCATTTGCGAAAACTTTCTATATCCACGTCCGTACCCATTGCCGAAATGATAGCCCAGGGTGCGAGAACCGAAAGAATTCCTATTCCAACAGCTGTTACTATAAATTTCCATTGCCGGTGCATGATTTGAAAATTCATAAAAAGATTTTACTTTGTAATAATGGTATCTTTTTAGTATTGTGCAACCGCTGCAATGCGATGAATACCTACCGTCTTTTATAGAAATAATTTATAAATTGGTGGCGCTTTTTAAAATTTAAACGCCAACCCCAGCGTGAGATACGAAAATCCAAAGCCCAGGTCTGCATTTGCTGCCATATGGTTACTAAAGAAATAACGATAACTACCGGGGCTTATTACCCCTGGTCCGCCATTTTCCCACAAACCTTTCTCATATTGGGCGATAATGGACAGTGTCTGACTACTGCCGGAATAATTTCAAAACGAACTTCCCAGCCCGACGCCGACCCAAATAATATTAGAACCTTTTGAAAAGATTGCGCATATATACTTTATGGAGCATCCATAATTAAAAGAAGCAGAAAGCAATTTATCTTATTCATAATTTAATTTTTTAAAAAGTTGACTATTGAAAAGTTGAAATTCTATGTAAACATATTATGCGCAACCCGGGATGTCAACCAGCATTTATTATTTGAAACGTTTCATTTATTTTTTGCAGGAAATTTTGAGAAAACCGAAAGGAATGTTTATCTTTTTATCCCCGACAAGAAAAAAAATTAAGCTCAATTTTCCTGACACTAAAAGCAGCACTATGGCAAAGATTTTTTTACTTATTTTCAGCAGTTGTAGTACTCTATTTTGTTTTTCTCAGCAACAGGAGCCTGATTCCTTATGGAATGAATTATTGAAACATACCCGGGAAGATACCGTGCGGCTTAATTTACTAAACCAGATAGCGGCTGTTTACAGCAATATCAGTCCGGAAAAAGGTATCGAAGCCGCAGAGCAAGCTATTGCTTTAGCACAAAGATTGCCTAACATAGCAATGCTTGCCCTGGCTTATAAAAATAAAGGCGCGAGCTATGAATCCAGAAACTCAGATTCCCTGGCATTATTTTATTACAATAAAGCGTTAGAGGTATACCAGGAATTACACAAAGAAAAAGAACAGGCAGTGTTGCTTTATAATATGGGGCTTATTTATCAGAAATCAAATTTTTATACTGCTTTGGAATATCATCGAAGGGCGCTAATCCTATTTGAAAAATTGAATGATACAGAAAATATTGCCAATTGTTTAAGAAGTATAGGTGTGGACCATCAATATTTGTCTCAATATCCAAAAGCACTTCAATACCTGCAAAAGGCTTTACACAATTTTGAACAGTCAGAAAATAAAAAAGGCGTTGCCTCAGTACTTGCCGATTTGGGAATAGTGTATACCTATGTAGAAAATTTTCCTAAAGCGCTGGAATATCATCAAAAATCACTTGCTATTTATGAAAAAGCCGGTAATAAAAAGGGCATGGCGGATGAACTGGGTAATCTTGGAAATGTGTATGATAATATGGATGATTCAATAAGAGCGCTACAGTCATATCAAAGGGCCTTAGCAATTAGCAATAAGGAAGGATATAAAAGAAGTATAGCAAGTAATTTATCCAATATTGGTATTGTTTATAATTATTATGGCGATTACTCCAAAGCATTTGATTATTTATCAAGGGCAGTAAACTTTTATGAAGAATCGGGAGATAAAATAAATGCATCCCTTACCCTGGATGAAATTGCAAAAATATATACCAATGCTCCGGATGTCGTATTAATAAAACTGGGTGTAACCCCACAAGAAAAGTTCATAAAGGCCATCAGGTACCAGAAGCGCGCTTTAGCCTTAGCACACGAAACGGGCTCTGTCATTAGCCAGGCAATGAGGTGGGGGAGTTTAAGCAATACGTATGAAAAACAACGGGATTTTGCCAAATCATTAGATGCTTATAAGCGGGCTATAGCCTTACGGGACAGCTCGTTAGATAATAAAAAAGAAGAGGAAATAACCCGTCTGGAAATACAATTTGAATTTGATAAAAAAGAGGCTTTAACAAAAGCCGGCAATGATAAAAAGCATGCGCTGGCATTAGCAGAAATAAACAAACAAAAAGTAATACGCAATGCTTCTATTGGTATAAGCGGTATATTGGTACTTGTTGCCATGGCCGGCATTGTACTTTACAAAAGACGAAAAGATATTGTAGAAAAAAGGAAAGAAGCAGAGTTCAATGTGCAGGTTGCCGACACAGAATTAAAAGCGCTCCGGGCACAAATGAATCCGCATTTTATTTTCAATTCGCTCAATTCAATAAATGACTATATTGATAAGCATGATACCGAGAGGGCAACGATATACACCACAAAATTTGCAAAGCTCATGCGCATGATTCTCGAAAACTCAGAGCAAAGGGAAATACCGATAGAAGATGATTTGAAAGCACTTGAATTGTATATGCAACTGGAAAGCTTACGGTTGCAAAATACTTTCACTTATGAAATAAAAATAGACGAAAATATTGACCGCGAAAACACGTTAATACCTCCTCTTATTTTACAACCATTTGTAGAAAATAGCATTTGGCACGGCCTATCGAAAAAACGTGACGATGGAAAAATATGGATTCACATTCAAAAAGAAGGCAACATGATACTTTGTACCGTAAAAGATAACGGCATTGGCATACACGAAGTCAACACTGGTGCGGCACAAAACGCTTCGCAAAAAAGATCCCTGGGAATGAAAATTACCAGGGCAAGGATCGATATAATAAACAAATTGAAAAAATCAAACGGGGCGGTTACCATGTCTGACGTTGAAGAAGGCACAAAGATAGAAGTAAGGTTTCCACTGGAATTAGCCTTTTAGTTTTCTTAATTCAAAGATTGAAAATGAAGAAAGAGGTAGGGGTTAATAGACAATTGCTCATCCGTTTCTCCGGGTATTTCACCCAGCTCCAGTTCAATAAAAGATTTACCTTCTTTTATCTGCCATATAAATAATTTTTTTTGCGACCCGGGCAACATATATATTTCCGGCAATATTTCCCGTAACAAACCGTTCCAGCAGGCTTCTTCAAGTTGCTCTTTTGATGTCAGGTGGTTTGTATCGCCGGATATTTTTTCACACCATTCTCTATTGGAAAACGAAGTTCCGGTTAATAGTAAAATTTCCTGTTGGGTAGAATCTGTTTTCATGTTATGTTATTTTAAATCTTACCTGTTAGACGTCATAAGAACTGTCAGGGTATCATGCTAACAGTAAAATTTTGTGTTAAATACTACCTATTAAACTATTTTTAAGCTAAATTATTTTACAAGGAAAAAACATTTTGGTTACCACTTTGTAATACGCACAAAGCCATTCAATTATGAAAGCAAAAAAAACCGATCCCCTGATGATTTCTGCCATTATACAAGACCTTATCGATCTTGTTGAAAAAGGAAATGCCCATGCTTCACTGGATCATGCCCTTGAGGATATGCCTTTTTCTTTATTAGGCGAAAGACCCGAAAACCTTCCTTATAGCGTTTGGCAACTCGCCGATCATATCCGCATTGCCCAATGGGATATCCTGGAATTTTGCCGCGATGCAAAACATTTGTCTCCAAAATGGCCTGATGGTTACTGGCCTAAAGAGACAGCCCCCGAATCACCAGGTGACTGGCAAAAATGTATTAATACCATAAAAACGGATCGGAAAACTTTTATTGAACTCATTAAAAATGCAGGCGATGCACTGGTGATACCTTTCGAATACGGAAGCGGGCAAAGCCTTTTTAAAGAAGCATTGGTACTGGCAGATCACAACAGTTACCATAGCGGCGAAATAATCATTTTAAGACGATTGCTAAAGGTGTGGAACTAAATGATCGGCTACCTTCAGCATCTTGAAAATATAGGTCATAGTAAGGAGTATACGCCTCCTAAGAAATATACCCGCTCTTCCGCAAATGCCCATGCCAAAACTTCCGGCATCGGATTCTTTACCTTTGCTTAAAGTTAAAATTCCTTTATGATAAAAATAGGCGAATACAATATACTCAGGGTGATAAAAGAAAAATCAATGGGTGTATTTCTTGACGATGGCGATATTGGAATTTTATTACCTTCACGTTTTGTTCCGCACGGCACAAAAATCGGGGACGACCTGGAAGTATTTTTATACCACGATGGAGAAGACAGGCCTATTGCTACCACGCAACGACCGCTCGGTGTATTAGGTGATATTGTACAATTGAAAGTAATAAGTACTACACCTCATGGAGCTTTCCTCGATTGGGGGCTTATGAAAGATCTTTTTATACCACGCTCCAGGCAAAAAAGCTTTATGCAGCCAATGGGATTTTATCTTGTAAAAATAGTAATGGATGAGCAAACCGGGCGTTTGGCTGCAACAGAAAAATTTGATGGCACGTTATCCAATGAACATTTGACCGTGAAAGAAATGGACCTTGTTGATCTGTTGGTGTATCGCCAAAGCGATCTTGGCTATGTAGTAATTATTAACAATAAACATACGGGGCTATTATATTTTAATGAGGTGTACCGCCCAATAGAAATTGGCGACCGCTTTCCAGGATTTATCAAAAAAATATATCCTGAAACAGAATCCGATGGTCACCGCATAGACGTTGCGGTGGGGAAGCCCGGCTACAATCGCGTGGAAGATGAAAGTACCAAAGTGTTACGGTTATTGAAGGAGCATAATAATTATCTTCCTTATCACGATAAATCCTTGCCGGAAGATATTTATGCTTTCTTTGGTATGAGCAAAAAAACTTTTAAAATGACGACGGGGAAGTTATACAGGGAACGTAAAATAGAATTTACTACAACAGGTATTAAATTGCTGGAAGAATAATCTATATGCTGGTATAGGAAATGATACTTTTCGTCTTATTCTTTAATACATCAGCAATGAACTTTTGTTTTTTTTAAAATGGCCGGAGTATTGTAAATTTATTTTATGAAAACAATCCGGTTGGCCAATACTTCAGATGCTGCTTCTCTTCTCGATATCTACACTCCTTACATTTTGAATACAGCTTATACTTTTGAAACAGAAGTGCCCACAAAGGAAAATTTTGAGCACAGGATCGTTACATACCAGGAAAACTGGCCATGGCTCGTATACGAAACGGAGGGCGTTATTGCCGGCTATGCATACGCTACAAGACACAGGGAAAGAGCAGCGTACCAATGGTGCGTGGAGAGTTCCGTTTATGTACGGAAAATTTTTCAGCAAAAAGGAATCGCGAAATTGCTGTACTCGGCATTATTTGCCATACTAAAATACCAGGGTTGCAGGAATGTGTATGCAGGTATTACACTACCAAACGAAAAAAGTGTTGCCTTCCATCAAAGATTTGGCTTTACCTGGCTTGCTGATTATGGAAACATCGGTTATAAACTTAAACGGTGGAATACCGTTAGCTGGTGGCAAATACAACTGAATGATTATGCTGATGACCCTGCCGCGCCGGTAAAATTCCCGGATGTTGATGCCTCTTTTGTTGAACAAGTTTTACTATAAAATAAACTAATGAAGGGCGAAGGTTGTTAGATTAAGGCTACACAACCTTTCATAGGTGGAAAGCCTGTAATCCGGCTTAAAACGAGGAGACGCCCAGTTTTATACGCATTGGGTAATAAATGTTGTAGCAAAAATCAGCCGATCTGTTTTAAACAATTTAAAATTGAAACCCGACGAATTAATAATCCTTATTTTTTATGACAACAAAAGGCCACGGATTTTTTCTAAAGCGTTTTATAAAGTTGTCTTTGGCGATATGTATTATTTGCTTACTGGCCCTCAGCATCGGTTATGTATGGTTTATTGATAATTCCAAAAGGCTTTTAATTGACCTGGTAAATGATAGATCGAAGGGCAGGTTGAAACTTAAAATTGCCGAGGTAACTTTCAACTTTGTTAATAGCGAAGTAAAGATCCGTGAGGCCAAAATTACCAGTACCAATAAGAATAATGATCCCATAATCTACCAGGTTAGTTTCAGTAAAATAATGTTACACACAAATTCACTATGGTCTTTGTTGCTAAGTCAATCTCTCGAAATAAAGCAGATTAAAGCGTTTGATCCAGTTATAGAAGTCTATAATAGTTCACAAACAGGCCCTGATTCAGTTAATAAACTTTCTATTGGAGTGGAATTAGGTAAAATGTACAACTCAATACAGGAAGGCATCTCAGCATTGCGTACGCATTCAATCTATGTCATCAACGCAAAGCTTATTCTTCATAACCAGGCTGCAATCGGTAAAAAACCAATTGTATTTTCAAATATTTATTTCACCCTAAAGAAACTTCATAAATACAATAATAAACCCGGCCAATACCTGGAAAGTAATAACCTGACTTTCACTTCTTCCGACCAGGACATCATGTTAAGTGATGGTATTCATAAATTATTATTTAAAAAACTTTCCATAAAGCAAGCCAGCACCATTATACTGGATAGCTGCACCATCATAGGGTTACCGCTGCAGGCAGCGGACAATAAGTATTCTATCACTTTTAAAAGATTAGCGCTGGTGGGAGTTGATTTTAATGCATTGTACGAAAAAAATATTATCAGGGCTGATTCAGTCTACTGCGAAAATCCTGTATCAGATATCAACCTCAATTCTACCTTAACAGACAGCAGTACCACAGCTAAAGAAATACCCGATATTGAAAGAATTCTAAAGAAATTTTCAGGAAACCTGGATCTTGGTTTTGTAGGCGTGATGAATGCGGATATCCATTTAAATATCAAAGGAAAAAGATCGTTGTCGGATTTTCATTCCGGCAGGGTTAATTTCCAAATCAAAAATCTTCGTATTAACCCGGATTCCTCGAAACTTATTTCGATGAAAAATTTTGATATGATGGTAAAGGGTTACAAACTCTACAATACTGATAGCACAAGTGTTTTTTCCTTTGATAGTGTCCGTTTCTCGAATGACAAATTATTATTGAACAATTTTTCAGTGCATACGCTATCGGGTAAAAATAAATCCCGGAATTACCGGAATTATAATATACATTATTTTGAATTACTGGGAATAAACTGGTCTGAATTACTCTTTAATCAATTCCTGACCGCCAGCCAGGCCACCCTGTATGACCCTGTTATAAATTTTAGAAAAGATAAGAAAGTTGACATTTCTAAAAAATCAATACTCTTTAATTCGCACCAAACCTTTGATGATTTGATGGAAATTGAGAAACTTAATATCGTCAATGGAACTATAAATATTAGGTGGGGAATTACCAATTCTTTGCAATTAACAGGACTTAACCTCGGTCTTTTTGGTGAAAACCTGACGGACTATAAACATGTTCGTCTCTACCAGGATGTAGAAACATTGTCTTTTACCAATGGCCTTTTAAAAATTGGCGATATCAATGCACAATTGCGAAATGTAATTTTTAATGCTGATAACCAACTCCGCGCGGGGGAATTATTAATAAAAAATAGTAGCGGACAGATTGATTCAAAAATTGAAGATGTCACTATTAATACGATCCTGTTGGAAAAAAATAATAGCCGTATAATAGTGGATGGATTGCTATGGACTAAAGGTTCTATTAAAGTAAATGCAATAAAAGGCTCTAAACAAAAACGAAAATATACTTCGTTGCGTTTAAAAAATATCGAAGGAAAACAGACCCTGTTACAGATTAATAAAAAAGATATGGAAGCAGATGCGTTTATAAATGACGTTCACATCGATTCCATTCTACAACAGAATGAAGAACCTGTTGAAATAAATGGGCTACGATTAACAGGAGAACACATGCATTTTTCACATGCTTCCCTGCAAATAAAAAGTGACGACTTTAATGTATCTGACAATACGCTGCAGTTTATGAAAGCTACGCTGCAACAAAACAATTCGGCGGGAAATTTAATGATTTCCGTTCCCTCCGTTAAACTAACGGGAGCGTTTAACAAATATTTCAGCAATTATCTTCATGTCGATAACATTGAGCTACAATCGCCGGAAATTAATTTTCAAAAGGAAAATATTTCACCAGCTTTTTCAACAAAAAAGAATTTAACACCTGCGATTGCAATTGACCACGTTACTATTTATGAACCTGTTTTGAATGTACTCTTGAAAGACAGTTCACCCCGAAGCAATTTTTCATTACCTTATTCCAAAGCAAGCGAAATAAAAATCAACAACGTTACCATCGATTCAAACCTGTTTACAGCAGGCGATTTCAAACTCACTTCTGGCAAAGTAGTATTCATTAAAGATGATAAAAAAGTTGCGGATATCGATGGCAGCATTGACCTAAGCCTGCAAAAGATAAATTACCCGATCGCCTTAAAAGGATCAGCGTGGAAAACAAACCTTATTACATTAAGCCTGCAAAATTCCAAAGGCTTTACATTCGATATAAAGGGAAATAAGTTACGGTTGAAAGATATGGCCATCGGTAATGTATCGCTGAATTCCGATGTTATAAAAAATCCCGGCAAATTACTTATGGAGAATCCCGGCGCCTGGGTTCGTACCTCAGTTGCAAATTATCTTACTAAAAATTCATCATGGCAGGTTGAGAATATAAATTATAATGGAAGCAAAAAGGAATTGGTAGTTGATACTATCCAGTACCGTCCTTTATTATCCAGAGACTCTGCCATAGCTGCCAGTCCATATCAAACGGACTATATGTATTATAGCTCGGGTAAGGCTCTGTTCACCGGCATCGACCTGGTTGCGCTTCTCCATGATAATTCTCTTTCTATACAAACAGCTAATTTTAGCCATCCATCTATATATGTTTACCGGGATAAATTGCCACCATTCCTAGCCGGCATCAGGAAGAAACTATTTACCGAAGAAATAAAAAATCTTGACCTTCCCGTTTCGATCAACGAGGTGAAAATAAACGATGGAAAAGTAAGTTATACTGAAAAAAATGCTGAATCAAGACTTGACGGAAATTTAGTGCTTGCTCATCTGCATGGCAGCATTCTAAAAATCAAAAATTATGAACTTCGGGCGACGGATTCTTTATCAATTAATATAACAGGCCTGCTGCTTGACAAAGCTCCTTTTGATCTCGATATGAATCAATCTTACCAGGATACGCTATATGGTTTCCTGATGAACCTGCAGGTAGATTCTACGCCCCTTTATATATTAAATCCTTTGTTAGCGCCACTTTCCAATATAAAATTTGTATCAGGCAGTTTAAGCAGTTTCCGGATGAACGCAATAGGAAATGAAAATCTCTCCTACGGACACGTAAAATTTTATTATCATAATATGCATATTAGATTATTAAAGAATGGTGGTACTGAAAAAACAAAGCTTTTAAAAAGTGCTGAAAGCAATTTGGTAAACTTCTTCTTTGTAAGAAATAACAATACGTCCAGAACTGGTCTTATTTATTTTGAAAGAATAAAGGACCGGTCATTTTTTAATTATATGAGCAAAATTATTTTCAGTGGGATCAGTACCAGCGTTGGTGCCCGAAAAAATAGTAAGTATAGAAGACTTTACAGAAAGCATGATCTCGATGTGAAGTAACTAAAGAAAGTCATTATTGCAGGGGAACTCCTGCTGCTTTAATTTCGTTGGTTGTGGTAAGCGATGGAAAAAATGGAGATAACAGTAACTGAATCACATCCTGGTATTGCTCAATCATAGTAAAATCATCAAAGGGTCTGGAGAGCGCCGGAGCTTTTTCAATTCGTTTTAAAACTTCCTTTGCCCTGTTCGATTCGAAAGAATCAGTCAGTGCCGCCTTTTCTATCCACCAATTAATGAGCTTTTTAAAATTGATTTCCGGCTGAAAAGGCAAATTAGAATCGTCGGAGAAAAAGTTCTTTTTATATTGATGAATATAAGACATAGTCATGAATTATTAATTGTTTTAAACAAAACAGAACCGTGGGATCGAACACCATTTACTGTGCAAAACTAAATAAAACAAAAAAAATCAGGCTACCATATATCTATCATTTATGTCCCGGATGCCAACTTTTATGCATAAAGTAGGGCAGTAGGCAAAGACGGCGGAAATAAAGTTTTAGAAACAAGTCAGTTTTATAATTAAATTCCCTTGTCCGTACGTTTTTCAAAAAGACATTCTTTGTGGAAAAAGTAAAACAAGGATCCAAAAAATAACCATCATTTCATTCCCCTTACATCCACCATTCCTCTAAATGAAGTTTTGTCCAGTATCTTATTACCAGAAATTACGGCGGGATCTTCCTTATAAATTTCCGGTGCCAGCGGAGTAAAGCTACCGGTGGTAACATATTTTATTGCTTTCGCCAGGCACGATTCAGTTGGATCGCCCCAGTTTTTGTCAAGTCCGTCTGCCACCAGTGCGTCCGGTGCAAATCCATCGAAATAGCCTCCATAGTTAGCACTGTTTGTTGATCTGAAAGAAACCGGGAAAACATACCAGTCTCCTGCAGAAAGAGGGAAGAATCCAACGGGTTTGCCTTCGGTTTTGGCAGGCCCGATAAGTTTTACACTCATATACGGCTTTAGATTATTAATTAATAGTTCGCTGGAAGAGGCAGTACTTTCCGTAACTATAAAAAGCACATGATCAGGATTTAAGGAACCGGCTTTAGCAAAGTAAATAGAGGTATTATAATTCTGGTGTTTGTCATTGAAAGTTTCCTTCATCATAAGACCACCATTTGCTGATGAGGGCGCCAGGTAATCCGCGAGCTTCTGTTGAACAGATACATACCCGCCGCCATTGTATCGAAGATCAATTACAATATCACTTACATTTTTCGTGGCAAAATTGCTCATCACCCTTTGAAAGTCGCTAAAAATTTGCGCTGTATCGCCCAGGAAAGAATTTACAACCATATAGCCAATTGTTTTTGAACCCCTATTATAAACAGTATCGAAATAGACTGTTTTTTGGGGATACGTGGTAGCACTTAACGCAATATCTACGATGGTTCCATCTGGCTTAACAAATGTAAAAGTGGAATTAGCTGTAAAGAAAATATTGGTGACAATAAAGTCAGCATTGGCGATTGTAATATTGGTATTGCCATTAATTTTGGTAATCCTCCATCCCCTCTGGATGCCTGCAAGCCCGGCCGGAGAAAGTTTTTCTACCAACTTTACCCGGAGATCACCTTCTACTCTAAAAAAAGCACTGAAACCAAAATCTCCACTCGCATTAATATTATTAGCAGTTCCTATGCCCCCGCTTAATTGGTTCCAGTCAGTTTTCAGCACCCCAAAGCTCCACTTATCAACGGCAGCAGGAAAACCAGGTTCTATGCTATAAGCTCTTAAAGCTATCATTACCTCATTTGGGTCATTATAATTTTGCGCGTTGAATGTTGAAGGGACCTGGTTGTACCACAAGTAAAAATCTTTTGATCTAAGCAGGGCAGAATCTTTAACTTTCGCAGCTACTGAAGTAGAGTCTGTGGCGGGCGGAGGGGTTGTTTCTTTACTTTTTTTACAAGAACTCATTATAAGCATAAATAGAACCAGGCTAAAAAAATGAAATGGTATTTTCGATTGCATAAATTAAGATTGTATGATTAATTCAAACATATTATTTACGAAGATATTATGTCGGTAGCTTTACAATTGGTGATTTAACAGTAAATAATTTTTTTTCATAGTTGTTTGTCTTACAATATAGGATAAGGTTTCATAATTGTTCACCTTTTATATAAAATATTTTTATATGACTAAAAAACAAAGCGCTGGCCTGCTACTCTACCGGAAGAATAAAAATATCCTGGAAGTTTTTCTTGTCCACCCGGGTGGACCATTTTGGAAAAATAAAGACGAAGGTTCCTGGACCATTCCCAAAGGGGAATTTGATGAAACCGAAGAGCCGTTGCGTGCCGCCATACGGGAATGCCTGGAAGAAACCGGCAAAAATGTTTCCGGCAGATTCCTGATATTAAATCCTGTAAAACAAAAGTCAGGCAAAAAGGTATTTGCATGGGCGCTCGAAAAAAGTTTTGATGCCGCAAATATTGTCTCTAATAAATTTGAAATGATGTGGCCGCCACGATCCGGTAAATTTCAAAGCTTTCCTGAAGTGGACAGGGGCGCCTGGTTTACGATGAGTGAGGCAAACAAAAAAATAAACCTGGCACAGGTTCCATTGCTTACAGAACTCCAACACAAATTATCAGCTTAATTATATTCAAGTTTTGGCAACCGGAAATTCTGGCTATCATATACAAACAACTCATCAATATTATAAGTCCAAAATTGATACAACGGTGATTTCTTCAGAATTTTTTCAACTTCCTCTTTTGTGTCCGCATTGATAATAATCCAGGAGCGGTGTGTCTCCATGCTTACAGCATAACTCTCAATTACATGAATATTAATCAGCATATTGATATAGGTGCGGTGTTCAGGCACGTACTTCATGAAGTCGTCCGAGAAATTAAATTTGATATTTACTAAAAAAGTTTTCATGAAAGTTTCCAGTCAACAATATTGCGGGTCCATTCTTTTTTAAAAGGTACAGAAATTTTTATATAGTTGTCAGTATACCCATCCATCATACCATTTTTATCGATGCTTTCAAAAAGAACCTTCCTGATTTCGCCATGATGGCTTGCCATAAAATCATTTAATTTTCTATAAGACAAGGTGCGTAAAATTTTGGTCCTGGCGTTGCGAACCTGTACGGGAACCACCGGATCAATAAGCAAAGCATGCGTATTGGGCCTTTCTGAATAGGTAAATACATGAAAATAGGAAACATCCATTTCCTTTAAAAAATTTACAGTTTCATTAAAATCGTCCTCCGTTTCGCCCGGGAAACCGGTTATTATATCAACGCCAATGCAGCAATCCGGAATAAGGTTTTTTATCAGGGATATTTTTTCAGCATACAATTCTTTTTTATATCGCCTGCGCATGAGGCCAAGAATTTTATTGCTGCCGCTTTGCAACGGGATATGAAAATGGGGCATTATTTTTTTACTTCGTGCGACAAGTTCTATAATCTGGTCAGTTAAAAGATTGGGTTCAATTGACGAAATACGATACCGTTCCACACCATCGATTTCTTCGATAGCTTCTAACAATTTATAAAAATCTTCTCCTGTTTTATTACCATGACCATCTTTACCAAAATCGCCCAGGTTGATCCCGGTAAGCACAATTTCCTTTACGCCTCCATCGGCGATTTTTTTTATTTCGGATAACACATTTTGTATGGAATTGCTCCTGCTTTTTCCGCGGGCCATCGGTATGGTGCAAAAAGAACAATTGTAATCGCAGCCGTCCTGCACTTTTAAAAACGTTCTTGTACGGTTACTGATAGAAAAAGAGGAATGGAACCCATTTACTCCTTCAATATCGCAACTGCATATTTTGGCCGGGTCTCCTTTCGTGAGTTGCTGCAAATGCGTGGTAATATTAAATTTTTCGGCCGTGCCCAACACCAGGTCAACACCTTCAATGGCGGCTATTTCCGAGGGTTTTAATTGCGCATAGCAGCCCGTGATTACTACCATTGCCTGCGGAGCCTTTCGTTGTATCCTTCTTACGAGAAGGCGACATTCCTTATCAGCATTCTCTGTAACGGAGCAGGTGTTAATTACATATACATCCGCAACTTCTGCAAAATCTTTTTTTATAAAACCATTATTTTCCAGCAGCCTTTCAATAGCTGAAGTTTCGGAATAATTTAGCTTACATCCTAAAGTATGTAATGCAACGGATTTGGTCACTGGCATAGCATGCAAAAATACTGATCTCACATAAAATTACTTTTATTATTTACAACTGAGTGCTGGTTTTACCTTAATACCGCTTACTACTGATTGTTAAATTACCCGTTGCCCGATGCACACCTTCCATTGACAAGCATTGACCAAACGGGGAGCCATCACAAATCATCAACAAGCTTTTCAAGTTTCACTTCTTCAAGTGCCGTTCTTTCAGAAGTACCATCATTCCAATGCCATTTAACCAGGCTTATGGTACCATTTTCAATTTCAATACCGGTAATATCACTATCGTTATAGCAACAACAGCCGCTGTTAAAATAAGAGGGCTTCATTTTATTTCGGCTAACCTTGGCCGATGTATTCTCATATATCCTGTTGTTGGGATGATCTGAATACAAACCCGAAGCAAATACTGGCTTGTGCGTATGACCGGTTATCAATAATAAATTTCTTTTATGGCTACTCCATTCATACATCATTATATTATGCTTGTCCCGCAATACATAATCTTTGGCAGGGGTATTTACATTTATAGCGAGATAGCGCTGTAATGGTCGCCAAATATGGCTTACAAGCCAGGTGCTCCATCCGTTGTTGTCGCTCATTTTATCGCCCTGGTGACCATGCGTCAAAAAAACAGACAAAGGTTTGTTATTGATATTTGTTGATAACAGCAACCCTTCCCATACCGGCAGGGGCAATTCAAAAATATCCTTAAACCATTTGTCAACTTCTAATGTATCTTTCCAGGTAAGATCATGATTTCCAAAAGTTTTAAGATATTTTTTCCGTGCATGGAATCTTGCCTCAGATTGTAAAGCAATGTTGTTTTTTGACATTACCTGCCCGGGAGTATATTTCCAGAGTTCCTCACTGTCGCCTAAATTGATATATTGAAATTGATTGCTGTAATAATAGTCAAGTGCCGCCAGATAATTTTTCTCGTTGGATGCAAAATCATCGCCTGTGTCCTTATTGCCTTTATGGTGATCACTAAAAATTATGAACTTATCTTTTTTGAAATCTACCTGTAAATTGACGCCACGTTTCCCGGGGCTTTTATTTAGACTGCGTAGCAACTTGCTTAATGATTTGAAAACTTCCTTTTGGTCAGGTGCCGATGCATTTGATGCAAGTTTCGTTAACAACGGCCCCAATATTTTTTTCAGGAATGTTTTCAAAATAAAAATTGAAAATCAGGAGTCGATTCCTGTTTTGATGATCTTATCAGTTGGAAAAAATCTTCGCAGTAAAGGTATCCGTTGCAGTTCTTTTCTCTCCACCGTCATTAAAAACCACATATAAGCAAGTAAAAGAAGTGAAGCAGTTACGAAGTTGACAATAATTCCTTTAAAAAAATAAATAATGGCAGAATGAATGAAAAATAATAATACAACAATGATAATGTAGGCACAAAGTTTCCTCCAGGCGTAAGGTACCCGGTATTCCTTTTGCCCCCATATGAATGAAATTATCATCATACTGCCATAACAAAAGAAGGTAGCCCATGCACAAGCCATATATCCAAAGTAAGGGATAAAAATAAAATTAATGACCAGGGTAAGGGCAGCTCCTATCAGCGTTATGTAAGCGCCTGCAATGGTTTTATGTGTAAGTTTATACCAGATAGAAAGATTATAGTAAATACCCAAAAACATATTAGCGAGGAGCAGTATAGGGACTACTCTTAAGCCAGTCCAGTAAATTTTTAATTTCGCCGGATCTGTGCTTAAAAAATATTTCCAAATATCAATATACAGCGCCACCACGAGGAACATTACCGTAATCGTGATCACAAAAAATTTCATTACCCTGGCATATACTTTTTGAGGATTTTGTCCTTCTGCCTGCTTAAAAAAAAATGGCTCCGCACCCATACGGAATGCCTGTATAAAAAGAGTAATTAAAATAGATAATTTGTAACAGGCAGAATAAATACCTACAAGTTCTTTGGCCGCTTTTATATTTGATACAGGCGCGAGCCAACTTAGCATGATCCTGTCAAAGGTTTCATTTATCATGCCACCGAAGCCTGCTATTAATAATGGCAGTGAATAAACAATCATCGTTGCCCATACCTTTTTATTAAATTTAAATTCAAATGCAAAAAGCTCCTTGTACAACAGCACTAATGCAAAAAATGCAGCGCATACATTTGCAATAATTATGTAACCCACTCCATAATCAGGCTTATAAAATGTAGCAATAAACCCGTACGGATTTTCTTTGGCTAACCCCGGACAAACTGATAAAAAAAAATAAATAACGCAAATCTGCAGAATAATTTTTGAAACCATTATCATAGCATATTTACGTGGCCGCTGGCTTAGGCGCAGTTTAGCCAGTGGCAAAGTAGCCAGTGTATCAAATGCGATAATTAATGCCGAGAAAGTAATGAATTCAGGGTGATTATCTAATCTTAATAGATGAGCAAATGAAGACCTGGATAAAATTAAAATGGATGTAAGTAAGAAAGTGCTGCATAAAACAGAAATAGTAGCCGTACTGTAAATATCTTTTTTGTATTCATCTTTTGATGCGAACCGGAAATAAGCAGTTTCAATTCCATAGGTAAAAATCACATTTAAAAAAGGAATGGCTGCATATAAAATGCTCATATCACCATAGCCGGTTACCGTTAATTTTAAAGTCAAATATGGAGTTAACAAATAAAATAAAAACCTGGCCGCAATAGAACTCACGCCGTACCAAATAGTTTGTCCTGCTAATTTTTTAATACTACTCAAAAATCGGGTGTTTAAAAAAATCAAATGTAATGGTATAATCCGTAACCAGTTGGCAATAAAAAATTACGGTTGAGAAAATTTCCTGTTTTTTTCGAATGTAGTGTCATTTAAAGTGTGCAAAAAATAAACAAGATCATCTTTTTCCTGCGTTGTAAAAGGAATGCCATTTCTAAGAGAAGAATCCAGTGTGTTGCTTTGTTGGATGCCTTTGCTATAATGATCAATCACATCGTATAGAGAATACAATCTTCCATCGTGCATGTAAGGAAATGTAACAGAAACATTTCGCAAGCTGGGAACTTTAAATTTTAATGAATCTGCAGGATTGCCGGTTATGCTCATTCTTCCATAATCTTTCAAAAAATCGTTTAATAGTAATCCGTTATTACGAAAAGAATAGTCTGTAAATAAAGGTTCTTTATGACAAGTATTGCATCTTTCTTTAAAAAGCAAATAACCGTGTTCCTCCGCGGAGTTAAATTTATCTTCACCCCTTTTTACTTTATCATATTTGGAATCCGATGATACCATGGAGCCAACAAACTGCGCAAGCGCTTTCAACATTCGCTGGCTGTTAATAAGTTTGCTTCCGAAAGCCAACGCAAACATACGCTGGTAAGCAGTGTCTTTTCTTAATTTTTGTAAAACAGAATCGACATTTTCGGCCATTTCATTTGGAGCTGTCATGGGCGACAAGGGCTGCACTTCAATATGATTAATGCCTCCGTCCCAATGAAGGTATTTACTCCACGCCAGGTTGAATAAAGGCGGTGCGTTACGTGTAGTGAACTGGTCATGAAAGCCGTGACTCAGATCGTGATCATAAGTAGCAAATGCAGCAAACTGCTGATGGCAGGATGCACAGGCGAAGTTGCCGTCTTTGCTAAGCCGTCCATCATAAAATAATTTTCTGCCCAACTGGAAACCCTCTTCCGTTAATGGATTATTTACAAAAATATTAAAAGATGGTTTGGGCCAACCTATGGGTATTCTCAATTGCAAAGGAGTGGTACGCCACGGCGCAAATTCATCCGTATCCTTTTTTCCTGCTTCGAGCATACAAGCAAAGGCAGCGATAAAAAAAATGATGAGTATAGAGGTCTTTTTTTTCAAAATTTATTCCGAAATAATCTTTTCAATGTGAAACATGTTTGCATAGTTATCGCTGATATTTTTTGCATTTTCTCCGGGTGACGTTATGTTGGCATGTTCGGAAATTTTTATATCATGTGGATGTTGCCACCAGGTATCTATATCAGCACTCACAATAATTTCATAGGTTTTACCTGTGGTAAAATAAACTACGTTCCCCGGAAAATCTATGCGAATTTCTTTAAGAACATTATAGGGCCCTGAAAAGCCCCCGATATGATATTCAAATTTATTGTTAACCAGTTTCGAATTGGCTGAATTGCCTTCCATCTTTGCCATCACATACCCGCTGTTCCAGGTCCAGAACATATCTTTTGTGGGGTCAAGGTCACCCGTTTGTGCACCAGAAACATTGTGCAAACTATCAACACCCAATAAAAAATGCACAGCATAATAATCACCGGCCGGCACTGAAAGATTGATAACCCGGGAATCGTTCTTGCTTTCGTCTATTAAGTGATAACTATTTTTTTCCGTGAACGTATTATGTTCTTTTTGAAGGGAAATATTAGTAACATAATACCTCAATTTTGAGATGGAATATTTTTCTCCAAAAGGATTGGTATAGGCCGCATCATTCAAAACAATTTTACTCCCCTTGATAGTATTCATGAAAATTATTTTCACCTGGGTGGTGCTTTGATCCGATATTTTTTTTTGCTGAAACGGACTGATAATGGCAAACAAAAAACAAATCCCGGCCAACCGATAATTTATTACACCGTTACGCGTCATATTCATTTATTTTTTTACGCCCTTGTTTTAGGAGGCCTTTTTCTTTTTTTATTTTAATTCTCTTTGCTTTGGAAGCTTTTGTAGGCTTTGTTGGTTTTCTTTTTTTTCTTATTATTAAAGCAGTATTTACCAGGTGATTCATTTTTACAATCACTTCTTCTTTATTCCCAAGTTGTGACCTGTCGGTACTGCTTTTTACCAGCAGATAACCTTCCCCGGTTATTTTATTGGCCAACTTCTCCAATAGTAAGATTTTCTGCTCTTCTGTTAAAATATTTGATGCGGCCACAAGAAACCTGCCTTCCACCATTGTTTCCACTTTATTTACATTCTGACCGCCCTTTCCTCCACTACGGGCCGTTTTAAATTCTATTTCCTTCAAAATATTTAGCATCATTAAAATTACAAAAATTAAAAGTTGTGAGCGATCGGGGTGTTTATTGGGTGACTTTACAAAAAATTAATACGTAATTTGGCAAGAGTTAATTTTTATAAGACAGAAAAAATTGACATTTTTGCAGATAACCCTCCGTAAATGAAGTTAAAAGGTATATACAGTTCTCTTTGTGAAAGAAAAAATTCAGGCAAAAAATCATTTGCCGTGTTAATTGATCCCGACCATGTGAACGATAATAAAATGCAGCAACTTATTGAGCTTGCGCTGGTTGCAGAGATCGATTATTTCCTGGTGGGTGGCAGTCTTGTTGTTTCCAGTTACCTTGATAAATGCGTACAGTTAATAAGGCAAGGTTGCGAAATACCAATTGTACTTTTTCCCGGAAGCCCCAGCCAGGTTTCAAAAAATGCTGATGCCCTGTTGTATCTTTCTTTGATAAGTGGCCGCAATGCTGATTTGCTGATCGGGCAGCATGTTGTAAGCGCACCCGCTATAAGGCATAGCGGCCTCGAAATAATGAGTACGGGTTATATGGTTATTGATGGCGGTGCACCTACGACGGTTTCTTATATTTCAAACGCGGCACCTTTACCGGCAGATAAAAATGAAATTGCCATGTGTACTGCGATGGCGGGCGAAATGCTGGGCATGAAATTGATTTATATGGATGCCGGAAGCGGCGCCAAACGTCCTGTTACTGAAAGCATGATTGAAAAAGTTTCTAATTGCATTACTGTTCCTTTAATTATTGGAGGTGGCATTACTGATCCTGAAAAAGCGTATCTTAATTGCAAAGCCGGGGCGGATGTTATTGTAGTGGGGAATGCAATCGAAAAAGATGAAAATCTTATTCTTGAAATGTCTGCTGCTGTGCATTCGTCTCATTCCGTTGTGAAACAACCAGGTAATCATAATTTTCCTTAACAATTTTTTTTAGTGCGACCCCAGCGACCTAAAAAAAACCGCTCAAATAAATAGTTGAGCAGATTTAGGAAGTTCTGACTGTCCAAAAGTCAATAAAGCGAAGCGTTTAAAGTATATCAATATTTTCTCTCCTCACTAATGTACTTTAAAATCCTGGTTACTCACCGGCGGTGCCGTGGGAATTGTAATAATATTATATTCAAAATTATTGGCGCGGTGGCAGCTATTGCAAGTCGCCGTAAGGAGATGAAATCCCACTTTAAATTGATTTAAATTTTTATGCCCGATGGCAACATTCATACTATCTATTGCAGGATACATCATCGGTATCATTTTTACTTCAGGCCTTGCCATTTCTATTTCTGTAGCCTGAACAAATCTTTCTTTTAGTTCATCTATTTCATATTGCGCAAGTTTCCAGTTGTCGTTTATGCCCGCATACCAAAGTTTGGCATGATGTGTTTGTATACCACCCATAATTTCACCCAGACCCGGAGCATATTCATCCATCATTTTACGTAAGGTGTCAGTAGTTATTTTCGCTTCCTTTCCAGCGGATCTATTACCGGAACATGAAGAAAAAAAAATAACCAAAACTAATGACAGGAAACATTTCATAAGACACGCTTTTTATAAAATAGTCTTAGAATAACTTTTCGAGTATTCAGTACTTTTCCGAAGTTTACAAACTCATCATCTCTTTAAATTTCACGGCTTGCCTTCGGCTCACCTCAATTTTTTCGCCACCAACTAAATCGAGCAAAAGCCCCCCGTTAAAATAGGGTTCTATCTTATCAATCATTCGAAGATTAATAATATGCTTCCTGTTTGCCCTGAAAAATACTTTATCATCCAGGCGCTCTTCCAAAGCATTCAGGGATTTAAGGATAAGGGGTTTATTATTTCCAAAAAAAACTTTCGCATAATTTCCTACGCTTTCAAAAAGACGCACATCAGACAATTTAACAAACCAGCACCGTTCGCCATCTTTCACAAAAACCTGGTCGCTTTCATGCAGCATGCCCCGGTTATTATAAGAAAGTAATTCTTCTTCATCTTTTTGTTTCACTTTTAATAAAGCATCGGCGAGCCTTTTGGGTTCCACCGGTTTCATCAAATAATCCAGGGCATTTACTTCAAAAGCCTTCAGGGCGTATTCATCATAGGCAGTTACGAAAATCACATGTGGCGCTCTTTCAATTTGCGTAAGCATATCAAAACCGGATTTGCCCGGCATTTGTATATCAAGAAATACCAGGTCGGGATTGAGGCTTTCAATTTTTTCTATTCCTTCATTTGCGTTGGCAGCCTCCCCTATTACTTCCACTTCCGGAAATTCCAGTAATAACTTTTTGAGCTCATTCCTGGCAAGCCGTTCATCATCAATAATGATTGCCTTTTGCATAGTTTTTAAAATTTATGATTTCAAATGAAATTTTCTCCAGCCGTAAAAGTAAAAAAGTAAATTGATTTTGACTTTGGGGAAGTTATAGTTTTACAATATCAATACACTACCGGCATGATAATTTTTGCCTGCACTTCACTGCCATTTATTCGTTTTATCTGGAAATCAGCTTTGCCATGAAATAAGAAGTTCAGCCTGTCGCGGGTACTTTTTAATCCAAAACCTTCAGGGGCCATTGCTTTATCAATCGTACCGCTGTTCTGCACGATGAGTTCGAAATGGTCATCGGTAAACCTGGAAATCACTCGCACAACTCCGCCCTTAATTTTTTTGCTGATGCCATGTTTTATGGCATTTTCTACCAATGTTTGCAACATCATAGGCGGCACCGGCTGTTCCAGGGTATCTTCATCGATATCCATTTCTATCTGCAATCTTTCTTCAAACCGCATGTGCTCCAGGGCTAAATAGTCTTTTACAATATCGAGTTCTTTATGCAATGGAACTGTTTCCATTTTTTCGATCTGCATACTGCTTCTCAAAATGTTTGAAAGCTCCGTAATTGCGCTTCTGGCCCGCTCCGGATTTTCATCTACCAACGCCCGGATGCTGTTTAAAGAATTAAAGATGAAATGCGGGTTTATATGCGATTTAATGGTGTTGAGTTCCAGTTCCTTTACTGTCTTTTCAAGGTTCAATTTGTCCAGTTCATCTTTTCGGTTTCTTTCCAGGTAGTGCCAAACTACGTATAATAAAAGCCATAAAGAAATCATTAAAAAAACAAAAGTAATCTCCCACCAAAACCTGGCCTGGTGCTGGTCTTCGTATTGCCAGTTTCCGTTTTGATCCCTGTACCACCCCGTACTTCTTTTTATATTTTGAACAGAAGTGACTATCAACGAATCTTTAGAATTATTTACCGTATTTGCAAAATAATTTGTTCCGGCAAGGCCTAATGATGATTCTTTCTTCATAGCCGACTGAAGATCTTCTTTTTTCTCATATTCTACCAACGAATAACCGGTAGCAATAGCGGTGGTTCTTGCGCCATAATAACTCAAAAGGCCGGTAAGTATGACACCGGCGATAAACAATAGAATTACCTTGTTCAGGGAAAATTTTATCCATTGAATTTTTTTTAAGGTAAACCGTAAAGTATGCGTGGCCACGATGTTCCAGAAAAATTCAATAAAAAGCACCGCAAAAAAAATTGTTCGTTTTTGATCCGGCTTGAAATACATATCATGAGCAAAAAGATAAATAAAGAAAAGATTAAGCGAAGACCATCCACCCCATCCTAAAAGCTGGCATATCCAATAACGTAACGTCGTTTTATGCATAAGCAAATTTACTTTGTAATTAATTGTAAGGGTAAGTCCTTTTTATTAATGGTGAAATGGATTGGTGAGAGGTTCACCTTTTATAATACGTTAATTTAATCAGGCGATTTTCCGGCAAAATAACTCCATGAATTCCACAAAAATATTTGAAATATTATCGCCATTTCCGTTGTGCCACTGAAGGTGTTAGATATTTTAGTCTCCAAAGCAATCAGGATAAAAGTTTATTTTTACAAAGCTGATAAAGATAACAAATGTCCAATCAAAATTTAAATACCGGAAAAGAATTGTTAACTCCCGCTGATAAGGAGTTTGAAAATAATATCCGCCCTTCCATAATTGAGGAATTTAGTGGGCAGGGGCAAATAATAGAGAACTTACGCATTTTTATAAGAGCTGCGAAACTTCGCAATGAAGCGCTGGATCACATTCTTTTTCATGGGCCTCCGGGGCTGGGGAAAACAACCCTCAGCCGCATAGTGGCCAACGAACTCGAAGTAAAAATTAAGGAAACCAGCGGGCCTGTTATTGAAAAACCAGGTGACCTGGCCGGACTTCTTACGAATCTCGAGCCAAATGATGTATTGTTCATAGATGAAATACACCGGCTCAGCAATGTGGTAGAGGAATATTTATATGCGGCAATGGAAGATTATCGGATTGACATAATGATTGATACCGGCCCCAATGCCCGAAGCGTACAAATAAACCTGAATCCATTTACCCTGATCGGGGCCACTACACGTAGCGGACTTCTTACCGCTCCACTGCTGTCGCGCTTTGGTATAAAGTCAAGACTGGAGTATTATAATGCTGAAACCCTGCAAAAAATAATTTTGCGTTCATCTTCCATACTGAATACCAGGATAACTTCAGATGCTGCCAAGGAAATTGCCGGAAGGAGCCGCGGTACGCCAAGAATTGCTAATGGCCTTTTACGCAGGGTACGCGATTTTGCCCAGGTCTTGTCCAACGGAATTATTGATCTTGCCATAACGGAACATGCATTAAGAGCCTTGAATGTAGATGAATACGGTTTAGACGAAATGGATAACCGGATATTGAGTGCTATAATAGAAAAGTTTAAAGGTGGCCCGGTTGGCATTACGACCATTGCTACAGCAGTAGGTGAAGAAACCGGAACCATTGAAGAAGTGTACGAGCCATTCCTGATTCAGGAAGGTTTTCTAATGCGCACGCCGCGCGGCCGGGAAGCGACTCCAAAAGCCTACAAACACCTGGGAAAACAACCTTATATTAATCCAAAAGGGCCGGAGTTATTCAGTACCTAAGTTAAACATGGTTGCCAGGGTAATATAAGAAATGACTAATAGGCTAGAATACCCGTCACGTAGTTCGGGTGCAACCCCCACTCCATTTGAACATCCGCCTATTAAGCGGGAACATTCGCCTATAAGATTGACCGTTCACCAAGGGTAGACGAGCCAATTAAGAAATTGTGAGAGACACCTGGGTGCTGTGCCCATTACCTGAGTTTCGCAGGGAAGCTAAGGGCTTTGCATCAAAAATATCACCGGCTTTTTATGTAGGTCTGTTACTTCCTTTTTCCATTCTCCAATTGTTTTTGTCTTTACCCATTCATTTGGTGAAGTAAGTTCCGATGCAATACACAGCTGGGTAGAAGGATTGCCAACCAGCAAAATTGTTTCCAGCATTTTATTATTCCGGTAAGGTGTTTCAATAAAAATCTGCGTACGGTTGGTGGCAGCAGATTCCTCTTCCAATTGTTTAATTTTTTTATTACGCTCAAAATTGTCAATGGGTAAATAGCCGGCAAAGGCAAAATGTTGCCCGTTCAGGCCACTGGCCATTAGTGCAAGTAATATAGAACTTGGCCCTACGAGGGGTTTTACAATCGCGTTCATTTGTTGTGCTTCGTGTACCAGTATTTGACCCGGATCAGCTACACCGGGACACCCTGCTTCGCTAATAATGGCAATATTTTTTCCTTCCTTTATTCTTTGCCTGAAGTTGGTCACTTGTTCGTGTTCAGCTTTATGAATAGTATGCCATTCAAAATCATCAATTACAATTTCTTTTGACATACTTTTTAAAAACCGACGTGCAGTTCTTTCATTTTCTGCAAAAATTACCTGGCAGTTTTTTACGGCCGTTAATACGTACGCTGGAATCGTTTCAACTGCCTCATCTGCTAAAAAAGAAGGAATTAAATAAACCATTGATAATATTTTTTAAATGAATGTTGAATTGTGGTATGGTTTATTAACCAAGGTGATCTACTGGTGATCCTGGAGACTTAATGTAGCAGCTATCACTGCATACCCCGGTGCAAATATCCAACCGGCAACAGGCAAAGCATGCATTAAATAAAACACCATACCATTCCCAATTGCCAATCCCTTGTGGCGACCGATAAAATCAATACTCGCTGATGTGGATAGCCCCTTACGCTCACTGGTATAATCAAGCATGGAAAAACCAAAATAGAAACATTCCACAAAAATAGCCAGCACAGGAGTAGCCCATCCCAGGACAGGTACCAGGGATAAAAATAAAATCGAAATGGTGTATACCGTTTGCCAAAGGGTATTTCGCAGGGCAATACTAATCCCTCTTACAACATCCATCACAAATTTCTTTATCCTGAAAGGATACGGCTTTTGTTGAAGGATGGCTTCTGTTTTTTCACTCAACCATGCAAATACAGGTGAGCAAATGATGAGAAATAAATATTTAAACCAGGAAAAATAAACGAGCATGAGTATGATTTGCAAAATAATTTGTCCAAAAATAAAAATAAAGCGAAGCCAACTTCCCTGTTCCTTTTGAAGCCATATTTTTAACCCGGTTTTCGAAAAAAAATAATCAATACCGTGGGCAGATGATTTCCAGAAAAAATACATACCACATACAAAAAGAATGGCATAAATAATGCCCGGAATCAATATCCATTTCCACAATTTATGTTGAACAATAAAGTTGTGCGCTTTAAAATAGGAACGTATAGCTATAATTATTTCTTCAAGCAACTGTACCTGTTATGTTATGATTTTGCAAATAATTTCAAACATAGATAATATAATTTTAGCAGGTCCGAAAGTTTATTGCCTGCCGTGTTGTTATTTTGAATAAGTTTTATATATGAAAAAGATACCCCTGGCATTTTATAACCGTAAAGATGTTGTATTAATAGCGAAAGATCTGGTTGGAAAAATAATTGTTACCAATTTTAACAACACCATTACGTCAGGAAGAATTGTTGAAACAGAAGCTTATGCAGGGGTTACTGATAAAGCATCTCATGCATTTGGGGGTAAGAGAACAGCACGCAACGAACACATGTATGCGGGCCCCGGAACGGCCTACATATATATTTGTTATGGAATGCACCAGATGCTTAATATTGTCACGAATGACCGGGAAATTCCTGATGCGGTATTAATAAGAGCCATTGAACCCATAGAGGGCATTGATTATATGTTAACAAGGACAGGCAAAAAAACTTTAGACAGAACATTGACGCGGGGGCCGGGAAATGTAGGTAAAGCATTAGGCATTTTTAAATACCATTCTGGCATACATCTTTTACATAATGATATTTATTTGCTGGAAGATGAATTTACACCCATCAGCGATATGATTGGTGCCAGTAAAAGAATTGGAGTGGAAAGCGCCGGAGCAGATGGCTTACTACCCTATAGATTTTATTTAAAAGGTAATAAGTTTGTGAGTGGTAAAAATAAATAAACGGTTCGTTCAAAACTTTCCGGGCAAATTCCTGACAATAATTCCCTGAATTTCTAGGCAGATTATCTGGGACAAAGCTTAAATTTGCAACTTAATTTTAAAATAAAAATATAATTATGAGTACAGTAAAAGTTGCTATTAATGGTTTTGGCAGAATAGGCCGCCTGGTTTTCAGGCAGATCCATGATATGGAAGGAATAGACGTGGTAGCTATAAATGATCTGACCAGTCCGAAAGTTTTGGCACATTTATTAAAGTACGACAGCGCACAGGGAAGGTTTAGCGGCGACGTAAAAAGCACAGATAATGCAATAATAGTAAATGGCGAGGAAATAAAAATATATGCACAAAAAGATCCGGGGCAAATTCCATGGGGAGCACATGATGTGGATGTGGTAATAGAAAGCACTGGCTTTTTCACCGATAAGGACAAAGCGCAGGCGCATATTACCGCCGGGGCGAAAAAAGTGGTTATATCCGCACCGGCAACCGGTGATTTAAAAACAGTTGTGTTTAACGTAAATCACGATATACTTGATGGAAGTGAAACCATTATTTCATGCGCATCCTGTACTACCAATTGCCTGGCTCCAATGGCAAAAGTATTGAACGACACTTTTGGGATCAAGCTTGGTTTTATGACCACAATTCATGCATATACCAATGATCAGAATACACTCGATGCGCCGCACGCGAAAGGAGATTTAAGAAGGGCAAGAGCCGCTGCGGTTAATATAGTTCCTAACAGTACAGGCGCAGCGAAAGCTATCGGGATTGTGTTACCAGAGTTGAAAGGGAAACTGGACGGCGGTGCGCAAAGAGTACCGGTCATAACTGGCTCACTTACAGAATTAACTTCCGTCTTAAATAAAAAGACATCAGTAGAAGAAGTAAACGATGCGATGAAAGCTGCTTCCAACGAAAGCTTCGGTTACAATACCGACGAAATAGTTAGTACGGATGTTATCGGCATTCGGTTCGGTTCCTTATTTGATGCTACACAAACCAAAGTGATGACAGTGGGCGATGGCCAACTCGTAAAAACAGTAAGCTGGTACGATAATGAAATGAGTTATGCTTCGCAGCTTGTACGTACCGTGCATTATTTTGCAGGTCTTATCAAATAATGTAATGAATTTTTTTTTATATTCACAACCCTCTCGTAACACAGGGGGTTTGTTATTATCCCCTTCGATTGCTATACTTTTATTTCCTCTTTAAGCCTGAAAGATAATTTTCCAGAGCCGAAACCATACTGGGAATTTTGGGTTGAGGAGCAATAATAGAGGGATTGAGGCCAGCCGCAGTTACAGCTTTACGTGTATTATCGCCGAATGATCCGATTAAAGTACCGTTTTGCACAAAATCGGGGCAGTTTGTTACAAAACTTTTAACACCTAGTGGCGTGAAGAAACAAATGATATCATAATGCTTTCTTTCGATGATTTCTTTCACATCATTTGAAATGATTTGGTACAATACCGGTATCGCGTAGTCGCAGTTATTTGTAATAAGCCAGTTGGTTATTTCACCGTCAAATGACTGGGAACACGGATATAAAAATTGCTCATGCTCTTTATGTTTTGAGATAACATCAAAAAGACTTTTATTAGTGCCATCGGCTCCATAAAAAACTTTACGCTTACGATACAAAATAAATTTTTGCAAGTAAAGCGCCACTGCTTCAGTTATGCAAAAATATTTCGTGTGTTGTGATATCGTTATTTTTAATTCTTCACAGGTTCTGAAAAAATGGTCGATCGCATTGCGACTGGTGAATATTACCGCCGAATAAGCCGGTATTTCAATCTTCTGTTTTCTGAATTCCTTTGCGGATATGGCCTCAACTCTGATAAATGGCTGAAAGTTCAGGCTTACATTATATTTTTTGGCCATTTCAAAATAGGGTGATTTATCACCCTCAGGCTTTGCTTGCGTTATAAGAATATTTTCGATTTGTCTCAAAGTTTTTGGCTCTTGTAATACAGTCTTCATATTCATATTAATCGTGCAGATATCCCCAAAGTTACAATTATTTTGTTTAAAATAGCATATAACCGGATATAAGCTCATTTATACAAGGGTATCAATCAACAACTATATTACATAATCCACTATTAATTTATAAATGAGCAGTAAGGGTACAATTTCCAGTGCCGTTATATAAATAATAAAATGTAAGGGTCCCAGGGGAAATTTGTATTCAAGAACTCCATAAGTTTTTACATATCTTGACAAAAAGAATACTCCCATCGTTAGTAAGGAGCAGGTGGTAATATAATTTAACCAAAGAGGCATTGAAAAAGCGAGAAGAATCACAAAAGGAACCAGCACAATGCCTGCAATCTTGTTTACTAGAAATATTATAAAAATATAGTTATCCGCAGCCTGCTGCATTCCGCTCATCCACCCGATAAATTTAAGGATACAATACTTCATAAAATACAATGCCGCAATGCCTAATATGCAAAACGGTAATAGCAACCGGCTGCTGATCAGCCGCGGAGGATGGTAACGGTTAACAAGCACCCAGATATAAAAGCCGGTGCTTATGGCGAAGAAAATATTGAGAATAAACGATGGCAGCTTCGCCTGTAAAAGCTGGTCTGTAAGCTGAGTCTGTCTTATGGAAGTATTAAAGAATACCCTAAAAAGATTATTGAAATACCCGTTATAAAAAGTTTTGAATATCCCAAGTATGAAAATTACTACGCACAATGCATAAAACAAGAATTCTTTCCCTGCCCTTTGTTTCTTTTCTGCAATGAAGAAAACAGCAGGTTCCTTTACATTAATGAAATTATTAGCAGAGAGTAATTCATCAACAACGGAACGATATGATTTTTGTAACGGCTGAGAAATTGTTGTTACTGTGTCGGGAGCTATCCTGGCAGTATCAGTACTTGCCTGGCGCCCATTTGTCTGCACCTTAAAACTGTCCGCGTGTCCTTTTGAGGAATCTGTAAGGGGTGCATCTGTCGTGTCACGACGTAAAGTGTCTTCAGTTCGCTGCGAAAATACGCACTTACTGAGCAAGATCAGCAAAAAAAGAATAGAATAGTACCGGGTTATTTTCATTTTAATACTTCAAAAATAGTTGATATAACCAAAATGAATTTTAGAAGCATTGCGAATATCAAATTTAATATCATTTCTTTTTCCAATAGCATAACTAAGATTCAGCAAACCAAATTTTGTTTCAAATTCGAGCCCGATTCCCGCACTGATAAAATTGTTGGAATAATCGAGGTTGTTAAATTTTGTTTGCGTGATGCCTGCATCCGAAAAGCCAAAGAAATATGAATTGATGCCAACAAGATACCTGTATTCTGCTGTAAAAATCGCATACTGATTGGCATGGATACTTTCTTCATCGAAGCCCCGGAGTAATTGGTAGCCGCCTATACGGAACAATTCGTTCTGAAATATTTGAGGGCTTTGATACCAGCCCACTTTTAATGCGGTTTTTAGGGTACTCCTTTTACCAATAGGGCTATAATGAGCCCCACCCGCTTCAAACCGCAAACGGTAGGATCTCAATTTGATGGAGTCATATAAAGAACCGAAATCAAACCTGGGATCAGAAGGGTCTTTCAGGTTAATGATATCATTGTTCCTGGTAATTTTCTTAATACCTGCAGTGGCTGTTATTCCCAATTCGTTTCCTCTCCTCGGATTGAGCCTGTAATTGGTATTGATAAAATTATAATTGATTCCGAAATTACCTGAGCCTATGTCAATATTGGGAGGCAACATTTTTGTAACCAGGACTCTGTTCGTATCTGTTCCGCCCGAAAGCAAATAACTCCTTTCATTCTGGTAAAAAATTTTACCCGATTGTGTGGCGGACAAAATATATTGAATTCCTATGACAGCATTGAGTTGCAGGTAGGACGAATCTCTTTTAAGCAAATCAAATGAAAAATCAATTCCGAACAGAGAATTGAAAATATAAGGGTGATTGTATCCTAAATTCAACCGGGGTGATTGTGGCTGAAGCTGCTGCCAGTTTACCAAAATATTCTCACCCTGGCCCAGCGAATTTTTCAGGTTGAGGTGTACATCGCCTGTAACCTGGGTTTTCCCCGTGATAGCATTACCGGGCAAAAAACCCACCAACACATTTATCTCGCTGCTGCGTTTAGGCTGCACATATAAATTCAGGATAGAACCACTTCCCAACATCGTTACGTCCCAGGGCTGCAGTTCCTGCAGGTACGGCAATTGTTGCAACCGGGTACTTACCTGTTTTAATTTTTGATTGTTGTAGACACTGCCATTGCTTATATTAAGGTAATGCTGAAGAAACAGGTTTTTAATTTTTACTTTTCCATAAACATGAATACTATCTACATGGTAAAGCGGGCCTTTTACCACCACGAGATCCCCCTTAATTTTATTACCAACTATGTTGAGGTTGTCAAGGGAGACGGCTGCGAAAGGGTAACCATTAATTTCATAATAATTTAATATCCTTTCTTCCTGTATTTGCAGCCGGCTAAAATCTATTGTTTTATTATTAAATTGTTTTGCATTCCAACCGGTTGCCTCCAGCAATTTCTGATCCGTACTATCCGTATTTATTTGCACCCATTTGTACTGTTCTCCCAAATACAAATTTACCTTTGCAGCAGTTGCATCATATAGGATCGAATCTACCGAAGCGGTTGGAAATCCTTTAGACAAGAGTGTTGTCGTTAATGTATTTAAGTAAACCTTAGCAAATTCTATTCCTTCAAAAGATGTCTTCAGGCCAAGCTGCTGTAGTATGTACGAAGTATCTTTGCCAGGAAGATGGTAATCGATAAGATATTTTTCCTGGCAAAAAATTTTTGCAGGAATTAAAAATAGCAACAGCGAAAAAAGAAGAAAAATCCGGCTGAAATATTTTATGTATGCTACATTCATGTTAATCATTCAAATCTAAACGAATTATTGAAAACCCGGCCTTAATGATGAACGGGCACGTAAAACAAAAATAAATTTGGCAGGTATATATATTCATATTCCCTTTTGTAAACAGGCATGTTATTATTGCAATTTTCATTTTAGCACCTCTATAGGTTTACAAGAGGACATGATGGCCGCTTTAGTTAAAGAAATTGACCTTTCATCTCATTCCCTGTTAAAAGAAAATGTTGAAAAAGAAATTATTGAAACCATTTATTTTGGCGGTGGTACACCCAGCCTTCCCGACCCTGCTTATATCAAAAACTTATTAGCAGCCATAAAAAATAATTATATAATAAGCCATGATGCCGAAATTACTATGGAAGCAAACCCCGATGATATTGATAAAGAAAAATTATCATCATGGGGAGCCGTCGGCGTCAACCGTTTGAGCATCGGCATTCAATCTTTTAAAGAAAAAGATTTGGTATGGATGAACAGGGCACATAATACGATACAGGCTTTAGAAAGTATTTCTTTGGTAAAACAAGCAGGATTTGATAATTTTTCTGTGGATCTTATTTATGGAACTCCGGGACTTCTTGATGAAGAATGGAAAGTAAATGTTGAAACAGTAATTGGAATGAACGTTCCTCATCTTGCCTGTTATGCTTTAACGGTTGAACCCAACACGGCATTGCAAAAAATGATTGCTTCAAAAAAGAAAACAGCTGTTGATTCAGACCACCAGGCAAGGCAGTTTTTGCTTTTAATACAATGGTTAAAAGAAGCGGGTTATGAACATTATGAAATATCGAACTTCGCAAAACCGGGTTATAGAAGCAGGCATAACAACAGTTATTGGCAGGGTAAAAAATATATTGGGATCGGGCCATCTGCTCATTCTTATGATGGCAAAACCAGGAGATGGAATGTAGCCAATAATGCATTGTATATTCAATCGATAGAATATAATATCATTCCTTTTGAGGAGGAAAAGCTTACCGATACGCAACGATTGAATGAATATATTATGACTGCTCTCAGAACTGTGGAAGGCCTTGATTTAAAAATTATTGAAGAAAATTTTTCATTATGGGAAAGAACAAGAATAGAAAATGAAATTGTAAAATATAAGAACCAAAAGAAAATCATTATCAATAAAGAAAAAATTATTTTAACTGATGAAGGGAAGTTATTTGCAGACGGGATTGCCGCAGATTTATTTAGTATTACCAAAGCTTTACACTAATGTCTTTTCTATGTCCCTAAAGCCCTCTTCCGGAGAAAGATGCTCCCACAAAATTTTATAGATCGTTTCAGCAACCGGCATATCTGCGAGTATTTTTTTATTAATGATGTACATACATTTACTGGCGTTGTATCCTTCCGCTACCATGTTCATCTCAAGCTGGGCAGATTGTACCGAATAGCCTTTACCAATCATATTGCCAAAGGTGCGGTTGCGGCTGTATAGCGAGTAGCATGTAACCAGCAGATCGCCCAAATATACAGAAGCTGCATAGTTAGTGGTATGTTTTTCGCCCGGGGTATGTGACGCCATGTGATGATCTATACTGCCTACTTCAACGTTTTGTATTCCCGCTTTTCTTAAAAATCCCGCCATCTCATCGGCGCTGTTAGCAATGAGCACGCTCAAAAAATTATCACCATATTCCAGTCCATGGGCAATGCCTGCGCCTATTGCATAAATATTTTTTAATACCGCAGCAAATTGTACCCCATATATATCCGTATTATCAAGGATATTGATGTATTCATTTTCAAAATAAGAAGCAAACAATCGCGTAGTTACCGTATCTATGCCCGAGATAGTGAGATAGGATAACTTTTCGGCAGCTACTTCTTCAGCATGGCATGGACCCAGCAAGGTAAAATAATCAGCAAGGTCCACTGAAAATTCGTCTTTCAAATAATCATTCAGCAATAAATTCTGCTCAGGCAAAATCCCTTTCACTGCGGAGATAATTTTTTTATTTTGAAAAATATTTTTTGGCAACCCGCTGAGCGTATCAGCCACGTAGGCGGCCGGTACTACTATGATAAGGCTATCTGAATTATTTATTACTTCAGCGACATCGGCCGTAAGGTGAAGAAGGTTCGTATCGAAATAGGTGGAGTTAAGGTAATGTGGATTATGGCGGCGATTTTGAATATGCCCGATATGGTTTTCGCTCCTGATCCACCAGTTGATGGAATGGTTATTGTCGGTCAAAATTTTTGCAATTGCAGTACCCCAGCTCCCACTACCGATGATTCCAAAGTTCATAATAGTCCTAATTTTTCTACGGCAATTTGGGCAGCCACCTGGCTCGCGTCTTTTTTATTAAACGCCTTCGCTTCTGCAATCACTACTCCATCAACCTTTGCCCCGATCGTAAATAGTCTCCTGCCATTTTCTATTTTTTCTTCAAGGGTTTCAAACTCAAGATTTTTCCCATTCTTATTGGCCCATCCATACAATTTATTTTTTTGATTGATGTCGAGGGCTTCAAGATCCTGCATAAAAAGATGCGGGCTAATGATGTGCCGGCTAACCCATTTACTCGTTTTTTTATACCCTTTATCAAGATAGACGGCGCCCACTATTGCTTCCAGCGTGTTTCCAAATATCTGCGATATTTTTAAAGAGTTATCAAAGCGGTTGTAGAAGGTAATCTTTTTCAATCCTATTTTTAAAGCAATTTCATTTAACTGGTTCCTGTTAACCATTTTACTTCTCATCTCGGTTAAGAAACCTTCTTCTTTGTAGGGATAGCGCATAAAAAGATAGTGAGCAACCAGCGAGCTAAGTACAGCGTCACCCAGAAATTCAAGCCGCTCATTGTTTTCATCTGCGCCTTCTCTTATGGAACGATGGCTTAGAGCCGTTTTGTAGAGATTTAAATTTCCCGGAGACAATCCAAGTACGTTGCGTAATTGCCTTCTCAAATCCCTGTCCGATCTAGAAGAAAAAATGTTTCTTAAAAGGTGCACAATCGAAAATTAAATAAATTATTCCCAAGTTAAGGAAATTAATTTCCACGGGGATTTTAAGAAGGGATTGAAAAAATCAAATCGTTTAAAAATTAAGCTGAAACAAATTTGTTCGTCGTCAAATAGTCTTAAAAATGTCCGGAATACCCGGTGTATTTATTTTATCAATTTAAAAATCACAATAATCGCGATGATAAGTGTAACCCAAAAAACGAATGACCACAAGATGATGGTGCCTTCTGCTCCCGACACGCGCTTCACCAATTTCTTCTCTAGTTTTGCCGCGTCGTCTTTTGATGCAAAAACATTTTTCATATCATCCCGCCAAAGAGCAATCTCATTCTTAGAAGCTTCTGTTCTTTCAGAAACTTCCTTATCTATTTCGGTAACGATATAAGCCATTATTTCATCGGCCTCCTTTTCTCCCAGCCGGCGAATTAAAAAGTTATGAATTTCAGTATTAGAAATATTTGCAGGAGTTTCCATACTTTTCAGTTTTAATAAGTAAACAACCCTTATGGCTTATACTTCTTTACTATTACAGAAGCGTTGTGCCCGCCAAATCCAAATGTATTACTGAGTGCAGCATCTACCTCTTTATCCTGCGCTTTGTTGAAAGTGAAATTTAATTTTGGATCCAATTCCGGGTCATCAGTAAAATGATTAATGGTGGGAGGTATAATATTCTTTGTAACTGCCAGTATACAAGCAAGGGCTTCTATAACACCTGCAGCTCCAAGGCAGTGACCCGTCATTGATTTGGTAGAACTGATATTTAAGTCATAAGCCTTATCCCCAAAAACACTTAAGATAGCTTTAGTCTCCGCAATATCTCCAAGGGGGGTTGAGGTGCCATGCACATTAATATAATCTATGTCTTCAGGTTTCATGCCGGCGTCTTTTAAAGCCACATGCATAACGTTTTTAGCGCCAAGCCCGTCAGGATGTGGCGCCGTAATATGATACGCATCTGCTGTAGCCCCTCCACCGGCAATTTCACAGTAGATCTTTGCACCTCTTGCCAAAGCATGCTCCAGTTCTTCAAGCACCATTACTCCCGCGCCCTCCCCCATTACAAAACCATCCCTGTCTTTATCAAAAGGGCGGGAGGCTGTTTTGGGATCATTGTTTCTTTCACTCAACGCTTTCATTGCGTTAAATCCGCCAACACCAGCTTCGCAAATAACTGCTTCGCTACCTCCGGAAAGTATTATATCGGCCTTGCCTAAACGAATTGTATCATAAGCATCAATAATGGCATTGGTGCTGCTTGCGCAGGCACTTACCACCGCAAAATTGGGTCCGCGAAAACCGTATCTCATAGAGATCTGGCCTGCGCCAATGTCCAATATCATTTTTGGAATAAAGAAGGGGTTGAAACGTGGCGTACCATCTCCTCTTGCAAATTCCATTACATCATCCTGGAAAGTAGTGATACCTCCAATACCACTGGCGAAGATTACACCTACCCGGTCGGGGTCAACATTGTCTTTACTGATTCCCGCATCCGTTACAGCTTCATCACTTGCTATGAGTGCAAATTGGGCAAACCTGTCGAGCTTACGACCTTCTTTTCTGTCAAAATAATTGGAGGAGTCAAAGTCCTTAACTTCACAGGCAAACCTGGTTTTAAATTTCGCTATATCGAATTGCTGAATAATATCAGCACCAGATACACCTTTAACTAAACCATCCCAATATTCCGGAACGGATTTACCTAAAGGCGTTATGGCTCCCAATCCTGTTACAACTACTCTTTTTAATTCCATAAGTTTGCCTGCGATGTTAAATAAGATGATTACTTAGCATGCTCTTCAAGGTATGCTACTGCCTGGCCAACCGTAGTAATGGTTTCGGCCTGCTCATCAGGAATAGAAATATTAAATTCTTTTTCAAATTCCATGATTAATTCAACGGTATCTAAACTGTCTGCACCTAAATCGTTAGTAAAAGAAGCCTCGGGTGTAACTTCAGCTTCGTCAACTCCTAATTTGTCAACAATGATTTTTTTAACTCTTGTTGCAATGTCTTGCATGATTGTAAAATTTAGTTAATACGGCTACAAAAATATACTTTTTGTGATAAAAAAAAATAATAACTAATCACAGCATATTTAGCGTGAAACTCCTAATTTTTGCGTACGCGTATATCTAAAATTTTAAGTACCGCGTAATGTTTAAAAAAATGAAACATAACCAATTGATGCCTTTTTATTTAGCCATACAAAAAAAATTACTACCCGGAATCCTATTTTCCTGCCGGTAATTTAAGCGGTTGCTATTTTTGCGGGAAACTGGTTTCAAAAAAGTTTTAAATTGTATATTTATCCTGCTTTTATAACTCTTTACCATCACTTATGCCAATTAAACAAATAGATCACGGTTCACATGAATACAAGCAAATGATCAAATTGCGTTATGATATATTGCGCAAACCGCTACATCTTTCATTCGATGAGGACGAACTCGAAAAAGAAAAAAATGATATTCTTATCGGGGCATTTGAAGATGAAAAAATGCTGGGCTGTTGCCTGCTTACCGAAATAGATAATGAGAGTTTAAGACTCAGGCAAATGGCCGTAAAAAATAATGTACAGGGAAAGGGAATTGGCGCTTCCATGATGCGTTTTGCAGAAAATGTTGCAAGGGATGCAGGCTATAAAAAACTGGTAATGCATGCACGCAAGACCGCGACCGGCTTTTATGAAAAGTTCGGCTACAAAGTTTCCGGCCATGAATTTTTGGAGATATCTATTCCTCATTACATAATGGAAAAAAAGCTGGTTCATTTTTAGAATGGTAATTTTTAGGATTCAAAGTACAAAAAATGACCAATTCTTTTAGTTACCGACCAGGCGTCCTCTCTTCATCATTGAGATGAATTCTTAAGTTTATTTATCGGCAACTAAACATTTTTGTTGTTAATTTTCTCTTTTAATATCTTTCTTACTTCAGGTATTTGTTCCGGTTCAAATGCATCTTTTGGTATAATAAAAAATGAACGGCTATCGAAATATAAATGAAAAAAATGCGGGCTTTCTATCATACTGCTGAATGCTTTCCACGACCAGCTTCTGCTGCCACGTTCATTTTCAATAAACATGTGTTGCGGGTCAAAACTCACTTTTAACCGATCTTTGAAAGTGGCCGATTTACGATAAATAATATTTGGCAACACATACCAAAAGGATATCATTAAACTAAACCAGAGGAAAGAACTTCCTATAAAGGCATAGGCAGACACTTTTTTGAAAAAGTAGAAACCTGCAGCAACCATGGCAAATACATTGACCAGTATCATCATTATTTTTATTTCCTTCCTGGTAATAAAATGATACCGCAATGCCTGTAAAACTTTTGGTTTACTATAAGTAAAGTAAGATGATGTCATAAAAAACAAATGTACGATCTACTATCATCATTTAAATCGTTGAATTGTTGAACCAACACAAAACCCTTTGACCTGCAGCCGTTTACTATTCAATTTATCGATTTAACTTTATGCCATCAATAGAAACATCCTGAAAAAAATTCAAATGAAGTGCACAAAACTATTTGTCAATTTATTCCTGCTCATTTTAACGGTCGCTAACGGATTCGGGCAAACGAACGTTGCACCTGCTGAATTGATTGTAAAGAGTGCCCTGGCAGAGGCCGCCAAAACCCACAAGAACGTCTTTATAATTTTTCATGCATCCTGGTGCGGCTGGTGTTATAAAATGGAAGACGCGATGAATGATAAAAACCTGAAATCGTTTTTTGATAACAATTATGTTGTCGCTCATTTAACCGTTGACGAAAGTAAAGATAAAAAGGAGCTTGAAAACCCGGGAGCCAATGAACTTAGAAAAAAATATCATGGTGATATGCAGGGCATTCCTTATTGGTTTATACTGAATGCTAACGGGCAACTGCTTGCAGACTCACGCTTAAAGCCCGCAGGTGCGGATGTTAATGCAAAGGCAGTTAACGTGGGGTGCCCTGCCAGTAATGAGGAAGTGACTTATTTTGCAGGTGTGCTGAAAAGAACTTCTTCCCTGAATGATGAGCAACTTACCCTGATACAAAAACGATTTCTAAAAAATAAAGAATGAGCTTTTTTTGAATTGGATACCGTGACTTATTGTACCTGGTCCAGGATTTTTACTTCTGTACGCCGGTTCTTCTGCCGTCCTTCCTCGGTACTATTATCTTCTATGGGTTCTTCTGCACCATACCCTTTAGCTTCAAGTCTCTCGTTACCGACTCCCTTCGCAACCAGGTATGCTACAATTGACTTTGCTCTTTCAAGAGAAAGCACCAGATTTTTTGCATCACTCCCGACATTATCGGTGTGACCGCCGATTTCTATACGCACATCAGGCTTTCTGTTCAAATAATCTACCAGGTCATCCAGCGTTTTGTACGATTCGGCTCGCAACGTAGATTTCCCAAAATCAAATTCCACATCTTCCAACACGAAAGTTTTTGGAGCATCAAATTCAAGGTTAACTGTAAATGGATTTTTATAATAAGAATTGGGGGCAAGTGCAGGTATATCCAATACATTCTGGCTCACGGAGTCTTTGAAGCCCATAATATATATGTCATATTTATCACCAGCAGGAAGCCTTGTAGAAAATTTTCCGGTTGAGTCACTTATAACCTGGTATTCATTACTGTTTTTCTGGCTTCTGAAAATAACCAGTTCATTATTCTTTGGCTGCCTCGATGTCATATCTATTATACTGCCATCAATTTTCGCATCTTTTGGAAGATTTACCGGCGGGTTAGTTTGAGAATAAAGTGCCGGCAACATATTAGCTAGAAGAAAAAGTAATACGGAGAATCTCATAAAAATTTATTTGCAACGGGATCGAATAATAAATTTATCAGAAGCATTATAGCATAAACTTAATGAAATTAGCCGGTAAATTTTCTATTTCAATAATGCAAAAAATTTTTGTTTTATTTTCAATTAGTACAAACCCGGGCAACCGGGTTTTCATTCACTACGCGAAAAAGCCACCGGTTAGGGTGGCTCTCTTGCTGGTGTAAATTCTTTCTAACTACAGCCCATGCTGTTTCCACAATTCAAACACTTGTAGCATGTGCCGCTACGAATGGTAATGTGACCACAGGTGTTACAGGGTGGCGCATCACTTTGCATATTCCTGGCAGCAGCATTTACTGCATCGTAACTATTGCTAACTTTTTTTGCATGTTCAGTTCTGTGCGGCTTCAGCGATTGAGCCTTACCGTTATTGGAGCCTATTACCCTTACTTCACTTAACTCCGGTACGCGGTTGCCAATTGTCGGCGTATTCTCGTCCCAGGGCTCATTACCCAGGTTTTCTACTTCCGGCTTATCCAGCACATGCACCAGGTCATTTCTTCCCAAATATTCATATGCAAGGGAGCGAAACATGAAGTCAATAATCGAAGTAGTTGTTTTTATATTCGGATGGTCCACCATACCTGATGGCTCAAACCGGGTGAAAACAAATTTTTCTACAAACTCTTCCAGGGGAACGCCATATTGCAGGCCAATTGAAATGGAGATGGCGAAACAGTTCAGCATGCTACGCATGGTTGCGCCTTCCTTGGCCATGTCAATAAAAATTTCTCCCAGGGTCCCATCATTGTATTCACCTGTTCTCAGGAACAATGCCTGCCCGTTTATTTTTGCTTTTTGTGTAAATCCCCTGCGTTTTGCCGGTAAAGCCCTCCGCTCAACAATCATGGCAAGCTGGCGTTTCAACCCTGTATCCGCGCTGCTTTGCACACGCTTGTTCATTTCTTCCAGCAGGTCTTCAACAGTAAGCTGGCTCATATCTACCAGGTTGGCGTGTTTTTCCTGGCCTTCAGCTACCTGCACGTAACCATCAGGGTGCGGGTCTTCCGTTTTTTTCTTCTTATCACTTTTATTGCTGAGCGGCTGTGATAATTTGGAACCATCACGATAAAGTGCACACGCTTTTAGTCCCAACTGCCAGCTCAATTTATACGCCTCCGCGATTTCCTCTAATGTTCCTTCATTAGGCAGGTTAATGGTTTTAGAAATTGCCCCGCTTATGAAAGGCTGGGTAGCAGCCATCATACGAATATGACCGGTATGGTGGATATATCTTTTACCGATATGGCCACATTTGTTAGCGCAATCAAACACCGATAAATGTTCATCTTTTAAATAGGGAGCGCCTTCGACCGTCATGGTGCCACATACATAAATATTCGCTTCTTCAATTTGCTCATCCGTATAGCCCAATGCTTCCAGCAGGCTCCATTCAAAATTATTATAGTCTTCCGGCTGAAAGCCCAGTCGCTTCAGGCATTCTTCCCCCAAATTAAATACATTAAAAACAAAACCAATTTCAAACGCGGCGGACATAGCGGCCTCCAGTTTTTGAATGTCGGTTCCTGTAAATCCTTTTTGTGCAAGGCTTAAAGGATTGATATGCGGCGATCCATTTAGGGATGCGTGGCCTTTCGCGTAATTTACAACCTCCTCAATTTCACTTTCAGTATATTTCAAATTTCTCAATGCCTGTGGCACACTCTGGTTTATGATCTTAAAATAACCACCGCCACTTAGTTTTTTAAATTTGACCAGGGCAAAATCAGGCTCCACACCCGTTGTATCACAATCCATCACAAGGCCAATGGTTCCTGTGGGGGCGATGACGGTAGTTTGCGCATTCCTGTATCCATATTTTTCGCCCATCATTACTGCATCATCCCAGGCTTTGGTTGCTGCTTTTAATAAATAATCCGGGCAGTATTTTGCATTGATGCCCTGCGGTTTTATTTCGATTCCTTCATAGGCATCCATGGCATCGTAAGCAGCGGCACGATGGTTGCGCATTACCCGAAGCATATGATGCTTATTTTCTCCATACTTTCTAAAAGCACCTAAATGCGCTGCAAGTTCAGCAGATGTTTTATAAGCTACGCCGGTCATGATTGCCGTAATAGCTCCCGCAATACCGCGTGCTTTCTCACTGTCATAAGCTATTCCACTTACCATAAGCATGCTGCCGAGGTTCGCAAACCCTAAACCAAGTGTGCGGTAATCGTAACTAAGCTGCGCTACTTCTTTACTTGGAAACTGCGCCATTAATACCGAAATTTCAAGCACGGTTGTCCACAATCTTACGGTATATTCAAAACCCTTTACATCAAACGAGTTATCGCTTTCGTCAAAAAACCTGCGCAGATTTACTGAAGCAAGATTGCAGGCAGTGTTATCCAAAAACATATACTCACTGCAAGGGTTACTCGCTCTTATGGACCCACCTTCGGGGCACGTATGCCACTCATTAATAGTAGTATTGTACTGCGTGCCCGGATCGGCGCAACGCCATGCGGCATAATTAATGTCATCCCATAATTTTTTTGCCTTTATTGTTTTCATCGTGTGTCCATCGCTTCTCGCTTTCAGTTCCCAATCGCCATTAGCATCCAACGCATGAAAAAATTCATTCGGTATGCGTACAGAATTGTTACTGTTCTGACCACTTACTGTTTTATAAGCTTCGCCTTCGTAATCGCTTGGATAACCTGCATCGATCAGGGCAGCTACTTTTTTTTCTTCTTCCACTTTCCAGTTTACAAAAATTTCAATTTCCGGATGATCCAGATCGAGGCAAACCATTTTTGCAGCCCGTCTTGTAGTGCCACCACTTTTGATAGCCCCCGCCGCACGGTCTCCTATTTTAAGAAAACTCATTAATCCGCTGGAGGTGCCCCCGCCACTTAATCTCTCACCTTCACCCCGTATGCTGCTAAAATTGGTTCCTACGCCACTTCCGTATTTAAAAATCCTGGCTTCACGCACCCACAGGTCCATAATTCCACCCTCATTTACCAGGTCATCCTCCACGCTTAATATAAAACATGCATGAGGCTGCGGGCGCTCATAAGCTGAGGTGGACTTTTTTAACTGTCCATCGTTAGCATCTACATAATAGTGGCCTTGCGGTTTCCCGGTTATGCCATATACTTCATGGAGGCCCGTATTAAACCATTGCGGCGAGTTGGGTACACAGGATTGATTTAATATTCCATAAATCAATTCTTCATAAAATATTTGTGCATCTTCTGCGGATCCGAAATAATTATTGCGCTCGCCCCACACACGCCAGCAATGAGCCATGCGATGCGCTACCTGCTTTATAGACGTCTCTCTTCCGGAGGTTCCATCTGGTTGCGGAATACCGGCCTTTCTAAAATATTTTTGAGCCAGGATATCGGTCGCAATCTGGCTCCACTGTTTGGGAACTTCCACGTCATCCATTTGAAATACAATTTCGCCTGTTGTGTTCTTAATTACCGATGAGCGGTAATCGTATTCGAACATATCGAAAGGAGATATACCGTCTTTGGTAAAATGACGGGGAAAGCGGAGGCCTTCAGTGGACAGATTGTTATTTGACATTGGGTTAATACATTTTAGGTTAATAATCTACTTTTGATAATGCGGGAGAACGAAAATATTTTTTCTCCTCCATAAAACACAGTCTAAAATATACACAGCGTGTGGAAAAGAAGCCCGGATAATTTTGTAAACCTTACTCACATTGCGTTTAAAAATCTTTGCACATTATATTTGACCGATTTTGGCACAAAAAAGAATCTTTTTCTATTAAAAAAATATTAGTTTACAATTAATGAGAATTGTACTTCAAAGAGTCTCCCGGGCTTCCGTAAACGTGGCCGATATAATAACGGGAGCTATTGAAAAAGGACTGCTGGTGTTGGTGGGGATTGAAGATACCGACACGGATGAAGATGTACAATGGCTCAGCAATAAAATAGTAAACCTCCGCATATTTGATGATGAAAATAAAGTACCTAATATTTCTGTAAAAGAAGTTGATGGAGATATTTTAGTTGTAAGCCAGTTTACGTTACAGGCTTCGGTCAAAAAAGGAAATCGTCCTTCTTATTTAAAGGCCAGTAAGGCGGAAATAGCGATACCGCTGTATGAAAAATTTATAAAGCAATTGGAAAATGATTTGGGAAGGCGAATTTATACCGGGCAATTTGGAGCGGATATGAAAGTTGCCCTTATAAATGATGGACCGATAACGATAATTATTGATTCTAAAAACAAGGAGTAAATAACCACAAAGACATGAATTTCCGAAGGAAACCTACAAGTTTTCTTCTTTACTTTGTGGCATAGTGTCTTTGTGGCAAAAATAAATTTATGGATATAACTATTAAAGAAGCCCAGGCCAAAATTGACCAATGGATCAAAACGACTGGTGTAAAATACTTTAGCGAACTAACCAACCTTGGAATTTTAATGGAGGAAGTCGGCGAACTTTCCAGGTTGATTGTTCGGATTTACGGTGAACAATCTTTTAAGGAAACTGATAAAAATAAAAAGCTAAGCGATGAAATGGCTGATATATTGTGGGTATTGATTTGCCTGGCAAACCAAACAGGCGTTGATCTTGCCAACGCCTTACAAAAGAATTTCGAAAAGAAAAATTTAAGAGATGCAGAACGGCATAAGATGAATGAGAAGTTGACGTAACAAAGTACTTACAGTTGCTGGTAAGCAATAAATACACTCAATAAAAATATTGCAACAAATACAATTATATAATTTTTACTTTTGAAAAATTCCCATTTTTACGGTTAGCCCTGATTCTAAAATGCAGGATTGGAGAAAGAAAAATCATCGCGCAAGAAGTGTAAATTACGTTGATATAAATGTCCCATTTTTTTGGGTATAACCCATCGCCCACAAATCCCCATATTAAGAAAATAATTAAATAAGTTAGAACTCCAAATATTAACCACCACCCTATCCAATGAATAAGATTTGTCTTAGAAAATATTATTTTAATTATCGTTGGAAGTATTTTAATCTTTATCGTTTTGAAAAATAAGATATTCAAAGAAAATTATAAACCTGTCTCTGTAAAACGATTTTAATGTTTAGCCATTCTTTTCCCTTTAATTTATATTTGCACCCTTATGGCAGACGAATTAAATAATTTCAGTCAGATAATTGCACATTGCAAAGAATACGGCTATATTTTCCCTTCCAGTGAAATTTATGATGGCTTGAGCGCTGTATATGATTATGGACAAAACGGCGCCCAATTAAAAAAGAACATCCGTGATTACTGGTGGAGGAGTATGACACAGCTCCATGAAAATATCGTTGGTATAGACGCCTCAATATTTATGCACCCGCTTACGTGGAAAGCAAGCGGGCACGTAGATAATTTCAGCGACCCTATGATTGATAACAAGGACAGCAAAAAACGCTACCGTGTTGATCATTTGATAGAATCTCATGCAGAAAAGTTAGCGCTGGAAGGAAAAAAGGAAGCAGAATCCGCTTTGTTAAAAAACATGGATGAGTTGCTGGCCAAAGATGATTTTACCTCGTTAAAAAATTTGATTGAAGAGAATAATATAAAATGTGAAGTTAGTGGAACCAGCAACTGGACGGATATCCGGCAGTTTAATTTGATGTTTTCAACCGAATTTGGCTCTACTATTTCTGCCAATGAAGAAGACAATAAAGTGTACCTGCGGCCAGAAACGGCACAGGGGATTTTTGTAAATTTTCTCAATGTGCAAAAAACAGGAAGAATGAAAATTCCTTTTGGAATTGCGCAAACCGGTAAAGCATTTCGCAATGAAATTGTAGCGCGCCAGTTTATTTTCCGCATGCGGGAATTTGAACAAATGGAAATGCAGTTTTTTGTGAAACCCGGTACTGAAATGAAATGGTACGATTACTGGAAAGCCGAAAGGTTACAATGGCACGAATTCCTTGGTATTCCTCATGGCAAGCTGCGTTTTCATGATCATATAAAACTGGCGCATTATGCAAATGCCGCGGTTGATATAGAGTTTGAATTTCCCTTTGGTTTTAAAGAACTGGAAGGTATTCATTCGAGAACAGATTTTGATTTAAAACAACACCAGGAATTAAGCAGAAAAAAATTACAATATTTTGACAACGACCTGAAAGAAGATGGCAAGCCTGTTGGAAATTATATTCCTTATGTGGTGGAAACTTCAGTTGGGTTAGATCGTTTATTCCTGGCCGTTATAAGCGTTGCGTATGCGGAAGAAAAATGGAACAGGGAAGATGGTACCGAAGACAGTCGTGTCGTTTTAAGAATTCCTGCGAAGATTGCTCCTTATAAATTAGCCATTCTACCATTGATAAAAAAAGATGGCTTACCCGAAATCGCCAAACAATTAATGAATGAATGTAAACAAAGCTTTCATACGTTTTATGAAGAAAAAGACAGTATTGGCAAACGTTACAGGAGAATGGATGCAATCGGAACGCCATTTTGTATAACGATAGATCACCAAACAAAAGAAGATAATACGGTTACCATCCGATATAGAGATACTATGCTGCAGGAAAGAATTGCCTTGAAGGATGCCAGGAAAATAATCAATGAAACTATTCAAAATTAAATGTATGGCTACAACACTAACTCCTTCTTCTCAGCATAGCAAATAAATTAGTCAGCAATATTCCAATCGCCATTCCGCATACTAACAAGGTTACTACATGAATGGCCCTTATACATTCACTGCCGGTTAATCTTAAAAAGTTAAAGGTTGAAATAGTAACGATGAAGAATGAAATAGCCATTGCCCGCAGGTGTGGATTTTTATTATGCATACTTTTTATTTTATTAGAAATTTTTTGATTGTAAGATACCCGTCTAACCATATAACTCAAGATGAACAGCCTTTCTATCATACCCCAGTTCAGCAATATTTTTACGGGCGTCATCAATCATTGCTTTCCATCCGCATAAATAAAAAGAAGCGGGTTTTAAATTGTCAATTCCTTCACATGCCTGGTTATTTTTTTTGCAAATTTCTTCATAGAGGCTGTGCACATAGCCTGTATGTCCCTCTTGGCCATCCCATCCTTCGCGACTTAGCGTCGGCATATATGTAAAATTTTCCATTTTACTTTCAAGCTCTTTCATTTCTTCATGATACAAAAGATCCTTTTTGGTACGGCAGCCAAATAACAGATACAAATTTTGATGAGGTATATTATGCTGATACATATAATTCAGCATGCTCCTAAATGGGGCAATACCGGTTCCCGTACAAATAAAGAACACATCTTTTTTAATATTTTCAGGTAAGGTAAATATACCCTGTGCTCCCCTGAAAACCAGTTCACTTCCCACATTTACCCGGCTAAATAAATAGGGAGTGCCTGCGCCACTTACCAATAACACAATTAATAATTCAAAAACATTGGTACCATCAGGCCAACTCGCGATAGAATAACTGCGCCATCTTTTATTTTTTTGTTCATGAATAGGGAGATCGAGGGTAACAAATTGTCCCGGTTTGAAATCAAAAGATTCCAATTCGTTTACTTTTATAAAAAACCGTTTGGTATTGTACGTCTCGTTCTCAATGCGTATAACCGTTCCCGTACGCCAGGGTTGTGATGCCATGCAGCTAATTTTTTTGAAAAATACAACTGATCTTTCTAAATGAAAAATTTACATTGATTATCCCCATTAATGGTATTATATGTTTTCGTCATACTTGGGTAAAAGTAAAAATACACATAACTTTGCCGAGGTTACAAAAGTTGATGAATGAATCTTGACGTGTTGATGAATATGTATGAAAAAGATTCCCGCATTTTTACAATTGCGGATAGGATTGTATTGTCAAAACCCCAGCATATCCACCTTTCAGGCCTTAACGGAAGCGCGTCCCAATTTGTTGTCTCTTCGGTTTTCAACCATCCGGTAACAGCACAACTCAATCATCTTGTAATATTAAGAGATGCTGAGGAAGCCGCTTATTTCCACAACACCATTGAAAATATCACAAAGGCGCTTGATGTTTTTTATTTCCCCTCATCTTTTAAAAATAAAAAAAATTACAACCTGCTTAACAGCAGCCATGTAATGTTGAGAACTGAAGCACTTACAAAACTTGGCGCGGGCGGCAACCGCAAAATTATTGTTACCTACCCGGAAGCTATTTTTGAAAAGGTAGTTTTATCAAAAACCCTTGCTGACAATATTATTTCTTTCAAACAGGGACAAACCATAAATGTAGATGCCATACTATCCCGCTTCGTTGATCATGGCTTTAGCCGCAGCGATTTTGTATATGAACCGGGACAGTTTGCTATTCGTGGTGGCATTCTCGATATTTATTCTTTTGGAAATGAGAAGCCATACCGCATTGAGCTATTCGATAATGACATTGACAGCATCCGGATATTTGATCCGGAAACACAGTTAAGCGAAAGAAAGCTTTTGCAGGTAAATATCATTCCCAATGTTGAAACGCAATTTACAACCGGTGAAAAGGTTTCACTCTTACATTTTCTTTCTGAAAATACAATTGTATGGACAGAGGATTGGGAATTTATTAAGGAAATAATTGTACAACAGGAAGAAGATGTACAATTTGCTATCGAAAATAAAAGTACGGGAAAGGGATCGGTTAATTCTGATATTGAAGAGGACGGGTTGAATCAGAAAAATGAGGTTTCTTTAAATGATTTTGTAAGCGCTGCTGTATTGGAAGAACAAATTACGCAACGACATATTGTTGAGTTCGGAACAAAATTTTACTTCGCAAAAAAAAGCCAGGCGGCAATCGCCCAGGTTACCGAAATAAAATTTAATACGACACCGCAACCCGCATTTAACCGGCAATTCAGCCTTTTAATTGACAATCTCAGGAACTTCGAATCAAAACAATACAGCGCATTTATTTTTGCCGATAATCCAAAACAATTAGAAAGATTACATGCTATTTTCAGTGACCTGGACGCCGCAATTAATTTTACACCCGTTCCGGTTTCCATACATGAAGGCTTTATTGATAACGATTTGAAAATTGTTTGCTATACGGATCACCAGATATTCCAGCGCTATCATAAATACAGGGTAAGACAGGCTTTTAGTAAAAATAAAGCACTTACATTAAAAACACTTCGTGAGTTGCAGCCCGGCGATTATGTTACGCACATTGATCATGGTGTAGGCGTGTACAGCGGGCTTGAAAAAATTGAGGCTAATGGAAAATTACAGGAATCCGTCCGAATTGTGTATAAAGACAAAGATCTTTTATATGTAAATATCTCATCCCTTCATAAAATAAGTAAATACAGCGGCAAGGAAGGAACCGTGCCCAAAATGAACAAGTTAGGTAGTGATGTATGGAATAAGCTGAAAGACAAAACGAAAAAACAGGTAAAAGACATTGCTACCGACCTGATAAAATTATATGCCCAACGCAAAAGTTTAAAAGGTTTCGCTCATTCACCTGATAGCTATATGCAAACGGAACTGGAGGCTTCCTTTATATATGAGGACACGCCTGATCAGAACAAAGCGGTAACGGATGTAAAGAACGATATGGAAAAGCCTTCTCCCATGGACAGACTCGTATGTGGGGATGTAGGTTTTGGCAAAACGGAAGTAGCCATAAGGGCCGCATTTAAAACTTGCCTCGATGGGAAACAGGCTGCTGTATTGGTTCCTACCACTATCCTCGCGTATCAGCATTACAAAACTTTTAGCGAGCGCCTGAAAGACTTCCCGGTTACGGTGGATTATATTAATCGTTTTAAGACATCCAAAGAAAAAAAAGAAACCTTACAAAAGTTACAGGAAGGCAAAATAGACATCATTATTGGAACGCATGCGTTACTCGGTAAAGATGTAAAATTTAAGGACCTCGGTTTAATGGTAATTGATGAGGAGCAAAAGTTTGGTGTAACTGCAAAAGAAAAATTAAAACTGATCCGGACAACAGTGGATTCCCTGACACTAACGGCTACGCCCATCCCAAGAACTTTACAGTTCAGTTTAATGGGAGCCCGGGACCTTAGTATCATAAATACCCCCCCGCCAAACCGCCAGCCCATACAGACAGAAGTGCATGTATTCAACCAGGATTTTATCCGCGATGCTATTTATTATGAAACTGAAAGAGGCGGCCAGGTTTTTTTTATTCATAACCGGGTGCATGGACTTGCTGAAATGCGTGGCTTATTACAGGGCCTTTGTCCTGACCTCAGCATAGCGTATGCTCACGGACAAATGGAAGGCGACAGGCTGGAAGAAACGATACTTGATTTTATGGATCGAAAATATGATGTGCTGGTGTGTACTAATATTATAGAAAGTGGTGTTGATATTCCCAATGTTAATACGATCATTGTAAATAATGCCCACCAGTTTGGCCTTAGTGATCTTCACCAGTTAAGAGGAAGGGTGGGCAGGAGTAATAAAAAAGCTTTTTGCTATTTATTGGCACCACCCATGAGCACATTGCCGGCTGACAGTCGCAAACGCTTAACAACACTTGAACAATACAGCGACCTTGGAAGTGGTTTCCAGATTGCCATGCGTGATCTTGATATTCGCGGAGCAGGCAACATGCTTGGCGGCGAGCAAAGCGGCTTTATTGCAGAGATCGGTTTTGAAATGTACCAGAAAATATTAGATGAGGCCATTCGTGAATTGAAAAGAAAAGAGTTTAAGGAATTATTCAAAGAAGAAATTCAAAAACAGGATGATTATGTTTCTGATTGTACAATAGATACAGACCTGGAAATATTAATCCCTGATGAATACGTGGAAAGTATTACTGAAAGACTAAGCCTGTATTCCCGCCTTGATAATTGTCAAACCGAAAAAGAACTTTCCGATTTTCACACAGAAATGATGGACAGGTTTGGCCCTGTTCCACCACAGGTCGAAGACCTTTTTACAACAGTACGTTGTAGAAAAATTGCAGTTGATTTAGGTTTTGAAAAAATGATTGTAAAGAATGATACTTTAAAATGTTTTTTTGTGGCCAATGCTGATTCTCCTTATTTCAACAGTGACGTTTTTATGAAGATTTTACACTTTATTCAGACACAAACTAATAAAGCGCGGCTAAAACAAGTTGGCAGAAACGGCATTTTAATTGTGAAAGATATTTTTAGTATGACTGAGATGTATGAATTTTTGAAGAAAATGCATAGCGCTTCGGTATTCCATGAAGAGGAATCCCTGGAATCCGGAGCACTAAAGACCTGGTAAAAAATCTTTTATATTGTGCATGAAAAAGGCGATACAGCATCACCATATCGCCCGCAAATTTTTATACGATCTTACCAACCTTTTTTGGCAACACCGTCTTTCACAGCCTCAAGTGCATTAGCTTCACTGAGCATAGTAGTCATTTTATTTCCTTTTCCATCATTACCCTGGGCCATATATCCGCCTCTTGAAGTTTTGGTTATTACTGCATCCTGCATCGGAACATTTTTCTCTTTTGTTTTCATGCAATAGGCTGTTAACATTTTTGACATTGTGAATGGGTTTATAGTTTAAAAAATAGTTTAAGCCCAAAGTCTGTTGACAGTGGACGCCAAAATTAGCGATTTATACGTATTTCATACTATATATTTCAAAAAGAACTAAATTATTTAGTTATTCAAAGAATTTTTGATCTTCTTGATATTCAACTTCAAATTATATTTTAAATACATTTCATAAGAGTATTCAAGACCGGTACCACTGGATGTTTTTTCAAGAAAATCTTTATAAGGGATAATTCTGAAATCGAAATTTACATTTTTGAAAATTTCTTTATCGTAAATAAAACTTACAATCAGAAGTTCCCGGTGCTTTTCAACCAGGCCCGGATATTTTTCGGAAACAGACTGGAATAAAGCCATTCCCCGGGGGCCTATGAAACCCTGGCCATTCCAATACCTTAGGTCAATACCGACATTTTTAAAATCAAAAAGGAGATGCGACAGGAAACCGTTTCCTTCGTTAAAAGCCTGCAATTTCTCCCCGGAGATATCTTTATAGTTTACATAATAATTATCGAATACAACTCTTTTTAATAATTTATGATTCAAAGTGAATGTAGCAGAGGGTCCCGAAGCAAAATTCACGAGGGATTGTAGTGGCGTGTGTAAGCTATCTACCTGGCCTCCTTTATGAGAATACAGCATTTGAACGGGAAGAGAAAGAGTAAACTTATCATGATTGATGATATTTATTTTTGAAACGTAGCCAATGTCAAATTCCTCTTTAAAATTATCGCCCGGGTGAATAGCTTTTCTCCAGTTAATAAAAAAATCATGCGAATAGGGCCTGGTGTTCACAAAGAATTGAAAGCCATTTTCCAGTCTTTCATTGATGATTAATTTATAATCATAAATAGGTTCTATATACCCGTGATTGTTATTGCCTTCCAGCGTACCCAAAATAAATGATGAATGCTTCGCCTTGTATTTAACCGTAAAAGTCGGGTCAACTGTCGTATAGTGTGGCCTGCCAAATTCTTTTTGAAGATACAGGCCTCCTTTAATAATTAGTTTAGGAGAAATTTGATATTCAATTTCAGGAATAAGTTCATATCCAAACAAGGTGCCGCTCAATGGGATATTACCAAACCATTCGGTATTATTGATATAGTTTAAATTGTATAAATTAAAAGATAGCTGCTGGCTGTCTGCGGCATTAATAACGGCCTGGCTTTTGAACGTAGGATAGTCAACCTGGGCCTCTGCACCTGTAGTTACCAGTATCAACAAGAAGGCTATGATTTTTCGCGTAACAGCGTTCATGAAAAGAATTTAAATATCGGGAAGTTTGAGCATGCAATATTACGCCTCTGATTTCAAAATAGAATTTTATAAAATCCAATTACGTTTTCCGGGAAAATTATTTTACAATACAGTGAAATAAAAAAGCTTCTTCATTTCTTGAAGAAGCCTTTAAAACGATATCACCTGCATCAAAACTTATACATCTAACCTTGCATACTTGGCATGCGTTTCAATAAACTCCCTGCGTGGTGGCACTTCATCTCCCATTAGCATGCTAAACACACGATCCGCTTCTGCGGCGCTGTCAATTGTCACCAGCTTCAGGGTACGGGTATCAGGGTTCATTGTTGTCTCCCAAAGTTGTTCAGAATTCATTTCACCAAGACCCTTATAGCGTTGTATGTGAACAGTATCTTCCTTACCTCCTGCAACCAGTGCAATCCACGTTTTTCTTTCTTCATCGTTCCATGCATAGGATTGTTCTTTTCCTTTTCTCAGTAAATACAAAGGGGGTTGCGCAATGTAAACAAATCCCTGCTCTACCAATTCTTTCATGTAACGAAAAACAAATGTGAGTATCAGCGTTGCAATGTGGCTTCCATCTACGTCAGCATCCGTCATAATGATGAGCTTATGGTACCGCAGTTTGCTTGTATCAAGGGCTTTCGGATCTTCTGGGGTACCAATTTTTACCCCAAGCGCGGTGAACATATTTCTTATTTCCTCGTTGTCGTAAATGCGGTGTTCCATGGCCTTTTCTACATTCAGGATTTTACCACGCAAGGGTAAAATAGCCTGGTAACTCCTGTCGCGGCCCTGTTTTGCCGTACCGCCGGCTGAGTCACCTTCCACCAAAAACAATTCACAACGGAACGGGTCTTTGTCACTGCAGTCGGCCAGTTTACCCGGTAAGCCACCGCCCGTAAGTACGCTTTTGCGCTGTACCATTTCACGCGCCTTTTTGGCCGCAGCTCTCGCCTGCGCAGCCAATATTACTTTTTGAATAATTGTTTTTGCATCTCTTGGATTTTCTTCAAGATAGGCGATCAAAACCCGGCTAAGGGTTGAATCAACAACACCCATTACTTCATTGTTACCTAATTTGGTTTTGGTCTGCCCTTCAAACTGGGGCTCCGGAACTTTAATAGATATTACCGCGCTGAGTCCCTCCCGGAAATCATCCCCTTCTATCTCCACTTTTGCTTTTTCGAACATCCCTTCTTTCTCACCATAGCTTTTAAAAACACGTGTTATAGAACGCCTGAAGCCGGATACGTGGGTTCCACCTTCAATGGTATTGATGTTATTTACATAACTAAATAAATGTTCCTGGTAACCTGTGTTATAGATCATGGCTACTTCCACAGCAACATTGCTGGCAGCATCAAGGCCATCACAGTAAATCACCGTGGGAAGTAACGGCTGGCGGCTGCCATTTTTATCGATGAGCTCAACAAACTCCACAATACCGCCTTCACTATAAAAAGTCTTCGAGTAAGTATTTCCAGTATCATCCGTTTCACGAAGATCATTTAGAACAATCTTAATTTTTTTATTTAAAAAAGAAAGTTCCCTTAACCGGACTTCAAGTATTTCCCTATTGTATTCTGAAACAATAAAAATGGATGAATCAGGCAGAAATCGTATTTCTGTACCCGTTGCGTCACTATCTCCTATTTCACGTACTTTATACTGTGGAATACCCTTTGCATACTCCTGTTCAAATACCTTACCATCACGGCTTACCGTCACATGAAACATAGTGCTCAGGGCATTTACACAACTTACACCCACACCGTGCAGGCCACCGCTTACTTTATAGGTATTTTTATCAAATTTTCCTCCTGCGTGCAACACCGTCATCACGACCTCGAGGGCGCTTCTTTTTTCTTTAGTCATGATGCCTGTAGGAATACCACGCCCATCATCCTTTACCGTTATGGAATTATCCTCATTGATCGTTACAACGATATTACTGCAATAGCCGGCAAGGGCTTCATCAATAGAGTTATCGACCACTTCATATACGAGGTGATGCAAGCCTTTATTGCCAACGTCTCCGATGTACATCGCCGGCCGTTTTCTTACTGCCTCAAGGCCTTCAAGAACCTGGATGCTGTCCGCGCCGTAACCATCTAATTTTGGGGTAATTACTTCTGCTGTATCTGATATCATATTAAGAGATAAAAACGCTGTTAAGATATTAAATTATAATCGCGCAAAGGTACGAAATAATAAGGGTTAATAACCAAAATAATAGCGTTTTAAAAGAAAATTTATTAACTATAAAATAGTCGGAAATTACTACACGTCATGATGTGAGTTTCTTTCCTGAAAATACCGTTTTGCTTTTCATCAATTTCGTTTAGGAAAGAGAAACAGTAAGAAGGGGAAGAGGTATTATTCCGTCGCTTTTTGTATAGTAAATCACTTAACATTTCTTCTTTTGATCTTTTCCACGGCAGAGATTCTACATTTTTCATATTAAATCATACAATAATATCCCAGTGTTTTTATTTGGTACTATTGTATGAATTTTACATAAATTTTTGCGGCTTTCACGGCCATAATAATGGCGCTGAAAACTAAAGTCATTACCTTTGCAAATATTTTAAAAATGGAATCAGCCGAACATATATTATCTGTTGCATTAAATCATCCTGTTATGCAGGAAGAGATGGAACTTGTTCACCATAAAACGCAACAGATCCCCGGCACTGTTCAATATACAATCGACCGGTATCGGAAATTGCCTCATATAAATTTTGACGATACGGGCATGATGGTATATAACTTCAAACCGGAAGATAAAAAAGAAAGCAGCCTTGAACTGGTGTTTTGCGTTACCGGAAACCGGTATTGTAAGCAAAAGGATGCTGAATGCGTTTTTTGTAAACATGGCCAGTCTGACCGGTGCCATGAGATTATTGAAACGGTAGATGTAGCCAGTTTTCGTTTCAATTCCGATCACCTTTCACAGTTTGTAAAAGGAATAAAGACGACTTCCTTTTCCGAAAGCGTTTTAAACTTTAGCCATACTGCTTCCTTTTTAAAATCATTGCCCCTTTGCAGCAGAACAAATTTAGTTCTGGATGCTTTATTAAATCACTCTTATTCCGAAAGCCTGGAAAACATTTTTATAAATGCCCAAACGCAAATGCTGCTTTTATATAGCATGGATTGCATGGTTGGGGATGGAGAAGATACTTTTACCTGTAAGTTTTTAGCCAACGATGCGGATAGGGAAAAGATAGCATTGGCAAGGGAAATATTATTAGAACATATCAGTGAGCCATTAACCATTAAGGAACTCAGCCGTAAAGCTGCCATTAATGAATGCTACTTAAAGAAAGGCTTCAAAGAAATGTATGGCACCACGATATTTGATTTTTTTCAAAGCCAGCGCATGGAACATGCCAAATATCTTTTGTATGAAAAAGAATTGAGCGTTACGGATGTTTCGGCATTACTGGGGTATTCTTCTATCTCACACTTTTCAACTGCTTTTAAAAAACATACGGGCTTAAAGCCATGCGAATTATTGTTTCATTGATGTTTTTTTAATCGCCCCATCTCCCGGGCATATCTTTGCCTTAATTAATAATCCCTCGTACAATTACAGAGATTGGCTTTTTATCACTTTATTTGCAAAAAATAATTTATAAATTGATAACATGTTACCTGCATTAAACACTCAAATTTTTTGATGATTCCAGACACCCCTGGGTATGATTACAATCAGTACCCCTTTTTACATTCCCGTGATAATAGTCTTGGGTAACTAAGGCATTTTTGCAACGATACATATGCTCCAAAAAATATCATATTCAATTATTTTTTTTAATCTTTTTTCATTCGCGTCGGCTCAAAAAAGTTCATCAGACACTTCCGGCAAGGTGCTCGACGAAGTAGTGATTACCGGTACGCGAACAGAAAATACCATATCGAACCTCCCCTTGCCCATACAGGTTATCACTTCAAAAACCATTTCGCTCTCCGGTTCAGAAAAATTGATTGACATTTTGCAAATGCAAAGCAGTTTGGTAATTGCCAATAATCCATTGGGAACGGCATTGCAAGGCTATCCCAATCCTTTTGGAAATGGTATTCAAATGCAGGGACTTGATCCGGCGTATACTTTAATTCTTATAGACGGCGAACCACTTACTGGCAGAAATGCCGGAATTATTAATCTCGGGAGAATAGCCCTTGGAAACATAAAGCAAATTGAAATATTAAAGGGGCCGGCCACCAGTTTGTATGGTTCTGATGCGCTGGCAGGTGTAATAAATATCATATCAAAGGAACCTAAGAAAAATTCGCTCGATTTTCAAACACATTATGCAAGCAATAATACACTGGGATTAACAGGGGCTTCCAGTATAAAATATAACAATACCTCGTTCCAGCTTTTTGCCAACAGGTACAGCGGCAATGGCTATGACCTTGATAAAAATATTTATGGAAAAACCGTTGATCCTTTTATAGATTACTCTTTTAGTGCAAAAATGTTATACGATATCAATGCAAAAAATAAGTTGATGGTATCGGCCCGCTATTTTTCAGAAAAACAAATTAATAATTACCTCATCTATCCCTTGTCTGACCCGGAAGTAGTAAAAGGAAATACCATTGAGACTGATAAAAGTGCATATGCCCGGTTGCAACACACCGTAAATAACAAATTAAATTATTCCACTTCTGTTTATGCCACTTCCTATTCAAATAATGCCGCGGTATACCTGCAAAAAAACGATTCGTTGTATGAAACCATCATGCTTACCCAGTTTCTTTTCAGACCCGAAATACAGGTAAATGCCGGCAAAAATCCGGCTGCACTTTTCGTAACGGGCCTAGGTTATAATTTCGAAACAGTGAACTCAAGCAGGTACAGTTCGCTTAAGGAATTAAACTCCTGGTATGCATTTGTCCAAAAACAAATTCAATGGAAAGAAAAAATAAATATATTGGCCGGTGCCAGGTTCGATAAAAATTCATTGTATGCAGCTCAGCTTAGTCCAAAAATTGCGGTTGGCTATAAGGTAAGTCCTAATTTTATTATAAAAGGTAGCGTAGGAGCAGGTTTCAAGGCGCCTGACTTCAGGCAGCAGTTCTTAAATTTTTCTAATACCCTAATAGGTTATACCTTGTTAGGAGCGCGTGAACTGGGAGATGGATTGGGGAAACTAAAGAGAAACGGTGAAATTGATGATGCAATTGATATTAGTCCATATGCAAACGGAGTGGAATTATCACCTGAAAAGTCTATTGGTATTAATGTTGGTTTTGATTATACGCTTCATAATAATTCTGTGTTGAAAATTAATTTTTTTAGAAATGATATCAGTAACCTCATAGAAACCTATAACCTTCCATTCAAAAAAATAAATAACCAGGCTATTTATTCTTATGAAAACTTGAATAAGGTTTTTACTGAAGGCGCTGAAGTAAATATTTCTCATAACATCAGCAGGAATATTTCTGTGTACGGCAGTTATCAATACCTGTTGGCAAAAGATAAAGATGTGTTACACAAAATTAAGAATGGTGAAATTTACAAAAGGGATCCGATCACTAATATTACTTCGCCAGTTACAAAAAAAGAATATAAAGGATTGTATAACAGGAGCAGGAATACAGCCAATATCCGGTTGCAATACGATAATGTATTTTACAAAGCCACCGCATTTGTTACTGCGAAATACAGGGGGCGCTATGGATTTGATGGGCTTAATAATTTCGAAGATGGCAGTGGTATCTTAGATGATGACCGGGAATTCGTAAAGGGGTTTCTCCTGGTAAATACGACTTTCTCTAAAAGACTCGGCACCAGTTGGGAAATACAATCCGGGGTAGAAAATATTTTGAATTATACCAATAGACTTCAGATGCCTAATATCTTTGGCAGAACTTATTTTATCAATGTAAATTTTAAACTTGACAATAAAGACAAATAAAAAATGAAATCACTGACACTACATATACTGGCAGGCGTGTCTTTAATAGCGGGTTTAATATCCTGCAAAAAAGATACTTCAAATAATACAATTCCTGCAGTCACAAAAACAGATTCCATCCAGGTAGCCTTCGACCCCGCTGCTCCCAATACCTTTTTTAGTTTTAAAAATGATGCGGTGGTCGCGAATAGCGACTCGGCCACTACTAATTGGGATTTTGGCCTTCGCAATGTAAATTTTATTATTAACAGCCACATAAGCGGACCTGGCAATGCCGGCGTAATAACGCAAACCGGAATTTATGATTCTTATACACAGGCGGCCCAAAGTGGTTATGCGTACGATACCACTTCCACCCAATTAGCCATAGACGCAGGGTTTACCACCGGTTGGTATATTTACAATTCGACTACGCATGCTTTTTCTCCTAAAGCAGGCCAATTCTTTGTAATAAGAACTGCAGACAATCATTATGTAAAAATGGAAATACTTTCAGTTAATTATGTTCCGTTCGCAGGCCAGGTTCCTGTTACTTTAATTTATAAATTTCATTTTGCTTACCAGGCGGATGGATCAACAACTTTTTGATGAAATTTCTTTTTAATAAAAATGGTCGTCTCTTTTTGAAGAGACGACCATTTTTATTAGCAGATTAGCCAACAATTCTTATTTCTGATCTTGCCGGTATTTCTTATACATTTTTATTGCAAACAAAAGCAACACGGAAAATGCAATAAGTACCAATATTCCCCAAACAACACTGAGTAATTGTTTTACAACAGCAAGCATTACAATTGCAATTAAAAACAAGGTTGCAACTTCATTCCACATTCTTAACCTTTGGGAAGTCCAACGAAAATTTTCCTTCTGCTGCTGCTTAAAAATTACATGAAGGCTCAAATGATATATAAATAAACCCAGCACAAAAAAAAACTTTACTAATAGCCAGACGGGAAGGCTTCCATATAATATCCCAATCCATATTCCAAAAACCAGTGTAAGTATCGCTGATGGCCAGGTAATACCGTACCACAGGCGTTTTTGCATAATTCCAAATTGTTTCAGCAAAATAGTTCTTTCAGATTCGGACTTTGAGTCTGCCTCGGCGCTATATACGAAAAGCCGCACGATATAAAAAAGCCCGCTAAACCATGTTATTACAAAAATGATATGTAAAGCTTTTATGTAGAAATACAACATTCCGATCTTTTTAATTTCAATCTTTATTAATTAAGATAAGAAATCAATTTACTTATTTATCAGTACTCCCTGGTTATGATTATCCGTCACAAACTTCGCCACCGCCTTCACCCATAAAGGATTTACATTCAAACAAGGTATCATCATAAAAGATTCCCCTCCTGCTTTCATAAATTCTTCCCGGCCTCTTATGTTTATTTCTTCAAGGGTTTCCAGGCAATCGCTTACAAAGGCCGGGCATATTACTAATAATTTTGTTACTCCTTCATTTGGCAGTTCAGTTAACCTGATATCGGTGAAAGGGGTTAACCACCCTTTTCCCAAACGTGATTGAAAAGAAATACGGTATTTATCTTTCGGAATGTTTAAAATTTCGGTTACTTCTTTTGTGGTTGTAAAAACCTGGTGCCTATAGCAATAGGCATGTGCCCTGGAAGGTACATCACAACAATTTTCTACCTGCAGGCAATGAATACCGGTTACATCACTTTTGCGTATATGCCTTTCCGGTATGCCATGGTAACTAAATAAAAGCTGGTCATAAGGCTCATTTAAAAAAGGTCTTATATTTTCGGCCAATGCGTTCAAATACCCGGCATCATTGTAGAACGGTTCAACAAATGAAAGTTTAAAAGAATATCCTTTCTTTTTATGAATTTCTTTAGCATGTTCCACCGCTGATTCATAGCTCGACATGGCATAATGCGGGTATAAAGGCATGGCAACTACCTCTTCTATGGCTGGATCTTTTTCAAGTAATTCATTAAATCCTTGTTCAGGATCGGGAGTGCCATAGCGCATGGCAATGGCCACAGGCTCATCAATTTCATTTTCCAAAGCTAATTGTAACTGCCTGGTTGTTTCAACTAAAGGTGAACCTCTATCGGTCCATATAGCTTTATAGGCCTCCGCAGATTTTGGAGCCCTGAAAGGAACAATGATTCCTTTCACTAATAAAGCCCTCAATAACCGTCCTTTATCGATAACCCGTGCATCCATTAAAAACTCGTCGAGGTATTTTCTCAAATCTTTTACATCTGTCGAATCAGGGGACCCGAGGTTCATCAATAAAACGCCTTTCTTACTTGCCATATTTATAAAAATAATTGCAAATGTAACCCGCTTATATATAAAGCAACCGCTTTAAATTTTTTTTCGTTTTCTTATTATCTATTAACATAGGGTCAAAATCATATCAGGAGGTAAATAGGGTCAATTCACCGCTATAATGCGCATCATCATACAGAAATCTGATGGTAATCATTAAAATAAAATATAGTTTTGACTTCCTTTGAACCTTATTTGAAAAGGTATCTATTAATTTGAAAATCAATCAGAAATAGCTTTAAATTCTTATGACTTTTTTGTGACTTCCGGGTAGTTACATAAAAATAATTTTACACACTTCATGATTATAGAAGATCCAATTCATCAATTTTTAGACTCCTTCTGTGTAGCAGGGATCAATTATCGCAAAAGCGATATAAGTATTCGCGGCAAATTTTCATTGTTGCCGGAGCATTCTATTTCATTATTAGACCAGGCTGTTAAAAAAAGATTTCCCGGATGCATGGTGCTTTCTACCTGCAACCGAACAGAAATTTATGGGATATGCGATCACCCTAATCGGTTAATAGAAATGCTTTGCATCCATACACATGGTAATTTGAAAGATTTTGTAGATCACGGCTACCAGTATATGGGACTTGCTACCGTGGAGCATTTGTTTAAAGTGGCCGCAGGATTAGATTCCCAGATAATAGGGGATTACGAAATCCTATCACAATTAAAATTGGCTGCAAAGCAGTCGAAGGAACATTTCTGTCTTAACAGCTTTATGGAAAGAGTCGTAAACTTTTCATTACAATCTTCCAAAGAGATTAAAACAAAAACCAAATTAAGTTCAGGAACCGTTTCAGTTTCATTCGCCGCCATTGAAATTATTAAGGAAAGAATTTCCAATCTCCACAATAAGAAAATTCTCTTAGTGGGTACCGGAAAATTTGGAAATCATATTGGGGGAAATCTTAAAAATTATTTACCTGGTTCTTCCCTTTTATTTGCCAACCGTACAGATCAAAAAGCTTTAAGCCTGGCAAAAAAATGCAATGGCACATTTGTACCTTACAAAACTTTAGGGAAAGCAGCTAATAATGCAGATGTTATCATTGTAAGCTCCGCTGCTGATACCTATACAATTATTCCTTCTTTTTTTACGGATGCAAAAACAAGATTAATACTTGATCTTTCCGTGCCCCAAAATGTGGATCCGACAACTGAACATTTACAAGGAATTACACTATTAAATGTTGATGAAATATCAATTATACTGGAAAAAACAATTTCACTGCGGCAGGCTGAGATCCCCAAGGCAACGGAGATTATTAATAATACCATGATAGATTTATGCACCTGGTATCGCAAACAAGCAATCAATCCTTTATTGCATATCGTAAAATCACAGCTCTTCGAATTAAGTGAAATACATCTTATCGATCGACCTTACGAAGAAAAAATCCATAAAGCGGTATCTTCACTCGCAATACAATTGCACCAACAAAATAATAAGGGTTGCCAATGCATTAGCACTTTAAGCAATTACCTTCACATGAATTGAAACAAATTATTAAGATAGGGACCCGTGAAAGTCAATTGGCTGTGTGGCAGGCCATGCTTGTACAATCACTACTGAGCAAAAATGGTATTGCATCCGAACTGGTATATATTAAAAGCCAGGGTGATGTAGATACCATTACACCTTTGTATGAATTAGGCGTGCAGGGTATTTTCACTAAAACACTCGATGCTGCATTGATTAATAAACGCATTGATATTGCGGTGCATTCCATGAAAGATGTACCCACCAAATTAGCCATAGGAATTCAGCAGGCAGCAGTTTTAGAACGAGCCTCCTTCAAAGATATTTTTGTCTATAAAAACAATCCTTCTTTTTTAGAAGATGAGAATAGCACTGCTATCATTGCAACCAGTAGCATTCGTCGTATAGGGCAATGGTTGCATCGTTATCCAAAACATACAATCGAAAATTTAAGAGGCAATGTAAATACACGATTGCAAAAAGTAGATAAGCACAAATGGAACGGTGCCATTTTTGCAGCAGCAGGACTTGAAAGAATTGGCTTAAGACCGGAAAATTCTATTGATCTCGATTGGATGTTACCGGCTCCGGCTCAAGGTGCTATTACCATTCTTTGCAGAAATGATGATACCTTTCCTTTTGATGTATGCAACGCATTAAATGATATAAACACAGCAATATGCACAAAAATCGAACGTGATTTTTTAAGAGGATTATTAGGTGGATGCTCTACGCCTATTAGCGCTTTGGCAGAAACTATTAATAGTCATGTTATTTTCAAAGGAAATATTTGTAGCCCTGATGGACTTAAAAAAATTGAAATTGAAAAAGAATTAAAGATTAAAGACAGCGAAAGCCTGGGAATTACGGTCGCAAATGAATTACTGCAAAATGCTGAAGCCATCGAAATAATTGAAGGGATAAGAAATGCAAAATAATAAAATTTACCTATTAAATACAAGGCCAGTTAGACATACGCTTGTCGGAGAAGCGGCAGATCATAATATAGTGTTTGATGAAATTTCTTTCATCCAAACGGAAGCAATTATCAATGATGAAATAAAAAGAAAGATATATAAACTTTCAAAGGAAAATATTACGGTAGTTTTTACAAGTATGACTGCTGTTGAAAC